>CAZZBB010000056.1:0-34734 GCA_964652195.1 uncultured bacterium | reverse complement strand
CAGCATTGCGAAATACAGCATTATCCGTATTCCGGTTCACAGGAGCTACACGGATCGCTGATATGATGAAATATTACGCTTCAAATCCTAAACTCGCAGTTAACATCATAAAATGAGAAGTCTTAAAACTAAATAACCCTGTTCAATATCAAACTCTTTTGGAAACTCCGATTATATGTCACTATATGAATATTAACTATCGTCAATTCCTATTTCTATACTCTTTGGAAAGGTCTTAGGGGTTGATGATCTTTGTTCTCAATAGTTATTGATTCTGGTGGAAATTGTTTGCAGATTTCTCCATTTTTCATTGCCCAATAACAATTTGGTATACCACGTTCTCTCCTACTAAATATTGCTGGGTTAGTCCATACCCCTGCTACAGCAATACGACTCTTATCGCTTGTGTTTGGTGGACTATAGTGCCACATATTGCTATGCCAAAACACCACATCACCAGTATCTAATTCAATATGCTGCACACCATTTTTATTGATCATTTCTATTACACGTTCATGTGGCAGTTCTCCATGAATGCTATCAGAATATAGCACGTGTTCCACTATCTCTGTCTTATGACTTTTCGGAATAAACTGCATACAACCATTTTCCTGTGTTGCAGGTTCAAGAGGTATCCAGAAGTTAAATGGTTCAGTCTCTCCATCCCGCCATAGTCCATTATCCTGATGCCATGGTGTTGCACTCCCAGTTCGTGCGGGTTTTAAGAAGCAGCTATTGTATTTAACAATAATATCGTCTCCAAGAAAATATCGTGCAATATTTAGGAGTTGTTCACCTGCATGGATATTGTGCCAGATGAGCGGGGACTGAACACAGAAATTAGCAAGTTTACGATAACGTGCAATTCTCCCATGTGGTGTATCCTCCATAGGATTCATCGGGTCAAGATCTACAAACTTCCCAGGTTCAGGTAGCATAATTACATTACGTAATACACCCCGTAATTCAGCAGCAAGATCTTTATCTATGACATTACGAAGAATAAAATATCCTTCAGTTTCATATTGAGATTTCTGTTCAAGACTCGGTTTCCACTGATCCATTAACAACTACTCCAAAATCATACTAAAAAGTGAGATTTATCTAAAAAAATGACCAAGGTTGTAACCATATTAGAAGTATTATCGTAGTCATTTAAAAGCAGTAATTATACTTATAGAATACTGCTGTTATACGGATTACAAGGAATTAGATTATTTTCTATTTAATTTTAATCTAAAACGATATAAATACAAACAATAGGTTACAAGAAAATTTAGCAGAATATTCATGTTATGTCAATGTAATGAGTATAAATCTTCATTCTAATTTTAGTGTCAAAATTGACTTAATTATTCCACTATCACAGATTTCTTATCAAATAAATAAAAGTTCAGAAAACTACAATTTTTCTTATTCGGATTCTTAAATGTTGACAAAAGAGATGGTTGAAGATGCACCAATTGATCCTGGGGTATATCTATTCCACGGAGCATCAGGTAAAATCCTATATATCGGTAAGGCGAAATGTCTACGTAAACGGGTTCGCTCATACTTACATAATGTCAAGAATCGTAGATCAAAAATAAAACGTCTTATTCGTTGGACTGAATCCGTACAGTATCAAATATGTCAATCCGAGCAAGAAGCTCTCTTCCTGGAAGCACGATTAATTAAGAAATACCTACCCTCCTATAATTCTGCTCTCAAATGGGGGACACAAACTTGGTTTATAAGAATTACAATGGATGAAGATTACCCACGACTGGAAAGAGTTCCAGAAATTCAAGAAGACAGTGCAGAATACTTTGGACCCTTATCAAGTAGAAGATGGACCGATGAAGCTATTGATGTATTACAACGGATATTTATGGTACGCACATGCCAAGATAAAATCAAACCGACTCTGGGTTATCGGGCATGTCTACAATATGACATGAAACGATGTTATGCCCCATGTGCTGAATTAATCACCCAAGAATTTTATAGAGATATGATAGTGAATTTAATGAATCTACTTGAAGGAGAATATGAAAAAGTACAAACAGACTTGATTGAGAAAAGGAACAGTGCCGCTGCACTACTACAGTTTGAGAAAGCAGCAGCAATACAACAACAACTTATTCGATTACAGAAAGTTTTTCCATTCCTTGATGCACATAGACATCAACCCGAAACAGATAAAAAGAAGATCCGTGAAGATATACACCAAACACGGCTTCAAGTATCAAGTCAAATTGAAATGCCATTCTAAACATTAACTGAATTCTATATCAACAGCTGAATAATTCATCACTTCTTAAATTGAAGACCATAACCTAAGAATTAGCATCTATTCGGTATCCTTCAGCTTTAATCATATCATTTCTAAGTCTTCCTTATTATATACTATAGTTTGGACAGTTTTGAGATTTTATTAAGACTATAGTAGGAAAGTGGTTATCCTTTTTGTATCATCGATATCAACGGGACAACAATTCGTCAATAACCCCCATCTTACTCTAACATTTCTTCTCTTCTGTATTTTCTTTTGTATTTTACTTCTGTGGGAGGGGATTCCGATCCCCGATTCTTACATTTCTTTGGGCTGTTGATTTGAGGATTCAGAAAACTTCACCAGAGAAATCTGACATTCACATAAAATTAAAAGAAAATATTGAAGAAAATATATACACGAACATCTAAATTCACATACGTGAAAAATAAAGTTGTAAAATTCTTTATATATATGTTAGAATAGGTTTGTGTATAATTGAATACATAATCAATAAAGGTTTATTATGTTATGAATAAATATAATTTCAAACACATTCTGCATCAGAAAGGTATACATATATCTGAAGTAAACACCGTGATATATCCAGTAAATCATTGTCCTGAAATTCCATTAACTGTCAATCAGTTAAATATTAACACTTGTGAAAATATGCAGAAAAAAAGAGGTCAGAGAAATAACACAAAAATGAGAATTTTTGAAATTTTACTTTTTTCAATATTTAAGGAGATAAACCCAGTCCAGTACTGGTAGGAAAGCCATAATTATACCGAAAATAAATGTCACACGATGTGACAAAAAGTGTAACATTTTCCCGTTTTTCGACACATGCTAAATTATGAATCGAAACTCTTGAAAGGAAATTTATACACAAAATAAATTAACGTTATAGTAATTTATTGAAGTCAACTTTACAAAAGTTTTTTTATAATTATACTATAGTTTGGACAATTCCAGTATCATAGAGGTTGCGTTTTCAAAGGTTCTTCTATTTTTCTGTGAGTTTCGCATCTTCACAGAACGAAGAAAAAACGCACGCGTGCTTACGGGTTGGGCAACCCAACCCTACGACCCTGTCTCTCTCGTAGGGGCGGGGGCTCCCGCCCGAACAAAAACTGCCCAAACTATAGTAATTATATCGTACTAGTGAAATTCCTCATGCGAGTTCTTATATCAGAATGAAGGAGATGGTAAATGGTAGTTATGTTGAGTGAATTACTTTCAAGTAGATTAATTCTTGCTGGTCTCGTTCTCTTATTTGTGGTTGCCGGTGCTTGCTGGTTCTATAGTTGGCATGTTAAACGCACTATTGAAGCGGAGTTGCAAAAACCGATGAAATGATTCGTTCACTAAAGAATGATTATGACATACCCGATGAGCAGGACACAGTTGATATCACATTGGTAGATTCTGATATAGCGGAAAAATCACTTGAAACCAGTGACCCACAAATATCTGACGCTACGGTTGTTTCACCAGTAGATAATACCTCCGAAATGCTCGATACTGCGGATACGTCTTTACCTGAAGAAGCACAAGTAGATGATGTTCCTGTATCACCTTTTGGCTTTGGTCCTTATCCCGAAGTGCCGCCAGATTTCGACTACATACCCTCTTGGCACCAGCAGTACAATGAGCGTACCCGAAATAATCCTACAATCATGAAGCGGTTGGAATTACTCAGTCGCGTTCAGATAAAGGCATGGAAAGAGGGGGTACGTGGTTTTGAGGGCGCAAGTACTGCCTATGGAAAAGTCTATCTACATTTTCCAAACACTGTTTACATTAAGTATGAAAAACGGTCAAACCCAGACGGTTCTGTAACAAAGCATATTAGACGTATGAAGTCCGGTCATGTTGATCTATCAAACCGCGTTATTCCAGAGGGGGCTATAACGATTGATATGGATGAGGCAGGTTATGACCCCTACACGTACTTAGACCTGTCAAATAATTAATAAGGAGTTTCAATTCGGTTGAGATGTAAATGTCCCTAACTCTTGTAAGACGTGGGTAATTCACCGACTCACTTGCTTCCCCTTGATTAATTCTTACGTCCTAAGAAATGAATCAACATGTCTATCCAAGCATTGATAAAGATGCTCCGAACTTCAAACCTGCGTATGAATATCTCTCCTCATAATTCTCCTCGCACCTAATTTATTTACTTGCACTTTTACTATTTATATGTTAAAATGGAGATGTTTAAACAAAGGAGGTATCACGATGTATATAGCGAAATATGCGCTGATTACTCTCGTGGCCTTTGCAATCCTGAGCGGTTGTGGTATGGTTAACCAACAGGCTGAAATGGCTGAAACCACAACGATGGCAGCAGATGATGGTACAGCATTAAAAGCTGCGGAACCAGCAAGTTCTGCCTATCAGGAAGTGACTTTTCAGGTGGAGGGCATGACATGAGCCTCATGTCCCGGTATAGTGCAGGATGCACTACAAAAGGTCACAGGGGTCTCAGAGGTTGTCAGTGTTAGCAGAGACACAAAATTGGTAGTCGTAAAAATTGAAAAGGGTAAAGTATCAAACGATGATTTAATTAAAACTATTGATGATGCAGATCCGCGTTTTACGGCATCACTTGCTAACTAACCACTGTTTAGGGCGAGTTTTCTCGCCCTTTTTTTTTTGTTGAATTCCAAATTTTGATTAACACATAGAATACTATGCTTATTCATACACAGGAGTTTAAGGATTAGATTATGATTAATAAAGTCTGTATTAGTTTCTTGATGTTATTGTTTGTAATCGGTTGTGCCAATCAACAACAAGAAGCTGAGAATACACCAGAGGAAGCAACCATCTCTGAGGCAAAAGCTGAAGTTGAAGAAGTTAGTTTAACTGTAACAGGTATGACGTGAGGAAATTGTACAAGTAAAGTGCAGGATGCACTTGCAAAGGTTACCGGTGTCACAGAAGTCGTATCTGTTTCACATGACGAAAATAAAGCCGTCGTCAAGGTTGAAAAAGGTAAAGTCAAGACCGAAGACTTAGTTGCTGCTGTCGAGGGAATTGTAGATGATGATGGTAAACCACTTTTTCCAGCGAAAGCCTCTGAATAGGTTTTCTAACTATACCGTTTTCATTAACTAATTACCTTAATTTAGATCTTACGATGTTAATACCGATAATCCTCATAGACAGGTTTGTCTATGAGGATTATCTTTTATAGCAATATGCACGTAATTACAAAACAATGAGAATAATTATACTCCTACACATAATACTAATCATTGCTACCCCACATATCAATTCTATGGAAAAACAACCAGTATTTGAAAAGATCGCCCCATATTTAAGTACTCCTGCTCCGGGACATCTCTATGAAATTCCTGTCGTTATTATGAGATTCTTACCAACGAAAGATGGTATTAATCTTGACGTAACGAAAGCACCAGATTTTTGGGATTTAGGTGAGATTACTATAGAGAAACTGAAGACGAAAATAGATGTTTATGATAGACGAATTAAGTTTATGCTTGAGGAAGGTACAAGGTTTAGAGGGTATAAAAATCCATCTGCTGTTCCATCCATCGGGTATCGAGTCGTAGAATACATCACGATCTATGAACAGACACCAAAAGGTGAAGTGAATAGTCATTTAGAAGATGGTTCACCTTTATATTCACCCGATTACCACAAGATATTTGAACGGTTCAACATAGAGCACTACATTAATAATTTAGGTGTAAAAGAGATATGGATCTGGATGGGTGGTGTAAATTCCGATTTTCCTTGTTATGATCCTACAATGCATAAACCTGAAGATTTCAGAAACTGGTGGGAATCCAATATGTCAAGTCCTATTACAGGAGATATTTCCAATAGCAACCGAGACAATGATGATCTACCCGTCTATGGTTCTACATACACTGTTTATGGACAGAATTTCAGACGAAGTCATGCTGAAGCAGTACATAATCACGGTCATCAACTGGAAGCGATTTTGAGTCATGTCAACCATTTACAGTTTGGTAATACAGATCTCTTTTGGAAGAAATTCGTTGGTCAAGATGATGATGGGAACTTTATCACAGGACGTGCTGGATGGACACACATGCCACCGAACACAACAAAACATTACGACTATACCGATACGATGAAACTTGTGGAAAGTGATATAGAAGATTGGACACCAGATAACAGTGGTGAGAAAAAGTTAGTAAATGTTGATACATACGCTAATCTAAAGTATCATTGGCTAAATGAGAATACTGAAGATATACCACAATTTATTGAATCACAATGGTATATCTACTGGATGCAGAATATGCCGGGATATAAGAATGGAATACAGTATGAGGATGTTGAAATGACTAATTGGTGGGTATTTACTGCAGATTGGGATAAAGCGATTTCAACTGAATTAGGTTTAGTTTTAAAACAATAATTCTTAAATCAAACCTGGGGAATGCCTTATATATTCTTACCGTTGATTTGGTGGATTTAGACCATCCACTTTAGAAAGATTAAGTAAATGAGTTATACCATTTCTGATATATAATGTTTCTCTTGTAGCATAAACTTTCCAGTTTGTGCCACATTCCGCTTCATTTCTAACAATAGGTAATGGAACAAAAATTAATTGAAATGGTATTATCTTAAACAGAGACACCTTACAAATATAATTGAGATTAGACGCTGCAACCATCCTATTAAAGTAATCAGGATTAGATTGTAATAACTTGAGGTGCTTGATCTAATTTTAGATTGTTTTCAGCTGCCCATTGTGCAGCTGCCCCTCCACCTCCACCAAGGAATTGTTTGCCAAGGTCGTCAACGTAACTTTCTACATCTTCGTCTGGTTGTTGTCGGTCATTATAATGTAGTAGGTATCCTTCAGGTTTGATCCAAGCATAATGATATCCGTAAATGACAATCTTAGCGGTCTTATCAGTGTAATTTTGACCGGCAGAATGATAAATACGGTTTTCAAAAAAGTATGCATCACCAGCCCGTAGAATTGGCTCGTCGTAGGATTCAACCGGATCAATTTCTCCTTCAGGAATACCTAAAGGTTCTCGTAATTTATTACTTTTACGGACAAATAGAGTTGCACCAGAATTTGGAGTATTTAAATCAGTTAAGCAGTATCCTACTTTAAGTCCTACTCGTGGACAGTCTTTATGTCCAAGGTCTAAATGCAGACCGACATCACGATGCCATCCTCGATCTTGTGGTGGTTCTTGGGGTTGTGGGCGTTTATAGAGGAGAGCCGTATTAGTTATATGGATATTGGTTCCAAGCAATTGAATTACCAAAGGTATTGCTTTAGTTTGAGATGTCAATTCTGCAAATGCTGGATCTTGAACTAACCCATCCCGAATATGTACATATTGTGCATCAGTATCACGTGATTTGACAATCCGGTCCCCTGCTTCAGTCAACCGAGCAATCATTTTTTCATCAAGTACTGATCGGACAATAAAGTATCCGTTTTCTTCAAATTCCTCACGTTGTTCATCAGTTAACTGTACAAATTCCATTTTATTTGAACTCCTGTTTTACACTAAAACTATTGAAGATAAAATGTTGGGATATAGTATCATGCTTTGTATATAAAGTCTAATTATCTGAATACTGATTGATTAGAATTCCATTTCAGTGGATACTACATGTAATCCTTTCAATCTTCTTCATTGACATCCGTATCTATGGATACTTGCTTTTTCCATCTAATAGAGATCAAGAGTGATATGACAACAATACCAAGTACCAATACTACTATGATGAAAGTGACAATTAGAATAACCCAGTCCAGCATACCTAAGATCTCATTTATCCGATTTGCTGAATTAAATTCCTGAAGATGTTATCGTCCAGGCCTGTATTCAGGTATATCAACACGAAAAAGTGAATTTGTAAAACCGAAATAGCAAGGATAAACTATCCCTATTAATGCAGATGCACAACCGCTTAGGATTAGGAAGAACTTTTCTTTCTTCATATATTTACCCTCTTGAGAATGAATGGAAAATAGAACTACACCTAACAGGACATGAACCCCACAGGAATTGTTGAAAATAAAGTATAAAAACCTATGGTCAATAAATGACTAACGTCCTATACGAAAGTGACTAATATCAAATGTAGATTTACCAGTTAATACTAATTCACTCATGATTCGACCTACCAGAGAGCAGAATTTGAATCCATGTCCAGAAAATCCTGCTGCAATAAGTACGTTAGGACACTGAGGAAGTGCATCAATAATGAAATCTTCGTCTGGAGTTTCAGTGTAAAGGCAAACCTCAGCATTGTAAGTTTTACCAAGATCAGGTATCCGTTTACTTAAATAGTCGTCCATGTGATGTATGTAATCAGGATCCGGAGTACGATCAAAAGAATCTGGTGAGATAATTTTTCCCATTCCGTGGCGTGCAACTTTTACACCATTTTCACCGAAATAAGGCATACCATATATAAATTCTTCATCACTTGTAATTTCTGTAAATACGGGGAATTGATCTGGATGAAAAAGTAGATTTCCAGTAGGTTTATAATAGCAGACTTGTTGTTTTGTGACGGTTAATGGAAGATGAAGTTCCTTTAGTAGTAAAGTTGTCCATGCCCCTGCTGTAATTACGATTTTTCGTGCATTATATTTATGATCTTTAGTAAATACAGTTGGGATATCAGTTTGCCAATCTATACAGGTAACTTTAGTGTTTTCATGGATTTTCGCTCCCATCTGTTCGGCTAATTGTAGATGTGTAGAAACACACTCATTTGCATGGAGGAATCCTGTGTCTTGTTGCCAGAGAATATCCATGTCATCAGAAACATTAAACTGGGGAAATCGTTCCTTAAGTTGTGAATTATCCCATTCTTCATATTTAACATCTACCATGTCTAAACTTGTACGAATAGACTTTGCGTATTGATGACCTTTTTCACCGATATTCACACTCCCTGTAATATATAAGAGTTTTTTACCAGATGCAGATTCAAGATTACGCCACTCTTCATAAGCAGTCATCATTAATTCTGTATAAAAATGTTTATCGTAGAAGAAACGAATAATTCGGTTTTCACCGTGAGAGCTGCCAAGTGTATGTCCAAGTTGGAACTGTTCCAAAGTGAGAATATCGGCACCCGATTTTGCCAGATGGTATGTGGCAGCACTCCCCATTCCACCAGCACCGATTATGATTGTGTCGTAGATATGTGAAGGCATACAGTACTACTTAATATATGGGAGAAACACTATGTATCAAGATTGTAAGATGTTTGGAATCAAAATGGGAATGGGTTTGGTACGATGTCAAAATTATTGTGCCGATCCTCGCCACGTAATAAGATTGGTTTCCAAGGACGCTTCAATGAATTATCTTCAGCTTGTTTAACAGATGGAGAGATATAGCGAATAGTCAATCCACATCGTCGGCGCGTAGAATGATTTGGTAGACTTCCATGGATTATTTGACCGTGATGGATAGACATTTCCCCTGCTTTTAACACCAGATCAATAGCACTTTTTGCATCTTCTTCTGTAACCGAAACTTCCTGGTTAATACTCAACAGATTTCCTTCCTGTTTAGATTTACCATGCTCTTTTATTCCTTGATGATGACTACCCGGAATTACCTGCATACATCCGTTTCCAGTGTCACTGTCATCTATAGCATACCAGGCAGTAACAGCATCTGGCGGTTCCAGTCCCCAATATGTTACATCCTGATGCCAAGCGACAAATTTTTCTTTAGGTCCATATTTACAGAAGAAATGGGTGGCTAACAACATGACATCTGGACCAATTAGTTCTTCAATAACATCTACAATTTTCTCGTGGATTGCAAGTTCCCAAATGAACTTATAATCAAAATGCCAATCTATGAGTCCAATTTCGCATTTTTCTGCACCAACTTTATCCTCTAAAATATTGTATTCTTTTCGAAAATAAGTGGTTTCAGTATTATCTGCGATTGGGATACCTGTCAAGAATCCGTCTTTTTGATAGGATGTTAAAAAGTCTCCATTTGTAGTGTTCATGCTATATCCTCTCTTATGGTATTTCAGGTATTTTCCATTGAGCAAACCATTGTGAATCTTCTGGTGGCGGTTCACCTGTGTTTTTCATTGTTTCAAATGTCTTAAGTATGGGGGCGACCTGTTCTGTCCATATATTCTCTACTTCTTCAAATGTCACAGGTTTTCGATCAGAATTATCCTGTTTTGTGTAATCTTCAAGTAATTCCTGCATTTTTTTTCCAAGCCATTCCACTTCATCATTTACCATTCGTTCACCAGTACGTCGGTCAGAATCATGAGCATTTGAACCCATAGCAAAGTGAGGTCCTGGGGTTTCCGGATCAGGCATTCGAGAGACATCAACACAATCAGGCTCTAATGCCCATAATAGAGATGTTTCTACTCTACCTGCATGGTCTCCACCGTCTCCTTGTTTGCTAAACCCAATATGATTTGCTTCAAAATCTGGAAGACCGTATAATCTCATAGAAAATTTTGGTTGAATAAGATTTAAAAGGGTTTTGAGATCTTGCCAATTTGGACCATAATGTCCTGTAAGGAAAATGGCTGCATGAAATCCAAGAGCATCTGCAGCTCTGACATGGTAGCAAACATTCTTGAAATGTTGCCATGCTGGCATAGCGGTAAGCCAACTCCGACCCTCACCCACATTTTTCTGCGCCCAGTTTGCATACATTCCATGTTCATGGATATGCCAATAGTCAGGTGGAGCAACAATTCCACCGTAAGTCAGGGCGGTCCGACAAGCAATTGCGTGTGCTTTTAAGGCATCAAGTCCAACAGTATTTTGTGGTCCATGCGGTTCACAGAGACCGTAAGTAAAATACACACTTGGACATTTCTCAAATGCAGCTTCTAATTCATCAGGGAACATTCGTTCCCAACGTACCTCTTTTCGCATGACGGTTTTCCTCAATTGCTCATCTATCTCACTACTATTTTATTCTTTCCATTCCTTGAAAACAACCCCACATCTTGGACATTGATGCGACCAGCCTGTTTGACGCTGTCCACAATTAGGACAAATCCATCTAAACCCTTTCCTATAAGCAATGACATATATTGCCGGTACAACGACGAATATAATGAAAATAGGGATTAACAAGGGTGTATATTGTGTCATTAATATCTCCACATAGTCTAATGATAATATATTGAAGATTGATGATAAGTTAATTAGATATGTTTAAAACCTTACATATCTTCTTTGTTCCTGCAAGGTTAGGTTGTAGGTCAAATGCCATCATTAGCATTTCACGTGCTTCAGGTATGAGTCTTATTTCAACATAGAATTCTGCAATTTTTTTATACATCCAAGCCGTTTCCCGTTTGGAGAGATTTAATTCTATGATTTTTGATATTGGTATTTCACCTGTTTTTTTATAACCTTCAATACTGAAATGATATAGGTAGATTCTCTTTAACCGTTCTTTTACTTCTTTTATGAAGTGTCTAAAACAGGGACGTTCGCCTTCTGCAGATAACAAAGATTCATAAATATTCATAGCAAGTTCTAATCTACGATAGCATTCGTCAGTGGATGTATCTCCATTAGACAAGCTAAGATTATGGTATGCTTCAGCGATTAGGAATTCACAGTCCCTACTGTCCTCATAGTTAAAGAAATTATCAATACTCCATTTTTTTTCATTATTCTCATATTTTTTACACAATTGTTCATATATTGTTATGCCAGTTTCATAATTTCTATGAAGTAGTGCCTGAAATAACATTTCTAAATTGGCATGGTCGTGATTGATGGTCTTAAGTCTTTCAATATATGATTGGTAAGATTTCTTTTGATGTTCAATGTTTTGTAAAATTCTATCATAATCAGCCTTACGTTTAATATCCTGCAGAACATCGTAGGCATTACATACATCGCGGAACATACGCTTAGCATTATCAACCTGATCCGAACTAAATTTGTTATCAAGTTTATCGGGATGGTATTTTTTGGCAAGTCTACGAAAAGCTTGTTTAATTTGGGATGTAGAAGCATTCCGTTTTATTTCTAAGATCTGGTAATAGTTAGGTGTATGCATATAGATAAAGTATTAGTCAGATTCAATTCTATAATTCCATAGAAACTGATATTTTGTCAAGTGAAATCTGTTTTTTTAGATTGCATGTTTATACAATACTAAATGTATCATATTATGTCAATCCTGTCTAAATGTAAACACAACCAATATGGAATGATAGTATTGTTCAGGAAACAGATTTACATATTGAGTAATGATTTCAAAATTAATATGACGGTATTTAATAGGTTTCAGTTATAATTCATTAGATGGTTTTCCATCATTATTTTCTATCCGTACTGCACAATATTTCAATTCTGGTTGCTTTGATTTTGGATCAAAGTTGGAATTGGTTACATAGTTCACATTTGTTTCTTTATGGAATAGGTCTCCCCAATGAAATGGCATAAAGAGTAATCCGCGACGTATTGTCTCTGTGACTCGTGCTTCGGCATAACACTTTCCCCGTCTTCCCACAAGGTATATCCAATCTTTATCGTTCACACCGTATTCCAATGCATCCTCAGGATGTATTTCAACAAATGGAACTGGATCTATTTTATTCAATTGGGCAACCTTACTTGTTCGAGTTCTTGTATGCCATTGACTTGCAACGCGTCCGGTAGTCAACTCTAAAGGAAATTCCTCATCAATATTTTCATTAGGTGGTTTATATACAGGTGTCATAAACTGTGCCTTCCCTGATGGAGTCAAGAACTTTTTTCGTGTAAATCGTCGTGGTGTACCGGGATGTTGGGTGTTTGGACATGGCCATCTCAATGATGTATTTATTAGACGCTCATTCGTCATCCCCCATTGGTCACAAGGTGTTCCTCCTGTTAGATGCCGATATTCATCCCATATATCCTCGTGAGATCGGTAATCAAATTCCTGTTTGAATCCCATGAGTTTTGCTACTTGTGTGAAAATCCACCAATCCGGTTTAGCAACCCCTGGTGGATCCAGCATTTTTTCACTTCGAATAACCAGTCGTTCACTGTTTGTCATGGTACCATGTTTTTCTCCCCACTGGGCTGCAGGTAGTAATACATCAGCATATTCAGTTGTTTCAGTAGGATGATAACAATCTTGGACAATAACCAATTCGGCACGTTCCAAACCTTCTTGAGCAATCTTTGTATCAGGCATACTAACTGCTGGATTAGTACATGCTATCCAAAGTGCCTTCACATCTCCATTCGCTGCAGCGTTGAACATCGGTACAGCAGTTAATCCTGGGTTTTCATCAATACTGCCCGGTGGAATTCTCCATGCCCCCTCAAGATATGCCCTATGCATTTCATTAGACACAACTCTATATCCAGGAAGTTGATGAGAGAGATAACCTACCTCTCTTCCCCCCATTGCATTCGCTTGTCCTGTAAGTGAAAATGGACCTGCTCCCTCTTTTCCAATTTCACCTAACTGGAGATGAAGATTTATCAAAGCTGCGTTCTTATCAACTCCACTGGTACTTTGATTTGTGCCTTGACAGTAAAAACTGAGAAGTCGATTTGGTTTTGACAAATACTCAATAATCTCGTCTATTCGTCCCGGATGTATATCGCAAATTGAAAGTAATGAATCTTCGGTTAAACTTTCTAAATGGTTTCTATATGCAGTATAATTTTCAGTACTTCTTTGAATGAAACGTTTATCAAAACGCCCAAGTGATAACAACCGTTTGGCTATGAGTTGCAAGAATGCAACATCACTACCTGGGACAAGAGGGACATGTATATCAGAAAACTCAGCAGTTTTAGTCCGACGCGGATCAACGCAAATTATACGTGCATTCGGATCTGAAGATCGTCGTTTTCGTATCATCTGAAAAAGCACAGGATGATTGACCATCATGTTGGCACCTATGATAAGAAATACATCAGCATGATTAATATCGTCATAACATGTAGGTGGTCCATCTGATCCAAAAGCCTGAATGTATGCAGCCACGGCGGATGACATACAGAGTCTACTGTTTGTATCTACATTGTTTGTACGAAGAAATCCTTTGAATAGTTTGTTATACACATAAGATGCTTCGGTGTCCATTTGTCCTGAACCGTAGAGTGCAATTGCATCCTTCCCATAATCTAACTGAATTTCCTGCAGACGATTTGCTGTGAATAATATTGCTTCCTCCAATGTTACTTCTCTTAACGGTTCATTCTTATCTTCCCGAATCATTGGGTATGCCAATCTTCCATCATGGTTCTGATATACTTCCTTTAGAAGTGCCCCCTTTGGACAGAGCATACCAAAATTTGGTGCATCCTTTTCATCAGTAGATATTTTAGTAATTATATTCTTCTCAACAGTAGGTCGAATGACACAACCGACGCCACAATAGGGACATACTGCTTTTCCAGATGTAGTTTCCATTGTTATCACCATTTTCTTTCTAATTACAGAACATGTTATTTCAGTTTGGGAGATAGAACGGAGCGATTAATTTTAGTAAAGACTATAGGTTTCCTGTATCCTCTTTTAATCGTCTTTCAATTAACGCTGCCTCAAACGCTTCTTTTTCAGCAGTTTGGGTTGCAGGTGAGAAACGAATTAATAGTGTAGCAAATGAAGCAACAATAACCATCACACTAAGAAAAAGTAATGCTTGTGATGTGGAAATACTTTCAGATCTAAACAGAAAACCTGCTGCCACCGCGCCGGCATTACCACCTGCACCAACAATTCCAGCAACTGTCCCTAATGACTCTTTGTTAATAAATGGAACGATTCCAAATGTTGCTCCTTCTGACATTTGTACAAATAAACTAAATAGAATCATTGTACCAACAGCAAAGATTAATACTTGCATCTGTGAAAACACCATAAGCATTACACCTTCACCTAATAGAACTATGAATAGAAAAATTACTCGTCCACGAAGCCCATATTTTTTTGCTGAATAATCAGAAAAGAATCCCCCTACTGAACGGGCAAATATATTCATTGTCCCGAATAAACCGGCTATTATACCTGCAGTTCCCAAGGTCAATTGAAAATTATCTATATAATATAATGCCGCGATATTATTTATAGTAAGTTCCACACCAAAACATGCAGCATAAATGACAAAAAGTGCCCAAACACGATAGTCCTTGATTACTTTGATGTAAGTAGTCAAACCAGTGGATTTGGATTGTTCTTTATCGTTTCTTGCAGGAAAATCAGAGTAATTACCAGCAGGTGTATCTTTAGTAATATAATAGTATGCGATTCCAGTAAGAAATAATGCAAAACCTGGAACAATCATTGCCAACCGCCATCCAATGAATTTATCTGCACCTATATGTAGGAATGCAGCAAGAATCAATGGCATTACCATTTGGGTTACGCCACCTCCCATGTTACCCCATCCCGCAGTAGTTGCATTCGCTGTTCCTATACAATTTGGTGCAAACATCATAGATGTATGATGTTGTGTTATTACAAATGATGCTCCTATTGCTCCAATGGCAAGTCTAAAAATGAGAAAGGTTGTGTAATTATCAGCTAAACCTATTCCCATTACTGGTAAAGATCCAAAAATAAGTAACCATGTATATACCTTTCGTGGACCGATTCGATCACATAAGGGACCTATTAACATTCGTACCAAAACAGTTATAGCTACTGATGCGATTATGGTATTCCCAATTTGTGTTTGGGTGAGCATTAGATTTTCGCGTACAATTGCCATAAGAGGTGCAATTCCGAACCATCCAAAAAATGCAAGGAAGAATGCAAACCATGTCATATGAAATGTACGCATTTGAATTGATTTGAGACTAAAGAGTTTGATTTTAGTTGCTTTGTTATTTTTTTCTACTATATTCATTCCTTCTAACCCAATATTAGTGATTTGTTGTAGTTGTTTATACAGTCATTTTTTATGATAAACAGTAGTATGGAAGTCTTGAATTATCATCTCCGGGATAGATAAGGAACAAGTCCTTCCAACACATGAGGCAAATCGTCACACGGTACATTTTCTAATAGTTTTGGAGGTGTTTCTGGATTAGACCCAGAATCACCTTTTAAGAATACATCCACAGCATCGGTTACCACACCATTGATCTTCGTTTTTTTACCGAGTAAACCAATATCTGCTGCCATATGGTTACCACATCCGTTTGGACATCCAGACCAATGTATTGTCAAAGGTTCAATATTATCCAATTTTGCTTCTAAATGTTTGATTGCTTCCATTGCGCGTTCTTTTGTTTCGATTAGAGAGAAGTGACAGTAATCCATTCCAGTACAACTCACCATGCCACGGTTGATTTCAGTTGGATCATATCTCAACTCTTGTAATATGGGTTCAGATGTTAAATCCCCAATTTTCTCATCTCGGACATTCGGAATAATCAGATTCTGTCCTTGTGTTAATCTGATATCACCTGAACCGTATTCATCCGCTATACGAGCAACATCAACAAGCTGGGATGTGGTGATTCTACCTACAGGTACAACAACTCCTACATAGTTTAGACCTTGCTGTTTCTGGGCATAGATTCCAGTATGATCGGTTTTATTCTTTCCCCTCATGTCTTTACCAGCAGAATGAAGAGGCATTGCATAACGTGTCTCTAATTTTTGTCTAAATTTATCTATGCCCCAATCCAATATTAGAAAAGCAAAACGGGATTTATTTCTGACACTTCGTGAACCGTGATCACGAAAGATCCGAGTAATTTCAACACACAGATCCGCTGCGTTTTCAGGTAATACAAATGCATCAAGATCCTTAGCGGGTGTAAATCCTCCTGAACCCATCTTTCCTCCTACCAGTACATTGAATCCTTTATGTTCTACTCCGTCTATATCCTTCAAAGCAGGGATCAAGGCGATATCTTGAGAAGCAGCATGTGTACAATTGTCGAGACATCCAGTGATACCTACATTGAACTTTCTGGGTATATCAGTAAATTCTTTATTTCCTACGATAATTTCTGTATATTTCTGTGCAATTTTAGAAGCATCAAACAGTTCATTTGGTGTCAATCCAGCGACAGGACATCCAGTCACACCCCGAATATTATCGAAACCAGTTTGTAGTGAATTTAGTCCGACTTCTTCAAGTTCATCCCAAATGGTTTGTACATTCTCAATAGTAAATCCACGAAGTTGAATTTGCTGGCGAGTCGTCAGATCTACATATCCTGGACCGTGTAAATCACTGATTTTTACAATTACACGAAACTGTTCAGAATTACTCTTCCCACTGGTCATTCGTAGACGCATCATAAATGCCCCTGGTGTTTGCCTTCGATAAAACACACCTACATACTTAAGCCTATCCCGTTCATCGGTAGGGATCGATTCCCATCCATTTTGTATAAAGTGTGGTATATCATCAACTACATCAAGACCATTTTTCTTTTGTTTGAGTAGTTCAGCTGGATGGATTTTTAATCGTTTTTTTCCACTTCCATTCTTATTACTCATTTTCGACTTTTTCATTTCAATTTGACGCATATACAACTCCTATTTTGGTATGTAATAACCTAATTCCAATAATTCTTGATCTTCAAACAAAAAAGGCATCCATTGATAAACAAAGTGGTTTATCATATGGACACCTATGTCCTTATTCAGCCAACTTTGGCTGAAAATATTACTAATATAAGTGGATATTACTCATTCAACGTTGAATGAACTAATCTCTATTGAAGTTTATGGTATGAAGCAATTATTATTGCTGAAATTTCTTATTTGTAAATACTTCAGCAATTGATATTACCTCCTTTGCTATGTCTGCAAGTCGTTTTCTTTGATCCATTGCCATTTTCCGCATAACTTTGTAAGCTTCTGCTTCAGAAGTTCCTCTCTGTTGGGAAACAATTTCCTTAGCACGTTCAATGATTTTTCTTTCTTCGAGTGTTGTTTTAGTTTTTTCGAGTTCTTGTAGTAGTGCTTGGAATTCTGTAAACCGTGCTACTGCAGCCTTAATAATTGTCACCATTCTTTCTTCACTAAGATTTCCAACCGCATAAGCCGAAACACCTGCACGGGTCACATTTCGTATCGTTTCAGAGCGTTCATCCTTTGCAAACATTACAATAGGACGAGGATTGTTAGTACTAATGGAATCGACAATTCCTATAATATTTTCATCTGGTGTCTCTACACCAATTAGAATGATATCTGGGTTTTCTTTCATAATGATATTAGGTAGATTGTCTTCAATACTGACTGTTGCGATTACGGGATAACGTTTTGAATTCAACAGTTGATTAAACTGCTGAATTCTCTCTGTATCGTTATCAACAATTAAAACGCTCTGCTTATTAGCGACCGTTTCCATTTTAATGAAGCAACCTTTCTAAATCATTTAAATGTAGTATTGGTATTTTAAAACTCTTTCCTGCAAATTCTATAGCAAATTTAATGCCAAGTATTTTAATACCTAAAATTACAGACATTACATAGGTTTATCAATTATCGTTATCAACATAGATAAAATTAAGTGCCTATTTTTTAGGCAAAATCAACCTATTTTTTTAGCAATCGAATAAAAATTGATGAATATATGTAAAATAAAAAACCTACCCGTCAATGAATGACAAAGTAGGTTTTAAGATTTATGTATATTTATATCATCATGCTCTACCATACAAAGGTATTGCTGCCCCATTAATAATTCCAGCAGCATCAGAAGCTAAAAAGCAAATTACATCTGCAACCTCATCTGTTTTTACCCATCGTGAATGGTCTTCATCTGGCATAGCCTCTCGATTCATAGGTGTATCCATTATACTTGGCATAATACAATTAACATTGATACCTGAATCCATGACTTCAGCACCTAATGATTCTGTCAATGTTCGAACCCCGCCTTTAGATACACAATATGCACTCATCCCCGCTTCCCCTTTAAGTCCTGCTCGTGCAGAAACATTAACAATTTTACCTGAACCACGTTCTGTCATATGGGGTATTACTGCCTTACAACAGAGAAAAACAGTCTTAAGATTCAGGTTCATCATGAAATCCCACCTATCTTCCTCAAGTTCTGTGGTTGGAATACCTCCAATAAACCCTCCCACAATATTTACCAAAATATCTAATTGGTTGAATTTTGAAAGAAAGGTGTCAATTGTCTTTTGTATATCATCCTGTTCAGTTACATTGGCATATAAGAAGGTAACATTATCGTATAGTTCTGGATTATACTCTTTGAATCGTTCTACCTCCGAATCAAATAGGTATGTAACAGCGACATTATCTCCTTGAGTCAGAAATGTCTTGGTTACAGAACTACCTAATATACCAGTTCCACCTGTAATGAGTACATTTCGATTTTTATTTTCCATTTTTCTTCTCCATTAGAATAGCTTTCTAACAATTTAAGATTTCTTCAACTGTTGCAATTCCGATACCAGGACTATTTGGAAGTGTCAACTTTCCATTTTTTAGTGTTACACCTGTGTATGGATCATTCTTTATTAACAGGTTTCCATCTAAGTCAGCATAATCAACCAGTGGAGTTAAATGTGCTGCAGCAGTTATACCAATTGATGATTCAATCATACACCCGATCATGATTACCATTCCATGAACACGTGCAACATGTATCATCTTCATTGCTTCAAGTAATCCACCACATTTCATAAGTTTTATATTAATTCCATCTACAGCATCTGCAACTATAGGTATATCTTCAGCACGTTTCACACTTTCATCAGCGATAATTGGCAACTTAGAATTATCTCGTATATATTTTAAACCGTCAATATCATCTGCTTTTGTAGGCTGTTCAACTAATACTACACCAAAATCAGATAATCTGTTTATATGTTCAACTGCTTCATGTGGATTCCAACCTGTATTTGCATCCACATAAATTGGTTTGTCAGTTACTCTTCTGATATTAGAAAGTATATCAAAGTCGTTGTGATTACCAAGTTTTACCTTCAGAATTGGATAATCTTCTGCCAAGTGAACTTTTTCTACCATTATATCTGGTTCATCAAGGCCAATAGTAAATGATGTTATAGGTGTTTTCTCAGGATTTAATCCCCACAACTTATATAGAGGAATTCCCAACTTTTTTCCAAATCTATCATGAAGTGCCATATCAATTGCAGATTTTGCTGCATAATTACCTGTTACATCTTGTTCAATTTGAAATAGAATATCCTGAATAGCATCTAAATCTCCATCCAGACATCCAGATAGTCCATTGACTACCTTTTCAACAGTTTGAACTGTTTCACCATAAAACTTTGCTGGTGATGCTTCACCAATACCACCATCGATCTCAACTGAAATAACTTCCCGATACGAATCAGTTGTACGACGCGCAATTTTAAAGGGATGATGTAGTTGCAGTTTTGTAATTTCGGTGGATATTCTCATTTTACATATCCTGAGAATCCATAAAGTAAGACAAAAACCGATTCATTTTTTCTTCATCAATTTCTGTGGAATGAGAAAAATGCTTCCACAACCCCTTAAAAATGACCAAACTCTCACTTAAATGGGTTGATTCCGGATATTTTAAGGTTCCAATTTCAAGTGTCATAGCCATTTTGTTGGTCTGTTGAATTACTGGGGTATCTCTATCTTGGATAGTATCTGTCGCCGTTTGAAATAGGTCTTGATTAAATTGTTCTAATATCCTTTTTTGAAACATCTCTGTTCCTTGGTTCCCAAGATTATGAGCAGCATCCACAGTTGGTTCACCATTCTTAATTGGCTTATGTCTAATTTGTAGGTAATACCCTTCGTCTTTTATATTGTTAATAATTGTAATTCTATCATCAGAATTTAGATTAGTAGTTTCCAAATATATCGAATGGACTTTTGTACCAGCAAATTCTAATAACTTTTGCAATCTGTCAATCAATTTGTGTGTTCTTGGTTCATTTGAATGTGAATCAAGAACAATTGTGGTATCAAAGAATACACCATCTGCAATGGCATATAGATTAGTATTGTGAATTGTTGATTGATTGGATTGTAATTCTAATTCATGTGAATATGGATAATAGCTTGGTTCCGTAATTCCAATTTCTACTTTTGTTATTTTATCTTTAGGAATATCTGTATGGATAAAGTAATGTCCACTTCTATCTGTGATTGTATTTATTTCTGGATATATCATAACCTTTGCATTAGGAATTGGACTTCCGTTATCACCATTAATTACTTGACCCAGTATTATTTTCTTATTGATATCATTAAAGTTGATCTTGATAGATTTCTTAGTTTTTCCATATACAACATCCACAATTGCAGAACCCTTTTCTGTAGGTGATTTTAGATAGAAAATTGCTTCTCCATCTAATGTGGTACTATTAGATTCAAGTAACGCGCCAAGAGAAGTAGTTGCATGTATTACTTCATCATCGGCAATGGGTAACTGATCAGCATCCGTAGCCTTTACTGTAATTCCAACATAACTTTTTCCATCGTAGGGTAGGTTTTCTGTCCATGCACTAAGTTTCATTTTTTCCGCAGGAGGGGCAACTTTGAACTGTTGGGGTTTAGGTAAACTGTGGTTACCATAATAATTGACAAGATCTGTCTGTAGTAAATGGATTCCATTTGATAGCTTATCTTTAATGTTTACAGTAATAATATCCGATTCTGGATCGTAGTTAAATGGATACATCTTATTATTTACTCTAACTTGTATAGAATTAGTATAAATCTGTTGTCGTTTCAATATCCATACTCCTCGTTCATGTATACCATCTTTCACACTAATCTTTAAGGTGGGAGTTTTGGATTCTATTACAGAATTATGTTCTGGGGTTATAAGAACCCCTATGGGGAATCCTGCCTCAGCATATCTGGAAATTCCTAAAAAATATCCGTATGCTTCCTTTTTAAGGTAATCATCATTCTTTAATCTCTTTTCTTCCTCAGGGTTTGTATAAAATGATGCTTCACAAACAACAGCAGAACATTCTGTTAATCGAAGAACACCAAAACCTGAGGCAACTAAAAGCTTATCCGAATATAACCCTGTTGATGGTGTTTTGGGTAATTGAAGTGCATCAGTGACACCTTGCTGTATATACCGTGCAAGATCTAAACTTGATCTGGATTCATCAGCATCACCATGATACCAAGTGGAAGTATAGTTTGTTTCAGGATTAACAATTCCATTATGATGTAAAGAGATAAATAAATCTGCATCGTTTTCATTGGAGATTTTGCTTCTGTCAGCAAGACTAACATAAGAATCATCAGTACGCGTCATAATAACTTCCACGCCAACTCCTTCAAGCAATTCACGTAGGTGGTTTGCAACCTTCAGATTAATCACTGCTTCACGAAGTCCAGTTGGACCGCGTTTGTAATTCGGGATATGTCCCTGCCCGCCATGACCAGGATCAAGACATATTTTCAAACCCATTATGTGACGGGCATAGGATGGAATTATAAAATCCTGGTTTTCATCTGATTTAATATTCTTATCTTGGTTGCAATCAGAAAAAGAAAATATGAGTAGGGGAATGAATATAAACTGTATTATAAGGCGGGACATTATATAAAAGATATAAGTATAGAGATAAACATCTGAAAAGTAAGGATTAAAAGACACTGAAATCTGCTTGTGTTATGTTAAACACAAACAGATTTAATTGTGTAGAATCTAATAATGGAATAGAAATTCAATCAATTATGAGTGTTATCAGCATCTGAGAGAATTTCAGACTCATCTTCATCTGAATCCTGTACAGGAATATACTCAATTGACAGATGTTCTTCTTTAGTTGCTGCTAACTGGGTAGCTGCACACTTTGGACAGTCAGAATTTGATTCTTGTGTTTTCTTAATTTGTATATCTTCTAAATCTCTTTTGCTCAGATAAATTAAGATAAACACAGATATTAATAGAATTAGAGGGGCAATAATTGACTTCCAAATCATCTTCTCAATTCCAATTTGTTTAATTATAGAGTCAAATTTAATCTACTTTCTTCGACGAAATGTTTTTGGTTTACCAAGTATTTCAGATAATATAATTCCTTGTCTAAATGTCTCTGGTGAAACATCAATTAATGAAGTCGTTGGAAACTGTCTTGTTCCAGTAGCTCTTCTACCCCTTAACTCGGGTGGCACAGGTGGTGGTTCAGCTTCCTCGGGTTCTGTCGGAGTCTCAACAACAGGTTCGGACTCTGGCACAGATTGCTCAGCCATAACAGGTACGACATCCTCAATTTCCAATACAGATTGGTTAGCCGTAGCAGGTACGACATTGTCCTGAAACACCATTGCTTCTTCAGTTGGTTCCTCAATTTCCAAGAAAGGAGGAATCCCAAATTCCCCCTCAGGTTGAACATCAACTTCATTGGCAGTTTCTGTATCTTGTTCAGACTGTTTTTTTCGACGAAACACACTAAAGATTAATCCAAGGACTATTACAATTAATGGAATTAATTGATCAAGATCCATTTTTTACTCCTTATCTGATTCTAAGTTAATCCAAGTGAATGAGATGAGCGTGTTGTATCACCATCTTCCGATCCACCAGGTGATGCAATGGATTGTCGCATTTCGGTATCAGCAAGAATATTCCGTAGTGTATAATAATCCATGACACTCATACGAGTGGAATTAAATGCATCTGAGATAGATAACGGTATTTCTGCTTCAGCTTCGATCAATTTTACTGTCATTTCCTCAACAAGAGCTTTATTCTCTTCCTCTTCTGCTTCAGCACGCGCACGTTGTTCTTCTGCTTTAGCCCGTGCGATTTTCAATTCAGCCTCTGCTTGATCAGTTTGTAATTTGGCACCGACATTTTCACCAACATTAATATCAGCAATATCAATTGATAATATCTCAAAAGCAGTTCCTGCTTCAAGACCTTTATCAAGGACAGTTTCAGATATACGAACTGGATTTTCAAGCACTTGTTTATGATTTGACGAAGATCCAATTGTAGTAATGATACCTTCACCAACTCTGGCACGTATCGTATCTTCGGTAGCCCCACCAACCAGACGATCAATATTGGCTCTGACAGTTACACGTGCTTTTACAATCAATTGAATACCATCACGAGCAACAGCAGTAATTCCCTTGGCTGGTTCATCCTGGCTTGGAATATCTATTATTTCTGGAGTAACACTCACCTGAACAGCATTCAACACATCTCTACCAGCTAAGTCAATTGCTGCAGCTTGTGCAAAATCCAGATCAATTTGTGCTTTATCAGCAGCTATGAGTGCTGCTACTACACTTGCAACTGATCCACCGGCAAGGAAATGTGCTTCAAGATCATCAAGTGAAAGACTAAGTCCAGCTTTCGTAGCATTGATTTGTGGCTCTACAATACCTGATGGTGGTACACGACGTAACCGCATTGCTACAAGGTCAAAAATACCAACCTTCACACCTGCTGCAATAGCCGTAATCCATAAACCAAGTGGCACTAACCAAGCAATGACTATTAGGAATACAAGTATACATACTGCAATAATTGCAGGAATTAACATTTTTATTCTCCTTCGGTAATTGGTGAAATATCTAAATTGCCTTCACGAAATGCATTTGCAAGAGCTCTTGGGACAGAAGACTCCGCTTCGACCACCTGCGCTCTTTTTTCCTGTACACTTGCAGTCATTTCCTGCTTCCTTGCAACAGCCAGTGCACGACGTTCTTCTGCTTTAGCCTGAGCAACTACGAGGTCTGCTTCTGCCTGTTCAGCTTGGAGTTCAGCACCGATATTTTTCCCTACATTTACATCTGCGATATCAATAGACAGGATTTCAAACGCAGTACCGGCATCTAATCCACTATCCAGAACAGTTTTAGTTATGATGTCCGGATTCTCAAGGACATCTTCGTAAGTATCGGAGGCACCAATAGCACTAATAATTCCTTCACCTACACGGGCAATAATCGTTTCTTCACCAGCACCACCAACCAAACGATTGATGAATGTTCTTACAGTAATCCTCACAGTAGCAATTAGTTCAACTCCGTCAAGTGCAAGCGCGCTAATACTTGGTGTTGTAATTACTCTTGGATTAACACTAATTTGTACTGCTTCAAATACATCTCTACCCGCCAAATCAATCGCAGCAGCTTGTGCAAAATCCAGAGTAATGTTTCTTGCTTTATCTGCAGCAATTAATGCACTGATAACATTCAATACATTTCCCCCAGCGAGATAGTGAGCTTCTAAATCTGCTGTTGATACTGTTAAGCCAGCTTTATGACTACTTATTAAACCCCTAACAATAACATTTGGATTTACTCTTCTCAAACGCATTCCAATTAATTCAAAAATCCGAAGTGGAACACCTGCTGCAACAGCTGCTATCCAAAGACCAACTGGAACAAACCAGAAGAATATAAATATAACAATAAGGAAAAGTACAGCAAATATTGGCAATATCGGTAATAATTCTTCCATTTAAAACTCCTTTCATAGATCTTTCAATTAAAGATCATTAAAAACTATAAACTCCTAACAATTACACGGCTTCCTTCAACTTGTATGACTTCAATCTCAGTTTCTGGTTCTACAAACTCCCCTTGGGTTACAATATCAATTCGTTGTCCATTGATAAGTGCTACTCCTGCTGGTCTAAGGGGTGTGACTGCTTTTCCTGATTTTCCAATGAGAGATGTTAATTCCTCACGAGCAGCATGATATCCTTCATCACTTCTTTCTGCAGCATTCAAAATAAAGACCTTCCCAATCGCTGAATCACGGATTAATGAGAGTCCAATTATTGAAATCGGGATTACAAAAATCAACGAAACACATGTATATATTGCTGCTGTTGTAAGACCAGATTTCGACCAGATCAATCCTACACCTACACAAAAGATAATTAAACCAGGAATGCCAGCAGCACCAAATCCAGGCAATATCAATATTTCAATGAAGATCAATAAAATACCAAGTACAATTAATATCGTTGGAACCCACAACATAATATGTTTCTCCAATCTTCAATATATAAGACCATCATTCCTCAAATGCCTCAACTGCTATCTTAGAACCTTCTACATCCATTACTTTTATAGGTGTATTCTGAGGAATGAAATCGCCTACCGTTACAACATCTAATCTCTTATTCTCAATTCGAGCTGTCCCAGCTGGTCGTAATGGAGTGAGAGCAACCCCTGTTTTACCAAGAAAACTGTGAAAATCCAATGTTCCTGCTGAGTGATAACCTTCATCGGTACTCATAACTGTAGATAATGCAATTTTTTCGAAGGGAGATGATTTGGGTAAATAGATCGTGGCAAGAATTGCTAACACAGATGTCAATATAACTGAAATTGATAGCCAAAATAATGCTACACGCAGATCATCTGTACTTTGGAAGAATACGAAGAAAACACTCCCAAACATTAACATTAAACCGAGAATTCCAGCAATTCCAAATCCTGGAATCACAAATACCTCAATGATAATTAATCCCAAACCTATTACGAAAATGAAAGGCACCCACGGCTGAGGTATATCATTTAACATATGACCACCGAAGAATAGACCGATGAATAGAATACCAAGTAAACCCGGTACACCAAATCCAGGTGTGCGAATTTCAATTAATAGACCAAGTCCCCCTAAAGAAAGGAGAAGTGCGCTAATATAAGGACTTGTAACAAAAAACACGACTCTATCAGCAAGTGTTACAACAAATCTCTCAACTTTAGCATTACTAAGTGATTTAATTGATGTGTATCTATCTCCCTTACTTCCTTGTTTTTTATATTGGTAAATATCATTAGTTAGTGCCATTTTGATCGTTTCAATTCTATCACCATAGTCCCGTTCATATCCTACAATTTGGTATTGTTCTAATAATCCAGAAATACTTATAGCCTGAGTTTCAACAAAACCATAATCTAAGGCTTCTCTTGTTGTTAATGTAAGCAATTCACCTTCAGCACATAAGACTTCCATCTGTGTCCCAGCATCTTGTTCATCAAGAAACTCTTCTGGACGCATTCTAACAATATCCCCATTATCTAAACGAACAAGTACAAGTCTTTTGTCAACCATTGCTTCAGCAATATCAGAGTTCCTTCCTTGACGTTCAGCAGTAGATCGAATGGTTGCTCTGATATATGTTACTGCTTTTTCATTTGCTTCATTCCCTTGGGCATCAACAGGTGCTGAATCACCGATCGTAGCACCAGGCGTCATAACAATTTGATCACATGCTGATGAGATCATTGCCCCGGCAGATATCGCTTGTCTATTGATAAATGCAATTGTTGGAATTGAAGTGTTTTGAATTGACCTTATAATTCTAACAGCAGCATCAACACGTCCACCTGGTGTATTAACATCAAAGATAATAGCATCTGCTTGTACTTGTTCAGCTTTTTGTATACCTTTCTTAATGTATGTACTAACACCACCGCCAATTTCAGAACGTATGTCTATTACATATACTAAACCATTGTCTTGAGAATATGCACCTTGGGATATAATGAATGGGATGGTTGAAAAAAGTACTAAAGATAGTATAAAATTATTTATTTTCATCTCCAAGCTCCATTATACTGGTTTGTGGTGGTTCAATTTCCATATATTTTATGGTTAGTATACCTTATTGATGGTAGTAGTGTCAAGAATGTTGAATCGGTCTTAATAAAATATAGAATGTTAGTATTCAAAACATGAAATCAGATATTAATTATCTTGAAATTCTTCAGTTATCCATGCATGGAGTATATGGTTTAATATTAAATGTACATCTTCAACAGGTCCATATTGATTACTGTTAACTACAACATTTACCTCACATAAATCTGCTAATTTTCCTCCACCAAATCCACTCCATCCTATAGTCTTACATCCTGTATCAACTGCATACTGCATGGCACGTATTACGTTCTCAGAATTCCCACTGGCACTTATTCCAATCACTACATCACCTGTGGCAACCAGATTCTTAAGTTGTTCGAGAAATACATCATCATAAGAAACATCATTTGACCAAGCGGTCATAGTAGCTACATTATCAGTTAAACTGATAACCTTGAGCCTTGGTTTACTCGAAATACTTGTACCTTTACCAAGATCACATGCGATATGGGATGCAGTAGAAGCACTACCCCCGTTTCCTATTACAAATATCTGCTTGTCATTGTAATAACAGTCCATTATAACATCAATGGATTTTCTAACATCTTCAATATTAAGATGATTCAATACATCTTGAAGATGTGATATATACTTTTGGATTCTCTCCATATTTTCATTTTCTCCGATCAAATACAACAATGCAATTTATACTACTAATGAAAGTGCAGCCATATCCCCCAACGATTCACCTAATTCTGCTGGCATAATATTAACAATCTCCGCAGGTCGGGTCATGGCAAGGTCTGCAACAGTCTTACGTATTGGATTAAGAAGAAGGTCTCCAGCAGCAATAGCAATCGTACCTAATAGAACTATATCAGGATTAATGATATTCACCACATTTGCTATACCCCATCCCATATAGTATGCAGTCACATCAACTAACTTTAGTGCTAATTCATCTGCATGTCGTGCTGCTTCGAGGACATGTTCAGATTTAATTGAATCAATATCGTCATTTGCCAGTGAAAGAATTAGACTTTCAGGATTGTTTTCTGCTGCATCTTTTGCCCGTCTTGCGATTGAGGGTCCAGAGCACAATGCTTCAAGACAACCACGTTTTCCACAACCACATTGTGGTCCATTTGGCAATAAAATCTGATGTCCTACTTCACCTGCAGAATCGTTAGCTCCATGATATATTTCTCCATTGATTACAATACCTCCCCCAATGCCTGTACTCATTGTCATATAGAGGACAATATTATGACCCCTTCCCCCGCCAAAACGAAACTCAGCAAGTGCTGATGCATTTGCATCATTCTCAATAACTGTATTGATATCATATTCGTCTTCAAGTCGATCTTTTAATGGGAATGCATCCCAACCGGGTAGGTTTGGGGGTGAATAGACAATTCCTGTTTTTGTATCTAAAGGACCACCACAACTAACACCTATTCCTGAAATGTCTTTTTTATTAATTTCAACATCTTGTATTGTTTGATAAATCATTTCAAAGAGTGTTTGGATAGCAACTTCTGGTCCATTATCAGAATGTGTTGGTCTACGGATTTTATTGAGGATATTTCCGTGACAGTCTGCAACAACTGTTGCGAGTTTTGTACCTCCAATGTCAATTCCTACAACATAATCTGACATAATTCTTTTGTATAATGTTCACAATTTACAATTGATTGTTGATATCTTTAATTGAGGGATATATCTGTTGATAGATGTTTAGTTTTTCATCATATAGTCTGGCAATTTCATCACGAGGATAAAATGTTTCTCTTGGTTTCACTAACAAATCAACTGCTTCTTCAATGGAATTATATTTTCCTATAGCGGTACCCGAAAGGATTGCTGTTCCAAGACAAACACCTTCAGATATATCAAGGGCAATTACCTTTTTCCCAAACATATCTGCTTTGAGTTGTAACCACTTGTCAGATTTCGCTCCACCACCGATAGCGCGTACCTCATTAATTTCAACACCTGCTTTTTGTAACATTGAAAGATTCTGCTTAATTTCATAACTGATTCCCTCAAGTATTGATTTTACAAGTTCGGCTTTAGTCGTAGAAAGTGTTAATCCAACAATTGCGCCTCTTGATTCTAAATCAAGATGTGGTGTTCCTGAACCGGTAAAATGAGGTAATAGCATTGCTGAACTTGGGTTATCCGGTATTTCATCTAATAAGATATCATATACATCACGACCTTCTTCATCGGCTTGTGATATTTCCAATTGTGCAAAATTATCCCTAAACCATCGAAGGACTACACCACCACTTGAGACAAAACCTAACGTAACATATAAATCTTCAACAACATGAGGATAACATGCAAAATTACCATCAATCATCTGATTATTTATTACTGGCTCAGACAATGCAGGTGCAATACATTCAACTGTCCCTGTAGCGTCCATAAGTTCACCACCACTGATTATACCTGCTCCTAATGCACCACATGGTTGGTCATGACCCCCTGCAACAACTACTACACTTTGAGGTAGTCCAAGTTCCCCAGAAACTTTATTGCCTATTTCACCAATAATCGTACCTGATGGGACGGGTTCAGGTAAGAGTTCAGGATCAATACTTGCAAGATTAAGCATCTTCTCTGACCATTTCTTATTTATAATGTCAAAGAACATTGTGCGTGCAGCGAGAGAATAATCGACTGCCAATTGTACGCCTAATCTGAAATTAACGAAGTCTTCATATCCAAAGAATTTCCAGACTTCCCCATATAAATCTGGTTGGTTTCTTTGGATCCATACGATTTTAGCCAAAGTATGTATATCACTTGGTGGCATACCTGTGATTTGCATTATTTCTAAAGGACTAATGTCCTGAAGTAATTCATCACAGATACCAATTGTTCGGGAATCAAATGTTGTAATTGCATTTGCAAGAACATCACAATTACCCCAAACAGGTGTAACTGCCTCACCCTGTGATGCAACTGAAATTGCTTCTATAGGATCAGATTTTGTTTCTGATGCTACCTTCTGTATACCATTCGATACCTTTTCCCATACCACGTTACTATCAAGTTCTGACCATCCAGGTTGTGGATGTATCAGAGGATACTCACCGTATGCTTGCGATAAGATTTCACCATCCTCACGAAATGCAATGACTTTACATCCTGTCGTTCCAACATCAATACCCAATAGACTCATTCTATCTCTCCTTAAAATGGGATGTAAACATCATATTACATATTTGTTTTAATTACAAGGAATTGGCAATACACATGAAACTATATTACTCACAATAACGTGTAATTGTTGTGAATAAATCACAAATCCATTACTACAATTATTATTTGGAGAAATTAATGAAGATCAATACATACCTATGGTTCAATGAAAACTGTCTTGAAGCATTTGAATACTACAAATCTGTTTTTGGTGGTGAATTTACAAGCTGTATGACTTATCGTGATGGACCAGACGATTTACCAGTAGCTGAAGAGGACCTTGACCGTATAATGCATGTATCGTTACCTATCGGTTCAAGTGTATTGATGGGAAGTGAAGCTTGTTCTTCACTTGGACCCCCACGAGTGATGGGAAATAACTTTTCTTTATGTTTTGAAGCGGATAGTAAAGCACATGCAGATGAAATATTTGGGAAACTAACCACTGGTGGGAAAGTATTGTATCCTATGGAGGATGCTTTCTGGGGTGCTTATTACGGAAAACTAACTGATAAATTTGGTGTCAATTGGGATATAATTTCTGAACATTCATAGGATGATAATTCTCAATAGAATATAGACTAAATTAGACGATAGAATTTATTACCTAAACATAATTGTTATACAACCCAACCTACTATTTCCCAGGTTGGGTTGTTCGTTTAATCTGTTCATCATACTTTTTAAATTTTGTCTTTTACATACAGTAGATTATATGTTAGTATTATATTAGGTGAATTAAAATGGAAAACAATCCAATGCGTTTTGAAAATCAAGTTGTGTTTATCACAGGTGGTGGTGGACCGTTAGGAATTGGACGTGCAGCATGTTTGGCTTTTGCTAAAGAAGGGGCAAGAATAGTTGTTGCAGGAGGAAGAAGTTCAGATGCTGTTGTTAAAGAAATAAGTGAATTAGGCAGACATGCCATTTCCATTCCATTAGATGTTACCAAACCAGAACAAGTTCAATCAGCTGTTGATAAGACAGTTAGAACTTTCGGTCAGATTGATGTTTTATTTAATAACGCAGGAATTATTAATCGACAACCACTTTTGGAGCTTACCCCTCAAGGATTTGATCATGTGATGGCAGTTAATGTAAAGGGTTGTCTATTATGTTCTCAGGCTGTTGCGAAGGTGATGATTACAGATGGAACTCGTGGAAGAATTATTAATAATTCATCAATTTTTGCTGAAGAATCACATGCTGGTGTATTAAGTTATTGTGTAAGTAAAGCAGCAGTCAATCGGTTAACTCGTAGCCTGGCGTTAGAACTTCGTCCCCATGGAATTACAGTAAATGCAATTGCTCCAGGTGGAGGGGCCCCAACCGGTATGAATGCCCCACATAACTTACCCGAAGATGATAGTTTACCAGAGTTAATACCTGCTCCTTCAGATGCTCCACTTGAGCGATCTGCCACTGTATGGGATTATATTGGGTCAGTATTGTTTCTCGCTTCTGATGATGCTGCTTATATTAGTGGAGAAATTATGACTGTAGACGGCGGGGCAGTTGCTCGAAGATGATTAGGTTAGGAGAAAACGCCTTTTGTGGTTGATAGATTTCTTTAGTAGTTGTTGGCATACTGTATCTGGATGGTTTATATATCTCTGGAAGTATATTTCACCTATTCTACATTTTCTAAATGAATATAAGTTATTATTAGGAATTATATCGGTTTCCAGTATCCTACTAAGTATTATTGGGTGTGCAGCACTTATTACTTTTCTTCCTTCCGATTACTTCACCGAATCAAAACAAGGTAAGCACATCAATAATCTGTTTTTGAGAATTGTCGTTTCTGTGTCAAAAAATCTTATAGGTGGAATCCTTGTTATTATTGGACTATTATTGTCTGTTCCGGGTATACCTGGTCAAGGTTTGTTAACCATTTTTGCAGGAATAATACTCAGTGATTTTCCAGGTAAAAAGAGTTTGGCTCGAAAAATCATTCAGAAAAAGGCAGTTTATTTCGCCGTTAATAAAATAAGACACCAATTTAACAGATCGCCACTTATCTTGGATGAATAAGTTTAATTATTAATAGTAATTGTTCGGAATCCCCTTCCACAGAAGAAATGTAAGATCGGGGATCGGAATCCCCTCCTATAGAAGATTTGTAAAAACTTTTAATCTGTTTCTTTGTTTAGTATTCCCATTGAAATTAATACAGCAATAAGGAGTAAGAATCCAACAAGAAGTATGGTAAAGAGTTTTGTAATGAAGTTTAGAATAGCTTGAAAGTTAAATATATTTGAACCTGATTCTCCATAACATAAGGCAAACCCACCAGTTCCAAACCACGAACCCACTGTCAAATGGTAATTATCAAGATTTGCATGATCTAAAAAACCCGGTGGTTTTACATGATCGTGTCGTCCAACAAAATAGTGTCGACCTGCCTGCCATCTCAAATTACCGTTCATTGTGATACGGTATTCGTTTCCCAGCAAACCTTTTTCTCTCAATTTACTAAATTCCCCAGGTTCCATTCTATCTTCTCTAATACTCATTTTTAGACCTTTAATAAAGTCTTTTATTGACCCACCGTCATTATAGTATTTTTCTATATCGTTCCAATCTGCTATTCTTACATTTTCACCTAACTGTTTCTTACATTCTTCTTTTAAATCACCCATTTCTGATAGATTATGTTCAATCACATGGAACTGTTTATAACTGGCTAAAGCTCCAGAGACTGGAACTTGAAGTGCTACAGACATTCCATAATCATAAACATACCTTGCTATAAGAAACGTGAGAATTAATAGCACTAATACAATAATGTATTTTAGTAATGAATTTGATTTTAACATTATTACCTCAATATGAATAGGCTATATTTTGATGATTCACTTTGCATCATAATACCATAAATTATATTTTATATAAAGTTTTGATAGACTCTAACAGGGTTATATAGTTTCAGTATACTAACATATTTTAGCTACTTGGTCACACTCACAAATAGAACTTGCAAAAGCACTTGGTTTACACATGAGAAAACACCTTGTGCTGCAACCTTACACAATGTTTTAAAAATATTATACTAATTATAATTGATTAAATCCCATCAGCGATTTTATAAAATACGAGAACCCCGTGATTTTGCGATGACATCCTTGGAATATTCACATAGTATCTGTTTCAAGGTATGATATGTCTTGCTAAATAGCTTTGACTTTGCCCCAAACAGATAAACTGTCTCATAATACCATTTCAAAGAAATGATGGCGTATAATATGTTTATGTAGGATGTGACCTCATACTGCACAACCTAAAAGCTATGCATAATAAAGAGACATTTTCATTTAGAAATAAGATTAAAACTCATGGTCGTAAATTGAAGTTTTAATCCTAATATCCAGACAAACAATTAAGGTGCAAAAACAGACCTTTAATCCTAAATTCTTAGATGATAAATCGTGAAAATGTTGGGTTATTCCCGGTGCCGAAAAGTGACAAAAAATGGGAAAAAGTTACACTTTTTGACACATTGTGTGTCATTGAAATTGGTGTAAATTACCCCTCTAACCCCTGTCATAGACTGACTTTACCCCACTTTGAATTGACTTTATAATAAATTCCTAAAAGTGTGATTTTGTGTTTTTGTTGTCCTTACGGATTTTGTATTTTTCAAACTGTATATTAAAGTCAATTTTTTGACATAAATACTTTTTATATTTGGTTTGTATTTAGGATCGTTTTTATAC
>CAZZBB010000055.1:0-19926 GCA_964652195.1 uncultured bacterium | reverse complement strand
GATTACTATTGACCAAATTGGCAGCACCAGCGGTGCGGAAGGTGTGTAGAAACATAAATGCCACAAGTAACCGAGCCCCGCCGAATGCCATACGCGCATTCGGCGTTGATTCGGTGCGAAAGGTGTATGTATACAGTTGTTTACGAAATTACGAAAATTGTCCGAACTAAAGTAACAATAGGTAATGCAACAAAAATTTATAGAAATGGTATAAGTTGAAGAAAACATCAAAATCTAACATCTAACATTACTAAAGTGTTTGCTGAATCATAAACTTCCAGTTTGTATCATATTCAGCACCCCTATATGCTATCTTCTAATAATAAATTGAACAAAATTTCGATATCTTTCAACTAACATGCACATATTACAAAAGAACAAGAACGACTCATGATATTTTGATGATGCTATTGACATCTTTTTATGAGATAAAAAAAGGAGAATACATGATGACTATCCATAAAAACGATCCTAAATTCAAAAGTTTATTTATGTCAAAAAAACCGACATTATTTGTTGCTGGAAAATGTCAAATTTTGGAAGGACAACAAAAACACAAAATTACAGTTTTTAGATTTTCTTAAAAAACTAATTCAAATTGGTGTAAAGTCAGTCTATGACAGGGATTACAGGGGTGTTTTAGACCGATTTCAATGCCACACGATGTGACAAAAAGTGTAACATTTTCCAGTTTTTCGAGGCAGAGATAAATTCAACATGAACACGATTTACCTTAAGAGTATTTAGGATTAAATGCCTGTTTTGGCACCCTATTTTTTGTCTCTATATTAGGATTAAATTTTTGTTTTATACCTTTTTAACTGACAGAAATATCAACGATTTAAGAGTATTCTCAAGACAAATTTTACATTGAGTAAAATCCTATTAGTTGGTAAACTAATGATTATTGATTTTCGTTATAAGCAAAGAATAGATATTATAAATCAAGGAGAACTAATATGGTGCGTGGTTTATTACGAATAATAATTTTAGTATTCTCTATAAGTTTCTTATACGGAAATATATCAATTTGCTATTCAAATACGGAGGGTCAACACCCATCAGCAAAAAGGGTAGGAGTTTTATATTTTGAGGATAACAGTCGTTTTGATTCCTCAACTGGATGTGGATGTGTACCTAACTTTATTGGAAAGATATTCGGTACAAAGAAGAAGTGGGATTTGGAAGCTGGTTTTCAAACAATGCTTAATCGAAAACTTGCCGAAACCGTAGTCTATGTTCCTGTTTCACAGGAAGAATTGTTGGATGCGATGGCAGAATTGACCTTACCTCGTCATAGGTTGAAGAAACTAAATCAAGAGCAACGGACTGCGTTGGCAAAGCATCTAAACGCTGATGTCCTTGTCTTTGGTGAGATTAAGAAGTTTTCACTCTCCCGAATGAAAGCAAACGCCTCTCGTAGTTTGAGAGAGGGCGGAAGAGAAGCACCATCTACATCAATAACTGCAAGTTATATGACGGGTATAGGGGTTATGGGGTATCGACATCGGGCAGTAGTAGAACTTAAAATGAAAATATATGATGACTCTGGTAATGAAATAGCAACTGTTCCTGTTTCTTCTACCCGATATCATAGTCTTGCCGGCACACAAGTCTCTGGTTTTGAAGCAAGTATAACTGAAACTGGTTCACACCTAAGATGGGGACAGATGTCAGAACAACATGGTAAAAATACACGACCAATTGTAAAACCTACGGAACTAAATAAAATAAAATTCGCATCCCCAGAGTATGATAGAACACTTTTGGGAACGGTAACCAATGACGCACTTATTAAGGTCATTTTAGGACTAAGAGATAGTTACGGGCCAAAATTTATTACGCCTTGGGAAGCAGCAGTCGTCTCTGATGAGAATGAAGAAAAAGTTGTAAAACAGGTTTCTGATAAACCGATTAAGATTACCTATGTTGATAGTGAAAATCCGGATATGATATATATCAACGCTGGGTCGGCACGGGGATTAGCAATTAATCAGATGTTTGCTGTTTTTACAGATGGAAAACCTATCCGTGATATTGACACAGGTGATGTGCTTGATTATCTACCAGTCAAAATTGCAATTGTAGCGGTAGTTGAAATCCGAAATGACAGACTTTCTATAGTTAAGGTAATTGAAAAGAGTAGAGATATTAAGCGTGGAGATTTACTAAAAGTGTTAACGACAGATGAAGTTCAGGAAAAAGAATAACGTTGGAGATATAGTATGAAATCAAAAATAAATTTTGGTCTGATTATCCCAAACTCTTCAGTTTTTAAACTATCATTTCCTCTTCTGATGATAGCATTTTGCGCAATTCTAATCTTGAGCTGTGATGACTCATCCGAGAAAATTAAAATTGGATTGTCTATGGATTCATTGCGTGTTGAACGTTGGCAGAAGGACAGAGATATATTTATTGAAGAGGCAGAAAAACTCGGGGCAGAAGTCATTGTACAATCTGCTGATGGGGATGAGCGGAAACAGAACGAACAAGCAGAGAATATGATCACACAAGGGGTAGATGTTCTGGTTGTGATACCGAAGGACAGTGTGGCAGCCTCCCAAATAGTAAACTCTGCCCATGCTGAGGGGATAAAAGTTGTCGCTTATGATCGATTAATTCGTGAAAGTGAACCTGATCTCTACATTTCTTTTGATAATGAACAGGTGGGTTATTTGCAAGCAGAATATATCCTTCGACATAAACCGAAAGGGAATTACTTCTTACTTGGTGGTGCCCCCAGTGATAATAATGCTCAACTCCTTCGAAAAGGTCAACTCCGGGCATTACAACCTGCAATTGATAAAGGAGATATAAAATTAGTTGCGGAAGGTAAACATTGGGCGGTTAATTGGGATCCAAATGATGCTCTAAACAAGGCTGAACAGGTATTAACACTAACAAAGAACAAGATTGATGCTGTAGTTGCTTCGAATGACGGAACTGCAGGGGGTGTGATTCAGGCACTTGAGGGGCAAAATTTAGCTGGAACTGTACTTGTTTCTGGACAGGATGCTGAACTTGCTGCATGTCAACGGATTGTAAAAGGTACACAGACGATGACTGTATATAAACCGATACGTCTTATTGCTAAGGAAGCGGCAATTGCTGCTGTAGCATTAGCAAAGGGGGAGACAATTGAAAAAGCGAAGCAGAAAGTAAATAATGGAAAAGTTGATGTCTCTTCTATTCTACTTACACCTATCCAAGTTGACAAAGACAATCTTGATGAAGTCGTGATTAAGGATGGATTCCATTCCCGTGAAAAGGTTTACCAGACAAAGTGATGTTACTTTTATATTTTTCATTTTAATTCTTTATTTACTATTTCATCATCTCTTAATACAGATTTCATTTTATATAATGGTATTATGAATAGAAAGACATTTTCAAGCCAATTTATACTAATTTTAATAGCTATATTTATCATCAGTGGATGTGGAAGTGATGAAATTGAACCTGATAAGGAGATAATCGAACCGATAACACCAGAACCTGAGGTTGCACCTGCCGAATTACTCGGTATCTGGAATATTATTTCCATTAATGATGGTTCTCCTTTAGCCTTTATTAATGCAGAAGAACCGGATATAGAAGATAGACCGAAAGAAAAAATATCTGTATTTACCTATGATTTTGCTGACGATAGTACTTGGATGGTGAATCTGGAATTTGAAATGTTTGATTTTCCTGAAGATCCTAATAGAGGTAATGCTGAGAAAGCTGGTAGGATTGAAGTAACAGGTGTATGGTCCGGGAACTATACGATAAACAAGTCTGTCTTATCCTTGATTACATTAGAGAAAGATATAGACCTGATTTCTACGCCACCTGAATTTTTGGATGAATTTGCTGAAGGTGGAGAAAATGCTGCGAAAAAAGAACTGATGGATAAGTTCAATATGCATCTTCTAAAGGCATTTGAAAAAACTAATTTTACTGTGGAGGGTGAGACACTTACTCTGGAATCAACGGGGACAGCAGAATCGAAAATGGTGCTTGAGAAATAGTAATATGTCCGCCAATAAAACATAATATAAAAGAGAGCATCAAATAATAATTCCGATGCTCTCTTTTTATATCTGTATAAATGTGAAATCCTATTCGTATTCCTTGAGGAACCCTCTAAATTCTCTTCGATGTGTTTCTTCGTCTGCAAGGAGTCTAATACAAAGATCTTGTGTGACGTAATCTATCCCATCACATAAACGGATAATTTTGTTGTATTGTTCTATTGCACTATTTTCAGCTTCAATAACACCATGAATAGCCGCTGCGACATCTGTTGTATCTTCAGGTGGTTGAAGTGAAGCCTGTCTCGGTTTAAAATTGAATGAACCAGGAACACGTCCGCCTATTTCTTTGATACGTGCAGCAAGTTGCTGTGCATGATCAATTTCTGTTTGAATATCTGCTGCCAAAGATTTCTTAATCTCTTCCGCTCGGATTCCATCCAAATCAACCGATATTGCCAAAAAATTAATTGTTGCCTCTAATTCTAACCAATATACTTTAATAAGTTCCTCTATGATTGTATCTACTTTCACTTGTTCCATTCTATCTCCAATCTTAATATGTTGAATGTTCGCAAATCAATCATCTATAGAATCAACAAATCTAAAAATGATAATAGTGAATGAATCTATAGACAATTGAGATTCGGCATCACCCATGGATATCCATCAGGATGCTTTAAAATATTAAACGATATACCATAGGTTTTGGTTAACATATTTTTTTTAAATACTTCTTCCGGAGTACCGACTGTTATAGAAACTCCATTTTTCAACATTAATATTTGATCAGCCATTTGTTATGATGGCAGTCCTTTTAAATCCAATATCCCACTTGAGGGAAGTGGTTAGATCCTTGATGTCAACAACATCTGATTCAGACAAGCTAAAATATACCCATTGCTCTCGATCAGTTGCATCCACAGTCAAAGATTTGTGGTTAATTTCAGCATTTACATTTAATTGTGAAAAACTGAATGTGAAGATAAAAAGAGTGGTTGTGCTAAGAATGAAGTTGTGTATGCACATTAACCTCTTCATCAAGTTGCTCCTTTGTGTGTAGGCGAAAAAGAATTGCTTGTAGTTTTTCGCCTTATTATCGGTGGATACGCCATGACACGTCCTACCGAAGGTCTTAATAATTGAGTGATAAACCACCATAAAATGAACGGCCGATAAATGTATAAAATCTTGGGATTTTGAAGTCAAAAATATTGTTTATTCCTATTGAAACTTTCAACAATTTGAAAAGACTTTTTGAAGTTCGTATGTTCCATAACCAGTAGCTTGGAGCGAGTTCTTCAGGTTCAAGTATCTTATCACCGTCATCATAGAAACCCCATTTGCTTGCATATCGTCCCCGTAAGTCAACACGAAAACCGATTTTGAGATGAAAATATGCTAATTTAAGGGTTGTGCTATGTGTAGAACGGTTGAGCAGAGGTAGTCCTCTGTCTTTATCTGATCCTCTGAGATATGCATAACCCACTGTTGATGTGAACCCACCAAGACTTCCTAACAGGATTTCAACATCAACACCTTCTGTGATTAAGAAGGATACCGGTCACACCGAACAAAATTCCTAATGCTGCACCCCATAGACCTAACCATGCGTGCGTTCTCCGAAGCCATTTTAGGAAACTACCTCGACTCCATCTAAGAGGTAAAAAGGAATATGGCGAGCGTCGTCTACGTTTAGCTTTATCGCTTGTGCAATTTGATATGTTTGGCATTGAATTTCCTTGACAGTTGAGATACTGATGTTGTATTCTTATAAATGCAGAAAAGGCATAGGGATACTACGTTCATGCCTTGTGCGTGTGATCCATCAAACGCGAGACTTTGTTGAGCATCAGTCCTGATGTATCATTTCCATTAGAAACATCGGCATTTGCTATCAATTGCCAGTTGGAGCATGCCTTGTTCTACTCGTCGCTTTTTCTGCGTTTAATTATCCTTCTTGGTGAATCTTGAAGGGACCACCTGATGGTTCTTCCTTCAAATCTGGTTCCTCAGAATATAAAAACACCTCATGTAGTTCCAGTTTGTTTGATTGTGTGAAGGCTTCATTTGGTAGCGTGCCTGATTGTGCATGTCCCTTCCGAAATTCCTCAGATTCAACCCAATTCTCAAAATCTTTTCGTGACTCCCAAAGTGTAAAGACAATATATGGGTCACCATCATTGACTGGTCGCAACACCTGATTTGAGATGAATCCGGGCATCCCGTCAACAAGCTTAGATCGATTTCGAAACCTTCTTTCAAATTCATCCTTATAGTCTTCTGCTACATAAATTCGATTTGCTACAGTAATCATTAACTGTCTCCTACATTAGTAAATAGATTAGAATGACATGTCAGTAGGTTTGGTAGGGAGATATCTCCCTACCAAACGTAGGGAATATGTACTGAATAAACGAACTTGTTGATTCTGTACCATATTCATCTAACAGAACCATTGTTCACAAAGGCAAATTCGAGGTTAGGGTATAGTTTCGGTTGTAATTAGAATCCTATCCTCGTATTATACCGTCTGTTCCTAAGGAGTATTCCAAATGACCTTTAACCATGATAATGAATCTCATTATCATGAGAGGCAATTTATAAAGCAGTAAATACTTTATTACGGTTACTGTATTGATAGAGTACTATAATTATTAAATAATGTCAAATTTATTTTTCAATAATCTCAGTATTAATTTGTAATTTCTATTTTAATGGGTATTTATTCTCAGGATTATTAATGTTTGATTGTTCCAATTTACTTATTACTTCTTTACCTGCATTAAAAAGGTCGTGTAGATGGAGATACTTGAACAGCGAGTTCCTACCTGTTAGATATAAATTATTAAATTGATCAAAATAAGACACCAGATGCTTAACTTTATTCTCAAAGTCTACTTCAAGAACAGGATATGCAAAAGGGAGTCTATATATTTGACTATGGATTACTTCTTCTGCATCAATTGTCTTAACTTTCCCTAAAGCGTCCCAAACTATATTTTCAATATTATTGTCCTCCATAGACCAGATTGAATCTTCTGTGTAACATGGGATTTCCAATACAATTACAGTTTGCCCTTCTGGGGACATGTTAATGCTTCTGTTTTTTGGTTCATACAAACGTGTAAATGGAAAGTCTTCACTCGGAAAATAGAGTGAAGCATTTTGTGTGAAGTATTCTCGATTTAAGCAGAATATTGAAAGAATAAGATTTCGAAATTTTATCGTACTTGCTACTTCACATATTTCCGCAGGTGGTTTTGGGTCCATCAATCGTACTGATAATGACAGTGGTAATGTATTCACTACCTTATTTACCTGTGTTTCAAACTTATTATTTAAGACGACACTCACAATTTCTTCTTTATTGTGTATGATACGACTTACTCTGTGATTGAAATTAATATTTTCTTCCCCAATAAATTTAGAGAGCTTATTTGGAATCATTCCAATTCCGTATTTTGGATAATAAAAAGATCCATCTAAATGTGTAGGATTCTTTGGAGTGCCAATAAGGGTTGAACGGAGAAAGCCCCAGAGATTTAATCCTTTAAGTCTGTTCCCTGTGATAGAGGTAGATAGTTTTTCTGCTTGCTCACCCCAAAGTTTTTCAGAGTAATTAAGTAAGAAGTTGTTTGCTAATGTATTACCATACCTTTTAAGCGCAAGTTGTCTAAAATTTTTTGAATGTTTTATCCTCCCACTTTGTAGTTTCTCAAAAATGATTTTTAGTAGAGTAGTTCTATCGAGTTTCTGTATCAGATCACTTAATACCAAAGGAAACCGATAATATCTATCCTTAAAGTAGATTTGGCTTGGTGCATCAACCTTTTGTAAATCATTTCCAAGTAATTCTTTAACTACTTTTGTTGCTTCAGGGTCTTTATCATGAAATCTGTGTGCTCCAGTATCAAATAGAAAGTTATCAATTTGAAGTGTACGACAGTTACCCCCAACTTGTTCACCAGCTTCATAAATAAGGAAATTAATATTATGTGTTTTTGCATAATATCCTGTCGTTAATCCTGCTGGCCCACCCCCAAGTATATGAATATCAGGAATTTCCATTATGATTTTCTCTCCAACACCAAGAAAAGATTGATGATGTCTTATGTTATTTCTGATGAATGATTCACATAACGATTTGTGATATTAAGTCATTCCAAATTATGGTTATTTAACCACATACCTACTTATATTCTTCTGTTAATACTTCAGTATTCATATACATGTAATTCTGACCACATTCTGTTCACGTAAGGGTTATGGTAAAATATCAATTCTTTTTTTGGATTACGATTAGGTAACTTGGTTCCAATTGCTACATATTCACTTTTCAGATCATTAAGTTGTTGTAGATCTTTAGGAGATCTTATAGGAATATATTCTGCTTTCACTCCTTGTGACACAAAGTAATATTTAAGTAAGGGAACAGAAACAATTTTGAGTTTATGATTAGATTGAGATGTTTTTTCAAGTAAGTATCTTTGTATTTGTGCTATTGCTGTAGGTCTTGTATGTTGAATGACGGTATGTATTGTCACATAACTATAACAAAGAAGAAAGCATACGAGAATTCCAATGCTGTAAGGATACCAACTCTTCAATATCCTTTGAATTGAATTAGTCTGCTTCTTTGTATTTATTAATATTTTATTACATGCAATTGCTATTCCTATACAAAAGAAAGGTAAAAAAGGTATTATATGTCGACTCTTATATATCACATTCTGTCCTACGAATAACCAGACTGAATAAATAATGCAACCAATCAATAGTGATTTGTGGTATATATGATTTTGTCCAAACAGACTTTGTTCAGTTCTATCTACAATTGATTTCCAATTTGAGAAAATTATAACTAAGAGAAGGATAGTGCTTACACCTGTAATGAGATGACGTCCCTGCCAATATAATCCAAACCCATCAGCAACGATACTCTCAATAATCTTATTCAAACGGAGCCATAAATCTGGATTAGTTGAAACTGCCCCTCCAAAATCTGTGAAATGTCCTTGTGTTTGGTTCAGAGCACTTTCCAAAAGTGTCTTCCAACCTGTCATCCACAATATGGGTATTAGCCATAATAATAGACCTACACACGCTCCTATAATGAATTTGAATCTATTAGGGTTTTTTAATCCGATTAATAAGACAGGTATCAATAATGGGATATATGAGACTTTAATTCCCAACAACATTCCTGCAAGAAAATATCCAAGATAGCCATAAAATGAAGATTGACTCCGATCCTTGTCAATGGATTCTAAGATAAAATACAATGCTCCCATTAGACATGCGAGACCCATTAGATCTGGCATATAGCGATTACTCATTAACCACAATAAAGGGTTCAGGAATAGAATCAAGATTGCGATTATTCCCAATTGAGAAGTGCATCTGACCTTACCAATCTTTAATGTAAAGAAGATTGTAAAAAAGGTAGAGATACCACCTATAAATGAAAATGCTACAGAATAACGTCCTGTCAGGACATAAATAAAATTTGCTATGAAACAGAAGACGGGATATGCTGGAAAATGAGGTTGCAGCTTAGCTATATCATACTCCACCATACTCAATGCAAATCTTAGACTGTCTATATCTTCAATGTAATAGATAGTGCTTAACAACCGGGAAACAATACAAGAGAGTAGGATAATTCCCCATGTGAAAAGATGGTTAGTTTGTTCCTGTTTGTTCATCTTTTAGGATGCATCAAAGATTTGAAAAGGAAGATCTACAATTGCGTTTATAATCTTCCTTTTCTTTACCTACTCAACCATTTAAGGGGTCACACTTAGAGTATTACCTACCAGTTCTCCATGTTTGAATTTGAGAATGCATAAGCAGCCTGCATTACATCTTTCGCCCTTTGATAATTAGCCACCTGAGTTTTATAGGCATTTGTTCCGGGTGTATCGTACTTTGGTGCTTCTCCCATGATCCCGTGTAATTCCATTAGCTGACCATCACTAATTAACTTGAAAGGATTATACTGTAATGCAACTGTATATCCTTTCATTTCTGCCCAGTGTTTATTTAGATTAGCAAGGTTTTCTTCGTCTGTACCTAACTTTGACATATCACTAAGAGTATCATTGATGTAATGAACAACAGTTGCGGCGATTACTTTTTCCATACCATTTGCGGCAGCTTGTCTGTGGGCACTTATTTCAGAGACGGATCCTTGATTTGTGATAGCAGTCCGTCTTGCAAGGAATGCGTTAAAGATTTCAGTAGTAAAATCAACGCCTGAACCTCCTTTATCCCGTTTAGCAGCATTTCTGGATAAACCGAAATTGTACTCGGATTTGAAGTCTATTGTACCATCTCCATTAGAGTCAAAAGTAAAGTCATCAACGCTTCCAGCCAGTTGATCATCGGTATATCGTGAATAATCGCGAGCTGCCCCGAAATAACCAAAGGCTTCATCCCATGCATGCTCCATTGCAGTATACGGTTTTGAACCATCTTTTGCTTCACTATTGTCACGTTCAAGTAAAGAATTGAGGTATACGCCAGTTGCTTGATAGTAGGGAACAGCACCAATAAGAACTTTGTTAATCATCTGAGACATGTCAACACTATCTTCGGTAGTATAAGCCATTGCAGTACCGAGCTTATCTGAATCCTGTGAGTTATCCGATATTCCTTTGAACCATTCTCGTACTAAATCATCGGCAGAGCGATTATAACCGATAACAGGAGCATCGGAGATTTTACCAACGAGATTCTTACCTGTTGAAAGAGAAGAGTAATGACTTTCAAGGGCAGGGACAGACCCAGTGGTAGTAATTGTTTTTAGGTTCAGAGCATCGTCGTATTCATATAATTGTAACATATCTTCTACAGATGCAGCTTTCGCACCATCTTTTCCAACACTATCTGTAACAGCTTTCAGATCCTGTAGTAGTAGATTTCGAACAACTTGTCCAGAATAGGATACACTACTTTCTCCCTCTTGGAAACGACTGTCAAATACATAGGCTTGAGGAACTTGGATTTTCCCTTCAGCAGTTTGATCTTTAGTACCATCATCTTCATCAGTACCGCAACCACTAATAAATAGAATTGAAATTGTTAGTAAGACTGTTAACCATTGTAGTTTATTTATAAAATTAAACATAATTTTCCTTTTAATTATAGATAATGAATCTCATTATCCTGGATTAAGTTAGAAGATACAGGATTTTAGAGATGTTTTAATATATCTCTATATTCGTATGTCCTCTTTAAATACCTTGTTTTATACCAAATAATATCTGTCTTCTCGGACCAATTAAGATTCCTGAGCTTAGGTTCGCTTCAGGTTGACCAGCATTTGAATGTAGTCTTGACCCGATATATACTTGATCGAATAAGTTTTTGACAGTAAAAAACAGCTGCCATTGTCGTGAAATTTTGTAATCTATACTTGCATTTACAATTGAATAACTTGGAATAGGTCCTGTGTCTCCTCGGTTAAAGGTTTGCCTAAGATTCTCAAAATCAGTAAATACTTCATCTACAAACCGCACATCTGTCCGTAAACGAATAGAATCCCAGAGATGTTTTGACACACCAATTGTAAAGGTGTGTTTTGGAGCATAAGGCAATTCGTTACCATTTATATCTACATCAACATTGCCTGCTATAGTGGCTGACTTGATAATTCCATCAATAATTTCTGTTTGAAGGTATGTGTATGTAAAGTTGAAATCTGGAAGAATTGAAGATAATTCTGATATACCTAATTTCATTGCCAATTCGAGTCCAGATAGATTAACCTTACCTAAATTCTTAAATGCTGTACCTCTTCCTGCTGCGACAAAATCTTCAATCTGAATCAAAAAGGTAGATGTTTCTAAGATAATCCCCGGTATCCAGGACCTAACACCAACTTCCATATTCCAGCTTTTCTCAGGTTCAAGGTCAAGTCCACCTGATTCCACATTTTGTCCAAAATTAGTTATCTTCAATGCACCACTGGAAGGGGCAGTATAGCCTCTATGAATACCTCCAAAAAGGTTGACTTGTCCTACTTCATAATTTAAACCAATACCAGGCAATAATACCGAAGATACTTTGTCAGCAAGTACGGAACCGCGTAATCTATCAACACGGTCTTGTTTAAATAACTCATATCGAACACCGGTTGTGAGAGTCAAGTTATGAAATTCAATATGTTCTTCTGCATAAAGTGCCAATGCGGTAGTTTCATAATGATGACTTTGTCCAAGAATTTTCACTGGGTTTTCAGTTGAGCCCTGTATGCCAGTATAATAAACACCATCTCGTGCATCGGGGGCATTACCGACCTTCCTATCGTCAATAAACCTTTCCCAATGTAATCTACCTCCGATGTCAACGTGTGCTGAGTTGCTACCAATACCATGTTTCCATGAATAGTTTTGCTCCACTCCCCCAACATAGAATGTACGTAGAATGCCAAAATTACTCTTTCCATTACCTGTTCTAACCAGGTCACCAGTTTGGAAATACGGTACTGCTACTAACTTGCCTGTGTCAAATGAGGATGGTCGGACGAAAATATCATCCTCACGCCACCATCTACGATCAAAAATGCTTGAGTATAAGGTCGAATTGCTAACTATGTTATCTGAAATTTTGTTTGTGTAAATTAGGTCAAGTGATGTACGTATTACTTTAAAGTTGTCATCATTCTTTGGATTGAAATTTGGATTTGTCCTAAAAGAATACTCTGTCAATCCTGTATATGTTGCATTTGAATTTTCATAATTCCCATTTAATTTAAGATAAAGTGTTTTTTCTTCACTCAATTGAAATAATGTCTTCACAGTGCCATTAACTTGGTCAAAAGTGTTATTTTCTCTAAATCCATCGCCATGTTTATATAGAAGTTGTACATCTGACACAAGGATATCCGGGTTTCCAATTCCTCTTATTTCTGAGAATCCGCTATAATACCCATTATTTCCTAAGGTAATTTGATGGGATAACCCCTGTATTGAAGATGGTTTTCGGGTTGTATAGTTTATAACACCTCCCATAGTCTGTGGACCATAACGGATAGCTCCACTACCTTTAATAACTTCGACTGCATCAATACGGTCTGCTGGTGGGTTATAATATGCATTTGGATAGATATATACGGCAGGTTGAATTGGGACACCATCTTCAAGTAATAGCACACGGGCACTTCTTCGAGGGTTTAAACCACGGATGCCAATACTTAATCGTGAATTGCCGAAACCATCATCTGCATATCCATTAATACCTGGTATTATTTCAAGTAATTCCTGTGTTCCTACAGGGTTGATTAAATTGACAATCTCCGGTTCTAACTTAGTCATTGTACCTGTTAATTTCTTATGTTCCAGTAAAGATTGACCAATGATTTCGATGGGAGCAAGCTCAAATGGTTGTTTTGTCAACAGTATTTCCAAATTATCCAATTCCGCAGTAGATAATAGTACTTGTTTGTAGAAATTAAAACCTTCTGAATTGACAAGAAGCTGTTGATCCTCATGCAAATCTTGCGTAAAATGAAAATTACCGTCCCTATCGGTTGAAGTTTCTTGTATGGTATGTCCTTTTGAATCAATTCTAACAGTAGCACCATAAATAGGCAGTTTTGTTTCGTTATTTACTACCTTACCACTAATTATATTTGTTCCTTCTGAACTGTGGACTATACACATGAAAAGTGTAACCATCAAGGTCATGATTACGGATCTATTCCATGTTTTTGATATGTTGCCTACACCTATAAGTTTATACATAAAGGATTATCCTTTACCTTAGAAGAGTTTAGGGTTTGTTTTCTTATTTAATTTGGCACGAATTTTTCTTTTGTGTTGATTGCTTACCTTATTGGTAGTGGTTTCAGTTTCATTAATCTCAATGTTTGTATTTCCGTAACTACCCGATTCTTCGGATACTTCAACTTGAGGAGATAGTATTGGGTCGCTTTCACAACCACAAAAGCACAGCCCAATTAAAAACATCATTATCAATAAACTGCTCTTAACAGTCATTATAGTTAGATTCATTAGCATACCTTTTGTAATATTGAATTACAATGATTCTAAGAATGCAATTAATGCATCTCGTTCAGTTTGGGACATCTCTAAAGTCATATCCCGAGATTTTTCGGCTTCCCCACCGTGCCAAAGAATCGCTTCCAACAGATCGCGTGCTCTACCATCATGCAGAAAATTTGTATGACCATTAACTGTTCTAACCAAGCCTATTCCCCATAAGGGTGGTGTCCGCCATTCCGTACCAGTTGCTTGAAAATCAGGACGATTGTCTGCTAAATCCGGTCCCATATCATGTAGTAACAGGTCAGTGTATGGATGAATTGTTTGATTGCTTATTGATGGTATACCCGGAAATACACCAGTTCTGTGTGTTGGGATGTGGCATGTACCGCATTGTGCTTGGGTAAAAAGTTGTTCTCCTTGTATTACCTTAGGATCATCAACATTACGTCGTGCTGGTACAGCTAAAGTTTGAACATAAAATGTCACTACATCTAAGATCTCATCGCTTATTTCTGGTGATGTGCTGACATCAGTATGTTGTAATTGCCCTTTTGAATTTTCCATCTGGAATAGTGAAGTAGTTAATCCCATATCGTCATGATATGCTGAAGCCACCTGTTGTAGTAAGTTTGGTTGGTTCGCCTTCCAACCGAATCGTCCTAAGATATATTGTTTTTTTACTACATCCCAAACAAAATTAGGTTTTCCAGATATTCCATCTTCATTATCATCTGATTCATCTGCGTTTGAAAGAATATTTTCCTGAGGGATAGCCTCCAATAAACCGAGACCAAATACAACTGGAGCTACTCGAGGGGACACCTCTATATCTTCAGGGAGCGGATGATATGCATCTGTAATTGTATAACTGGGATATCTTAGATGTACTTTTGTTCCATCTGAAGTGACTAAAGGTTGTTCTGTATAGGTGATGTCAACATTCCCTTCAGCAGGTGTTCCGTAAATTGCACGATTATTCAGTTGTGTACCATACCCAGGGACAGGTATAGGTTGTTTTCCGTCAATGACCTTATCGTTGTTCGGAAGACTAAGTCTAAAGAGGAGTGAAACTAACTCTTCATCAATGTTGGGAGGTCTTCCACGACCATCACGCGAATGACAGTTGATACAAGATACATTGTTATATATAGGTCCCAGCCCGGGATTTACCACAGCTGGTGCGGTTACAAAGACTGCTTCAAATTCTACGTCACCCTCTAAGTGTTTTTCCAGGGCATCTGCAGATAGATTGGGGGCTGGTATTGAGAAAGCATGACTTGATGCGTCAAAGATTGTCGTTTCTCCACCTGCCAGCGGAATATGTGATCCATTTCCTGTTCTATTTAAACTGTCTGATTTCCTATCAGCTTCACAACCACAGATGAAGGATAACATAGAAATAAGTAATATTACATTGAGATATTTCATCATATAATTATCTTTTCACAAAATACTTATGGCAAGAAAGCGAAATGCGTCAACTATTGTTGAGAATAGGATAATTTCCTTTCCCAACAATAATTCTTAGTCATTGAGTTGTGGCGATAAAAATTAATCTAATTGAACTCACTTGATTGTACCAGTGGAAGTATATCCTGTTCCAAAGTTAACTGAACTTTACTAACGGAATCAATTGCATCCTGAACAGAAGGTCGACTCTCAGTGATAGAATCTCGGAAAGGATTAGGTATTGCCCCAATGGCATCAATTGCTTGCTGTATTTCAGATTGAAAACGGGAATCTAATTCAGCATTTTTGGAATTTACAAATTCGTTTAAGCCCTGTCCATCATTCATATATTTACCGAGATAGACATTTTGAATTCCTCTAATATTATCTTGAAAATCAGAGATTGAATTAAAACTGAACTGTGATTCCACAAGTGTGGTATTAGATTCGTTATAGGGGTCAGAAATCTTTCCATTTGCAACTTCATCGGCGATAGTAATCATACCGTTAACCATCTCCTGAACAGCCGCGCTCTGAGAGGTGTATATAATGCTTCCTGTACCAGCATTAGCAACAGCATTTGCAAAATTTTCACCTTCGGGAGCCCATGCCAATCTAAGTTGAGAAGTACTCGCTTTAAGATTTTCGGTAGTAGAGATAAGATACTCTAACTCTCGTTTAGTGAAATCCGATGCTTTGCGTTGATCTCCATCTCTAAATAAGAGAAATTCAATAGTATGGAAACCTTTCTGTGTATCCTCTAAGCCGTTTACATATTCTACTGTTAAGTTGTCATTACTATCTAACACAGATTGAAGATTAACGTGGTCAACTGGCCAACTATCCAAAGCGGGATCAAGACCTTGTGTGTCCACGGGACCGAATAAGAAAGCTTCACTCTGTTCCCACGGTACACGGGTCGCTTTCCATGCCTCTTGTGCTTTCACAAGATTTGATTGTGTAGTATCACTATCCAAAACTTTAACAGCATCTAATAGATCTCCTGCTTTCATATCCAACTCTGTATAGGTTGCTAATACCACATTATTAGCGAAATTATCCAGCATTGAACCGGATTGGAATGCATCATCTTGTAGTTCATCGTCTCTATCTGTATCATCTTCACCACCACACCCTAAAAGCACTGCTAAAACTAACAGGTATGACAACCTTGATATACATTTATTGAAATTCATTCTATCCTCCTATTGAATTTCTATTTTATTTAGTAATTGAAAAAATTAATATTGAAAACCGAAGCCAACTGCAAAGGTATTTTCCTTGTTTTTATCTTTGGCAGCTAACCGCCGTAGTGAATAATGGCTCTTGAAAACCAATTTCGGGTGAAAGTGATAGTTTATACCGAAAGTCCACGTGGTTCTTTCCCATCGAGGATTATCAAAGATTAAACCCTCAACACTTGCCATTGTATCGTAGTAATCGTATCGACCAAATAATTCAAGCCTATGTGACATTTCCTCACTTTTCATAAATAAGGAAAGAATATCGTAGCCTGCTTCAATATACCACCCTGTTGCTGAACTACCAATTGGTGTGCGTTTAACATTTAGGTTATTGGATAATGTCCGATTGACCTTTGAAAGTAGATGTGCATTTTCCAAAGTTCCAATTAGAACCAACCCACGAATCTTAATTGCCTTCACTTCATAAAATCCATGTAGACTGACAATTCCTACATTTGCATCAAAGTTAACATCCGGTTTAGGACGATTCGCAGCAGTGTCTCCATAATAACCAGAGACACCGACAGTCGCGTTTTCATGAAGGCTATAATCGAGTCGTCCAACATAAGCAGGAGCTTCAGCATTTATAGTTTCAAATCGGAGCTGATGTCCTCGCACAATCCAGTGCCTTGAACTAAAGCCAGTAGAGTCTAAACCGTTTACAACCTGCACTTGGTAACTTAGGGGACCGAATGAACCAAAAACTTCAACTCCAGTTTCATGCCAAATTGTCGGAATGATGTGTGTTTCTGCTTCTGGACGGGTTGTTGTAAAATAGTCTTCGGGTCGGTGCCGTTTAGACACAAGACCTACAGGGACGATGATATGTCCAATACGGAAGTTGTATGTAGGCTTTATTGAGAAAACCGCGGCAAGTTTTTCAACAATAATTTCGCCGCCTTTTTCAATTTCAAACTCGAATTCACCAAATTCCTCGAATTTGTCAAATTCCATTGTACTCCCTGTTCCACCGTGTTCAAATTCAAGCTCTGCCTCAAGTCGAATAGTATCGTTAATACGGTATTTTGGTGCCACAACCAATCTTTCTAAATCAATGGCAGCTCGTCGATCTGGATCAAGATCCCAATTAAAATGTGAGTAATTGATTACACCATATCCAGAAACTGTAAAAGAATGATTATCAGCAATAGTTGATGTACTTATGAATATGCACATCCCTAAAATTATCCGTAAACTATAATAAAGTAACTTCAATATATTAGACCATTGTTTTGATATTGTGTCTCAATATCATATTAGATGATTGGTTTAATCCCATTTCAAATAAAGTCAAAAACTAACTAAAGAACATAAATTGATAACGAATCTCATTATCCTAAATAATATTTTGAATGAACAAATTGTTGGAAATCGTGCTATATTACTTACAATCTACATTTTGGCGTAATTATACTCACAATTTTCAGGAATGTCAAGAAAATCTGCAAAAAAGTTTTAAAATCAGATATTGATTTAAGGTTAGGCAGTTCTCTTACAATTAATCCTATATGTATAAGGATTTATTATAAATTGAAAGTCTACTTCCAACCCATTAAGTTTTTATAGAATGTGCTTACTTATTTGCTAAAAGTTCTTTAAGTTCGGACTTTTTTCTTTTTTTACGCCGTAATTGACGTTGTCGAATTTGTGTTCTACGTCTAACCTGTCCGCTTTTACTGCGTGGCATCAGTTTCACCTCCTTCATCAAGTGTTTTAGCGAGATACATCACGGCCGATTGGCAGTGGGTCTCCAAATTTTCCATAGCTGTAGTAAGTTTTTCTTCATTCTCAGCATGTAATTGTAATCGATTCTCAGTTACTGTTATATATAACTGATTATCCCAATTAATAAAATCAAGTTGTGTGTCGGTCTCTTTTTTAAGAGAATGTCCCGGGCATTTTATTAAACTATCTCTGATTTCAAATCCATCAAAATTCTTGTATAAAGCCTTCGCTGGTAGATCTTCTGGATATAATTCCTGCTCTTGAACTAAAGGGGTTATATTAACTACCAATTCCTGTTTGTTTTCATCAATATCATTTGACTTTTTTGATATTGCGTCTGAAAACAGACTTGGAAACGACTCATTTTGTTGAAATTCATTATATTCAATTTCCTGTACTTCTGGCAGATAATCGCTTACTGCAGACAGATCTTCAGAATTCGCTCTTTCCTCAATAAGAAGTTGTATACTCTGTTTACCGATACGGTGTATGATTGGGTGTCCAGCCATAACATCTGCTGGCACTATTTCAAATAGAGATCGTGTTACGTATACAACTTCAACCCTATCATGTTCACCATTATTTTTTAATCTGTTTTCACACGCACTTAACGACGATAAGAGTTGTCTTCTGAATTGTGTTGTAATTAACCGTGATAGGATATCTGTTTCACACATTTCAAATGCTTCATATACCATTGCTGAAGCTTCTTCCACATTTGAACCTGTCTGTTTTGTATTCCTGATTAAATCCAATAATTCGGTTTTTACAAGATCAAGGTCAAAATGAACTTTTTGTATTTCTGGTTCATCAAGCAAATCATAACTTTTCAATAGATATGAATGCAAACGCTCCTCATCCATCTTGTCTAAAGGTAACTTATGGTGTTTTTCAGCAGCTATTTGCTTACTCTTTAATTTACGATTTCTATTCCGTTTTTCTCTCTTTCGGGCAACGTTTATAGACCTACTTTTTTTCTTTGCCATGATAATGGATTTGTGCTGAAGTTCAATTTTATATCAAAAGTATATTCAACCTGTTTACTTTCAATGTATTTAAGTATACACAATCGAATTTATACTGTCAACTTTATTCGATTGATGGGTGTGTAAAGTTTTTGTCACTATAGTTGTCAATTTAAGCATTAGCTCTTCTGTAGGAGGGATTCCGATCCCCGATTTTTCAAGATCCTGTTCATACCCGGGGAACGCCTACAGGCGTTCATACCGTTGATTCCTTGATTCCTTGATTTCTTGATTTCTTGATTCCTTGATTTGAAGTTCCAGCATTGAAAGAAAATCTTGCAGACAATAACCTTTCTTCTCCGTGTAATCCGTGTAATCTGTGGTTCAGACATTTCCCCTCTTCCATCATTCCATCCATCCATCCACACTTCCATCCTTCCCCTATAAGATCCCCAATAAAAAACAATGAATTAACACATAGAAAAATTCAACTTAAACACAACAACCAAAAAAT
>CAZZBB010000054.1:0-36030 GCA_964652195.1 uncultured bacterium | reverse complement strand
GGAAGCGAACGATGAGCATGAATGGATTCTCGACTATGATGAACACCTTACAGAAGGTGAAAAACTTTTCTCAAAGGAAAAAGAACTAAAAAACGAAAGAATACATGATATGCTTTCGAATCGGTTCCGTAGGTTAAATATTAGTCATACACAATTTCCAAAAAAATATCGAAAATTCTTCCAAGAGGAGAGGAAGGCATATTTGCAGGATCTACAAACAAACTGTTTGGATAATCCATATAATAGTATTGAAGAATTAGAAGCACTATACCAGATAGCAAAAAAGCAGATAGTGGAAGAAAATGACATGACGCGAATACCACTCGCACACCAAATCCTGAAATCAATTATCACGACTAAGAGATTACTCCAAGAAAGAGAAACTGTTGAAGCCAAATTCACGGAGAAAGAAGCACTATCAGATCAAAAAATGGAGATTCCAGAATAATTCAAAGAAGCAATTATATACAGGAAATGTTGGGTTTCACCTACGAATCAATACCGCAGTATTCCATAGGTGTATGCTGCGTTGTTTCACTACGAGGATATGTAATCAACAATTCACACTTATCGTTCGGTTTGGAACTGCACTGAAAAAATATAATACTATTTCTGATATATCACGACTCTCTTTTGTAGCATAAACTTTTAGTTTGTGCCACACAACACTTCATTTATAGCAATTGCTAACGGAACAAAAATTAATAGGAATGGTATAACATGGTAATGTATGACAACTATTCATTTAGAAATGGTATTACAAAGCACAAAATTGAATAAAGATTTGAGGAGATTCTACTCCAAAATCATAACCTTAATGGGAAATAAATAAGAAGAGAATAAATGATGAATATCTATGAAAACGTCCTAAATACAATAAATTCTTTATGTCAAAAAATCAACTATAATATGCAGGTTGAAATTGTCAAAATTCGCAAGGCAACAAAAACACAATATCACACTTTTTGCAAATTCTTATAAAGTTAATTCAAAGTGGAGTAAAGTCAGTCTATGACAGAGGTTAGAGAGGGAATTTACACCAATTTTAATCCTACAAAATGTAGGAAAAAGTGTAACTTTTTTCACTTTTTCGACGCATGGAGAAATTCAACATTATCACCATTTTTAATCTGGGAATTTAGGATTAAAGGTCTGTTTTTGCACCTTATTTTTTCTCTGGATATTAGGATTAACAATTGAATATACGACATAACTTGTGCAAAATTATGTTTTTTCAAGATTTTATTCAAAAAATAGACCAAAATGCTGATTTCTAACAGAAAATGAGATAAAAAGAAGTGTTTACATAGCAATTTTATACCTGTTGCAAGTCCTGACAGCCAAAAACTGTCCAAACTATAGTAATTATTAAAGTATATATTATTCGTGGTAGACACACTCATGATAGTATTGATAATAGCTTCATTTGCTGCTATGATAGTATTGATAATAGCTTCATTTGCTGCTATAATACCCCATTGTATGAACATTGCAGAATATAGATCTATATGAACTGATAATTTCATTCCACCCTACATATAGATCTGATTTATGAATCAACACTACCCAAGGAGAGAAATGAATACTATTGTAGATATAGTTGAAGATGCTTTTTACATTAATGGAGAAATCACGTATGCTGGACGTTATTTTGAAGATAAAAAGATAGAAGGATTACTCCTAAACAGTCGAATGGTTCAAGGTATCTTTGATGATAGAAATCCTGATACGGTTAGTCAATGGAGTTATCCTGATACAGGAAAATGGGATGCCGAACGGAATACCAGGGAATTCTTAGCTGCGATGCCAACTTGGTGTGAGTATGGAATTTTAGCATTTACGATTAATCTACAAGGTGGTAGTCCTGAAGGATATTCAAAAGCACAACCTTGGCATAATTCAGGTATCGAATCGGAAGGAAAACTCAACCCCGACTATCTCTCTCGCTTAAAACGAATTATTGATTTTGCTGACGAATTAGGTATGGTTGTTATTCTTGGTTATTTTTATTTTGGACAAGATCACAGAATTAATGACGAGAATGCTGTGATATATGCTGTGGATAATATCACCAATTGGTTGTTCGATAATAATTATACAAATGTTATTGTTGAAGTGAATAACGAATGTAATGTAAGGTATTCACATGAGATTTTACAACCTGATAGAGTACATGAATTGATTGATCATGTTAAATCAATATCCAGGGATGGTAAGAGATTTTTAGTCGGTACGAGTTATGGCGGGGGACGAATACCAGAAGAGAATGTAGTAAAATCCTCTGATTTTATATTAATTCATGGAAATGGTGTCAGTGATCCAAATCGCATCGTTGAAATGGTCAAACAAACACGAAAAGTTTCTGGCTATCGACCCATGCCTATACTCTTCAATGAAGATGACCACTTTGATTTTGATAAGCCATTCAACAACTGTGTTGCAGCAATAAGTGAATATGCCTCATGGGGTTATTTTGACCCTGGGGAAAATGACTATTGGCATGGGTATCAGTCTGTTCCAGTACAATGGCAAATAAACACTTCACGGAAACAAGCTTTCTTTAATAAGATAAAACAAATTACAGAGAATTAGTATAGAAAGGATCTTTAATAAATGCCTGAACAAATACCACCATACTATTTTGCAATAGCAATTGGTGTCGTAGTAATGATCTTAACCAGTGTAAGGATAATGAAGGAATATGAACGTGCAGTTGTCTTTCGATTAGGACGACTTGTAGGAACACGCGGGCCAGGATTGATCATGTTAATACCGTTCTGGATTGAACGGGTTCAGCGTGTAAGTTTACGGGTAATTGTAAACGATGTCCCTCCTCAGGATATTATCACAAAAGATAATGTCTCTGTAGCAGTTAATGCTGTACTTACCTTTAGAGTAAAGACCCCAGATCAAGCTGTAATTGAAGTAGAAGATTTTGGATTTGCTATTTCACAAGTTGCACAAACGACACTGCGAAGTGTATTAGGACGTGCAGAATTAGACGATCTACTGTCTGAACGTGAAAAACTCAATGAGGATTTAAAGAATATCATTAAGGAACAATGCGATCCTTGGGGTATAGAAGTGCATACCATGGAAATTAAACAAGTGGATCTACCCGCAGAGATGCAACGAGCCATGGCAAAACAAGCTGAAGCGGAAAGAGAGAGACGGGCAAAGGTAACCCATGCTGAAGGGGAATTTGAGTCAGCTGAGATTCTTACAGATGCAGCAGAATTCCTTAGTAAGAAACCAACCGCAGTCCAATTACGGTTCCTTCAAGCAATGGTAGAAGTAAGTGCGGAGAAAAATTCTACAATCATATTTCCTATCCCAATTGATTTATTAAGTCCGTTTCTTAATCAGGGAAAAGAAAATAAGGACGAGAATAATTAGTTTATAGGAATGATAATAAGGGGAAGGAAATAGAGATTCTACCAATCTTCATCATAGAAGGGTGTGCTTGGATAACTATATACATTACCTTCATAATTCTGTAATTGGATTTCATCGTCATCAAAGGTAACAATTGGATTCGGAGTTAATGCAATTTTACCACCCCCACCAGGTGCATCAATAACATAGTGTGGTACACCAAGTCCTGAGATATGGCCACGTAAGGCTGCCACAATATCCAAACCTGTTTGAACTGCAGTACGAAAATGGTCAGTTCCAACAACAAGATCTGCTTGGTAGATATAATAAGGTCTTACACGAATCCGTAATAAGCCTTTCATCAGTTCCACCATTACATCTGGATCATCATTTACACCCTTTAAAAGAACTGCCTGATTACCGAGGGGTATACCAGCATCAGCTAACATACCGCATGCCCTTTCTGTTTCAGGAGTAATTTCACGTGGATGATTAAAGTGTGTATTGATATAGAATGGATGATATTTCTTTAATATGGCACACAATTCAGGAGTAATTCTCTGTGGTAGTGTAACTGGTACTCTGGATCCAATTCGAATTATCTCAAGATGATCAATATCCCGTAGCCCTCCAACTATCAACTCAATCTTTTTGTCTGTCAACATAAGTGGATCACCACCTGAAATAATTACGTCTCTAATTTCAGGATGTGATCTAATATATGATAGACCTATTTCAACATTATTTTCAGATATAGAGTGCGGATCCCCTACTTTACGTTTTCTTGTACAAAAACGACAATATATTGGACACATATAATTCACATAGAAGAGTGCCCTGTCAGGATATCTATGTGTTACGTTTGGAACTTCACTATCGTCTTCTTCGTGTAGTGGATCTTCAACCCCAGTACTAATTAATTCGCGTGGATCAGGAACGACTTGTTTCCATATAGGATCACCAGGTTTCTCAATTAAACTAAGATAATAGGGATTAATTCGGATAGGAAATTCTTTGTGTATACGTCTGAGCTCTTCAATATCCACATCAAAAACAGATGCAAGTTTTTCAGGTGTATTAACTGTATCCCTAACCAGTTGTTTCCATTCTTCCATATTTATATAGACCTTTAATCACCATTAACATAAATGTTAGGAATGTTATGCTTGGTCAATTGTTGTGCCAACTTCTAACATTTTATCACCTTCTCGAAGTTTATCAACAATATCAATTCCTTCAATGACTCTCCCAAATGTGGTGTAATTTCCATCTAAATGCGTATATCCATTTGTGTCTTCATTTAGGCAAATATAAAATTGACTACCTGCAGAATCAGGTTTTGGCTTTCTTGCCATTGCAATTACACCTTTTTCATGATTAGGCATTTTATCTCGTAATGTCTTATCCTGAAATTCGCCAGGTATTGTCCAACCAGGACCACCAGTCCCATTACCTTCAGGATCTCCACCTTGAATTACAAAGCCTTTTACATAACGATGGAATAATAAACCATTGTAAAAGCCGGATTCGACTAATTTTAGAAAATTCTCAACAGTAAGTGGGGCACACTCTGGATACAACTCAATAATTATGTTTCCTTTATCTGTTTTTAGCGTTACAATTGGTAATTTATCAATTGTTTTTGAATGAATTAGTGCTACACATTTACACAAAGTTGAAATTTGCATGATTTCCTTATTTTATTGAATATTCGAGATTTTGCCCCTGAATGAAATATAATAGTATTATGAAATCGTCATATTGACATTTCAATATTAAAATTGATTTGAATGACTTCAAAGACTGAATTAATGATACATCTGAATAGTGGTTAAGTCAAGAATTTCTAAATTCTCTGATGAAGACTCAAGTTCAAATATACCCCTATAATTAGTAGATTTATGCCATCATTAATTCTAATGATATCTGATTACATTGCATTGACAATTGCAAATTTGTATGTTAGACTTTAATTACTGATGGGGTGATTAAACTGCGTAATTTCAATTCAATAAAACTATTGGAAAACAATTTTGATAACACCCTAAAATTACTTTCTCCTGGTACATCTTTAAGGGAAGGAATTGACTATATTATACAGGGTAAGAATGGAGGCTTAATTGTCATCGGTGATACCCCTGAAGTTTTAAATTTAACAGAAGGTGGTTTTAGAATTAATTGCCAATATAGTCCAACGCGTTTAGCTGAATTAGCGAAAATGGATGGTGCAATTATCCTTTCATCCGATTTAAAAAGAATTGTTCGTGCCAATGTCACATTGAGAATCAATTCCTCAATTTCATCCAATGAAACAGGATTACGTCATAAGGCTGCTGAGAAATTTTCTAAAGATACAGGTCAGATTGTTCTGGCTGTTTCTCGACGAAGAAATACACTTACCTTGTATTCTGATTCCCAAAGATATCAATTCCGAGAACGTACGATACTTTTATCCGGTGCTAATCAAGCTTTCTTATCACTTAGTCTTTATATAAAGGCTATGCAGAATTCCGTTTCTTCGTTAAATTGGGATGAATTAAATGATAATGTCACCTTAGAAAATGTAGTTACTACAATCTGTGATTGTGAACGTGTAAGACGAACAGAAGAGGAACTCAATAGATATAGAATAGAATTAGGTACAGAAGCACAGTCATTACATTTAGTTCCTTTAGATTTGTCTGAAGAAATTGATCGTGGATTGTTAACAATTAAGGATTATTATATACAGAATATACATGATGAGAACGAAGTATATGAAAAGATATTCGGATTAGATGCAACTCAATTGACATCAAAATCAGAAATAATAAATGCCCTTGGTTTTTCAAATGTAGAATCTAATAATGTGATTGAACCACGAGGGTATCGAATGCTAAGTCAAATTCCACACATTTCTATGAAGGTTATAGAAAGGATTATTGAACACTTTAAAACTCTTTATTCCATACGGACAGCAAATATTGATGAATTACAAAATGTAGATGGAATAGGAGAAACAAGAGCATTGGCAATTAAGGAATCATTGATACAGATGAAAACAGGTACATCCCAACCATCTGTCATGACGTTACCAATCTTTGAATAACAGACAATATTCTTGTTAAAGATTACTCGTCATACCAACATGCTAAAAACAGAAGTATACGCTATTTTTTTTTTTTTTATGTTGATTCTACTTGGTAAATTTACACCACTTGTCCATATAGAGAATATAGGAGCAATAGGCAAAACATGAAGAGATCAAACACATATGCTATAAAGCAAGAGAAGTTCCAATTTTCCCTGAATTCTAACAGGATATTTCTTACAGGAAGTATTCTCTTAGTGATTTTTCTAATTGGTTGTGGAGGAAAACTCGGTACAGTTAAAATAGACGATGTACAGAGTGTCATAGCACAAGCAGAAAAAGCAATAAATGATGCTCGTGCAGTAAAATCAGATTCACTGGCTTTTGAAAAGTTTGAAAGAGCAGAGACTGAACTTGAAAAAGCAAAAGAAGCATTAGATAATGAAGATGGGGTTGTTGCTTTAAAATCAGCAAATCTTGCATATTCATATGCAAAGATGGCAAAATATGAAGCAATTCAAAATTCTAATAATGCTGTTACCAATGCCAATATTTTGGCAAGAGAAGCAGAAATTGGTAAATTAAAGAGAAATCTTGAGAATCAAAATAGCAAAATCAGTGATTTGGAAAGAGGATTACAAAGATTAGAGGATACTGAGAGAAATCTAAATAATACTATCACAACTCTCAACAATGAAAAGCAAGATATTGATCGGAAAAATAGGATTAGTATTGATAAGTTATCAGAAGTTAATGAAGAGTTAAATACTTTAAAAAAGCGTATTACCAGTTCTGAAACTGAGGTGCGGAATTATGGCAATGAAGTCAAGGATCTAACGCGTAAACTTGATGCAGCGGATGCCATTGCTAAATCAGCAAGTCGACAGAAAAGAGCAGCGTATGCAGAGGCAGAATCTCTCAGAAAGCAAATTCGTGAACAAGCTCAAAATTATACAGCGAAACTTGCAGAAGCACAAAAACGAAATATCGCAGCTGAACATTCGGAGTATCTAAGGAAACAAGCTGAGGAAGCGAGAGCGTATGTTAAGCAACTTGATAGTCAAAAACCCGTTCGGACGGGTAGAACTACTCTTTCCACACAACAAATCAATGCTGGAAAAGCTGCATTGAAAAGATGGGAAAATGAATGGAATCGTTCCAACATGAAGGCTCATCTTGCATTCTATGCACCCAATGTAATAATCAATAAGGTCCATACGATAGAAAGTAAAGATAATCCCTCTACGTTAAATAGAACCCAGTTTGAATCTGAACTAACTGAAATTAGTAAACATCCATGGCAAAAAACTCAAGAAAAAGAGATATTTGAAGTGGAACAGAATAGTGTTATCGGAACATATCGATATAGTAGATTGGTGACTCCTGCACAGACAGAGGATGATACTGCCTTGTATCAGATATGGATCCGGGAAATCTGGGCTCATCAGATACAAAATGGTTGGAAAATATATCGTGAAACCTGGCAAATCTTTGATAATATACCAAAATTCTAAGGAGATGGTTAATGAATATGCAGAATGATGGATCAAATACTACAATAAAGGGAATACCTGACTCTCTTAAATGGGGAGGTATAGCAGCTGTCGTTATCATTTTGTTGGTCTGTGGTATATTATTAACACGGACAAATGAATCATCTGTAGCATTTTTGGGTAGATGGAAAAGCGCATTAGAATCTGGGGATATACAAAAGTACGATGTCTTGTGGGGAAAGAATGCTCGAAACAAATCAAATACTGGATATCAGGATACAGCACAACTCTTCAAGGAAAACTCACGTATTGATGTAATAATAAAGAATGCTGAGAATAGAACAAGAAAAGATCCTCAGAATCCACACTATCTTCGTATAGAAGATATTCCATTGCTTATACATGCCCCCGGTGAACCTTTACAACAGTTACGGACTCTAACAATTGCCAAGACAGGAATAATACAGCAACGGTGGAAACTAATTAAGGATGAAGTTACAAGCGAAGAAATTGCCACAGATATTACGTCTTTTGAACCAGAAGAGTCTGTTGTAGATAGAAAATCTTCGTCTGATAGTCCCGTTGTACCTTTAGTTTTAGAATGGAAAAAAGCACTCGAAACCAAAGACGTCAAGAAGTATACATCACTCTGGGACAAAAAGGCACGAAAAGCAAAAAATGACAATTATCAGCTGGCTATTGTTCAGATATCTCAAGATTTAACTGTTGATCTAAGTCAGGCAATATATACATCAATTGCATTTTCTAAGACACGATACTTGGTTGATAATATTAGTGTTACAATATATAGTAATGGCGCATTCATTGAAACTCACTCACGTACACTAACAATTGATAAGCGAGGATTTTTATTTAGACGATGGAAACTTATCAATGATGAAGTTGGTGGGGATTACATATCCGATATACCAATTACACAGGAAGATCCAATTACAGATACACCATTACCTGAAGAACAGGAATCAGCTATTTTTAATGGAAGTGCACCACTGGACACTAAACTGAAAGTTAGTCAGATCCTTGCAAAATGGCAAAATGCGTGGGAAGAGAAAGATCTTGAGACATATATGTCAATATATGCAGAAAAGGCATTAATCACACGTGTTACTGTTAGAGGGGGTAGAGAAACATCTACATTTCTTAATAAGAGTCAATTGAAGCAGAAAATGAAAAAATTGAATCTTATGTATTCAGAAATACAAGTGAAGATTTCTAATCTTGTAATTAATGGAGATCGGGCTGTGGCAGATGTGACTTTCCTACAAAAATTCAAGGGAACACCTGCATCTGGTTCACGTCCTGCATATTCAGATATAGGCACAAAAAAATTAGACCTCATTGTAGATCCTACTGATGGTTATTGGAAAATCCATTCTGAAACATGGAGTCGCTATGAAGATGTTCCAGAATTTCCAAAGAATTAGCAAACATTATGTGTGGACCGCCTGAATAGTGTTTCCCAATTACTAAGTACAAGCATTGAGTCATCAACCAGAACTAATTATAAATATTACCACATGCCAACTGAATACAGAACGAAAAGGAAGATAGAATTTTCTGATACAGATATGGCAGGCATTGTTCACTTTACTCGGTTTTTCGTCTATATGGAGTCTGTTGAACACGAATTTCTACGAAGTTTAGGAACAAGTGTTACTACAACAATTGATGGTAATGAAATTGGATGGCCAAGACTTGCAGCTTCTTGTGAGTATCTCAGTCCTTTACGATTTGAAGATGAGGTAGACATAATTCTAAGAGTAAAAAAGAAAGGAACTAAATCACTTACATATCAATTTCATTTTACACTTGAAGGTTGTGATGTAGCCAGAGGTGAAGTAACAACTGTATGTTGTATTACGAATCCTGGTGAGAAATTACAACCTATATCTATCCCAGATATTATATCTAATCAAATTTCAATTTAATGTAATGTCAGGTTGTAAAAAGATACCTTTATCTATTTTCTATGGGTGTTATTCAAGAGAAAAGCACAAAAACACATCAGTTAAATATTAGCAGCGTATATAAATCCTATGGTTCATTACAAGTACTTCAGGATGTATCATTTAGTTATCAATCAGGATCTTCAGTTGCAATAATTGGCCCTTCAGGATCCGGTAAGAGCACATTATTACATATTATCGGTACATTAGAGTCGCCATCTAAAGGTAAAGTTGAAATAGATGGGACAAACCCATTTCAATTGTCTGATCTGGAATTAGCACGATTCCGAAATTCGATGATTGGTTTTGTTTTTCAAGATCATCATTTACTCCCCCAGTATTCGGTTCTGGAAAATATACTTCTCCCTACTCTTGCCTTTACAAAAAAAACAGATGCTGCTGAATATGCAGAGAATCTTATCAATAAAGTTGGTTTATCTGGACGTATCTCACATCGTCCAGGAGAATTATCTGGGGGTGAACGGCAACGTGTAGCAATTGCCCGCGCACTCATAAATAACCCGAGTATCCTTCTTTGTGATGAACCAACAGGTAATCTTGATAACTCCACAACTGAAGAAATTGCAAAATTACTCTTCGAATTACATACGACACAAAATACACTTCTAATCGCTGTAACTCACAATCTAAATTTCGCTTCACAATTTACATATCAACTAAAATTAGAGAACGGTCGTTGTATAGCAGATACACCATCTAATATTGAAGATTAACATACCTTGTAGTCCTATCAATTAATCAACAATGCATTCTTTTTGGTTAACAATCAAATATTATTGGGGAATTAACCTAACTCTTTTGCTATGTATAGCATTAGCAACGGGTGTTCTTGTTGGATCATTAATTGTTGGGGATTCAATGCGTGGGAGTTTGAGTGATATAACTTTGGAACGTCTTGGGAAGATTCACCATGCTGTTGTTGCTGATCATTTCTTTGATCCAAAGATGGTAAATGATATTAATACACACACAGCTATTATTCTAAATGGACCAATTGTTGTACCATCTACACAAGCACGCGCATCTAAAGTTAATGTTTATGGAGTTAAAGACACTTTCTTCTATCTGTGGGATAACTCAACACCAAATTGGAGTAATACACAGAATCAAGTTTTTCCTAACCTCATAATTAATGAATATCTGAAGAAAGAGCTAAATGTTGATATTGGTGATACCGTTATCGTTAGAGTTCCAAATACTGGACAAATACATCCAGAATTCCTATTGGGTAAGACAGATCCAAATGATGTTGTGAATTCTATACGTGCTGTTATCAGCGATATTATAACATCAGATCAAGGAGGAAGATTCAACCTTAATGCTCACCAGAGTTTACCATTAAATGTATATTTACCTCTCAGTGTCCTACAAGAGAAACTTGGTCAACAAGATAAAGTAAATGCTGTATTTACTACTACTCCTAATGGCACACAAGATCTGATACAACTGAATATAAAAGGATTAGGACTAAGTCTTAACCAAAATAATCATCATATTGATCTCCAAACTGATCAATACGTTTTATCACCATACATTGCCAGTATTGCAAGTGAAATTGCATCAGATAACAATATACCTATCTTACCCTCCTTAACCTATCTTGCAAACAGTATTTCATACATTAGTTCAGATGATGGAATTGAAAACATCGAACCTAAGAAAATACCATATTCAACTATCATAGCTGTTCCATTTCAAAATGGCAATTTTACTGAAATATTCAATGATAATACCACTATAGCTGGAAATAGTTTATTTGTTGAAAGACAAAGTGAGGAGAAACAACTTTCTGATGCAAAAAAAATAGAAATAAAAAGAGAATACGATGGACAATACAAAAAAGTAATGAACGAATTATCTGAATTAACTAAAAAGAATCTAAAACAAACTTCTGAATACAAAAGTGTATCCTCAAGAAGGGATAAGTTGTTAGCAGAAATCAATAGAAAACAAAATCAAATCACACATTTTTATAATACTGATGGAATCTATATCAACAGATGGGCAGCAAATGACCTTAACGTAACAGTCGGTGATAAAGTTAGCGTGAGTTATTATACTATTACAACACAAGAAGAGTATATCACCGAGACTACTTCTTTCTTAGTAAAAGGTATTGTCCCAATTGAAGGGTTAATTGCTGATACAGATATCATACCTCAATTTCCAGGGATACATGAAACAGAAAATATCTCAGAATGGAATCCACCTTTTCCACTTGATTATTCAGTGATAAGGGATAAAGATGAGGAATATTGGGACAGATATAAGACAACTGCAAAAGCTTTTATCTCTTTACAAACTGGACAGAGATTGTGGAAAAACCGTTTTGGTGAGCTTACATCAATACGGTTTGGACGGATTCCGGGTCAAAATATTCAAGAGACACGAACTATAATTGAATCTGAATTATTGTCGCGTTTGGAACCAGAACAATTGGGGTTCCAGTTCATACCTATCAGATCTGATGGCTTAAAATCTGCAAAAGGTTCATCTGATTTTGCCCTGTTATTTAGTAGTATGAGTGGGTTCATCATAATTGCTGCTACAGTTCTAATTGGATTAGTATTCAAATTGGGTGTAGAGCAAAGATCACGAGAAATCGGCATACTACAATCAATGGGATATACGATGAAGAAAACACGTGGACGGTTATTATCTGAAGGTATACTACTTACATTATTCGGTAGTTTGGGTGGATGCCTATTCGCTATCGGTTATGCAAAATTATTAATCTATGGATTACATACATGGTGGTTACCAGCAATTGGCACACCCTTTATTAGTCTTCATATTCGTAGTTTAAGTCTCATCATAGGGGTAATGATATCAATAGCAGTTGTAATATTCTCAATTTTCTTATCAGTTAGAAAAATTGGAAAATCTACAATAATTGGACAATTAAATAAGGTATCAGTTTATTCAACGGATGAATCAAAAGTTGATTCTAAAAAAAAGAGCAAGTCAATAAGAATGCTCATTTATTCCTCATATATAATAGTTCCATTATTCGTTGGAATATTAAATGGGGGAACTGTAATTGGTGATTGGGTAGAATTTATGATTCCATATCTTATAATTGGTATTGTTTTAACAATTACCCCTTTTATTCTTAGGAGACCATTAAAAACTCATGCCAATTTCTCAAATTATAACTATATAATCCTAATGCTATTCAGTTTAATAGCTTTAACTACTGGGATTTTGATTAACATTATTCTATTAGTTAATGATGTAAATTTACATGATTTCACACTGATTCATAATCCTGTATCACGCTTTATTTTTTTCACAATTGGAAGTCTATCATTTTGTTTTCTACTTTTCAGTAAATGGTTGAGATCGAATAAAATATCTCAAAATCTGAGTAGAATACGTTTCTCCATAAAAAATATCGCCAGACAAACCGCCCGGAGTGAAAGCTGTGTAATAACGATTAGTTTAGCATGTTGTATTATTGTTGCTGTTGGAATAAATAGACAAGATGCAATACCACAAAGTGAATTCTCTTTTGTTGCTGAATCATCGTTACCGATACATCATGATATTAATACAAATGAAGGTAGGAGGAAGTTAGGTTTTTCTACAGAAGATTCTACAAAACTCTCAGAATCTGAGATACTCTCATTTCGTGTATTACCTGGAGAAGATATTAGTTGTCTTAATCTATTCAAACCTGAAAAACCTCAAATACTTGGTGCCCCAACAGGAATGTTGAATAATGATCCATGGACTTACTTAAAACAGATGAATTTTACTCATCAGACCATACCTGCAATCGGTGATAATAATTCTCTAAAGTGGATATTACAGCATAATCCAAATGAAGACTTTATTATTGATGATGAAACAGGAAAACAACTTTATCTTAGAATCAATACAATAGAAAATAGTCTATACCAAAGTCAACTTATCATTTCTGAAACTAATTTCCTCAAGTTTTTTCCAAATGAAAGCGGATACCAATTCTTTCTCATAAAAACACCTGAGACCTATCGAAGTGAAACTTCTGAAATACTTGAAAAAACATTAACCGACTTTGGTTTTGATGTTACAGCTGCATCAGACCGATTAGCAGGTTTTCGATCTGTACAAAACACATATATATCGACATTTCAAAGTCTTGGTGGTTTAGGTTTATTGATTGGGACATTTGGTATGGCATTAGTAATGATACGAAATATAATTGAACGGAAAGGGGAATTAGCCACCCTAAGAGCATTTGGTTACAACCGTAAGTTATTATCAGGTCTATTATTTTTTGAGAGTAGTCTTCTCCTGATAATTGGTATGTTGATAGGGATAATCTCAGGTATTGTAGGTATAATCGCTATACAAGGAGGTATACCATCCTTCCCATGGATATCACTCTCTATCACCTTGCTTTTTGTACTTTTTTTCGGTATAATTGCTAATGTGTTTGCAGTGAATATTGCTCTTCGGAGTCCATTAATTGCAACACTGAAATCAGAATAATGGTCATAGACCAAGTAATTTTACCAGGACCGATTTTTTTAAATGTATCCTTTCATCAGACTCCGATTTCTATTTATATTCTTGCTAATTCTAACCCATTTTGCATGTTCTAATGACACTGAATCTGAATCTTCTACTACCCTAAAACATACACAGATTGGATGGTCTGCATATAATTCGGGGGACTTTACACAAGCACTGCTTTCTTTTGAAAGAGCACTAAAAGTTGATCCTGAATTTGCTGATGCTCATAACGGTGTGGGGTGGTCAAATTTAAGCTTATCCCTTTCATTACAATTCTCTCAAGAATCATTTCAAAATGCAGTGAAGATTGATCCAACGAATGCCGATGCATGGGTAGGATTGGCAAATGTCCTTTATTTGAGAAATAAAAATAAAACCGATTTTGAATCCGCTATTCGAGCCGTAGATAATGCGATACAAGGTGATGAGCAGTATCTGTATCGACATGATTACTTTTCAAAAGCTAATTTGTTTGCCCTAAAGGCTGCTTGTTATTACTATCTTGGGGATAATGAAAAAACTATCAGAGAAATTAACAATACATTGAATTTAGATGCAGAAAATAGTACCGCAATAGCATTACATAGTCTAATCAGAGAATAAGTATTTTTAGGAGGTTTAAATGTCTAATAATGTTATAACATCAACAGAGTTATCAAATATTAAACCCGCACACAGTGGGAAAGTTCGGGATCTTTACGATTTAGGTGATGATTACCTAATTGTTTCTACCGACAGAATATCCGCTTTTGATGTTGTCTTACCAAATGGTATACCTGATAAAGGGAGAGTCTTAACAGGTTTATCTACGTTCTGGTTTAATTTTACGAAAAATGTTGTAGAAAATCATCTTATTACTACTGATGTAGAAGAATACCCAGAGGAAGTACAAAAGGATTCTGAACTATTACAAGGACGTTCAATGTTAGTACGCAAGGCTAACCGTGTAGACATAGAATGTGTTGTACGTGGATATCTTGCTGGGTCTGGATGGTCTTCCTATCAAAGGTCAGGAGAGATATGTGGACAGAAACTTCCAACGGGTTTAAAAGAATCTGATCGTTTACCTGAATTGCTCTTCACACCCACAACAAAAGCTGAACAAGGGGAACATGATGAACCCATATCCATAGATGAAATGCGTAATCAAGTGGGTTCAGAATTGACGGATCAGTTAATCGATATTAGTTTTAATCTGTTTAATGCTGCAAGTAAACATGCTGAAAAATCGGGTATAATTTTATGTGATACAAAGTTTGAATTTGGAGAACGTAATGGTGATATTATTCTAATTGATGAAGTTTTCACCCCCGATTCCTCTCGATTCTGGCCTGCGAATCAATATGAACCAGGAAAATCACAACAAAGTTTCGACAAGCAATTTGTACGTGATTATCTTTCTGAAATTGGTTGGAACAAACAACCGCCAGCACCACAATTACCTGATGAAGTCATTACTAAAACAAGTGAAAAATATCGTGAGGCATATAAACTTATTGTAGGTAAAGATCTTGAGTGATGTAAAACCGGCAAGTAAGAAGTTATTCCATATAGAAAATATGGCTGCGTTCAAATAACCCATCAAGGAATACTTCAACAAACCATTCACCCTGAGCAAATTGGTCAACTGCTAATCTTGTTTCTGGGGCATCAATATAGAACCAAGTTATTTTTTCACCCGTTGAGGATGAAATTGTCCTTTCCTCAGTCCAGAATGGAGGATCATCTACATCATCTTCTGGTGAAAACCAAGAAACTTTAACTGTATGTGCCTTATTGATATTCTCCCAAAGTAACCACAAATATACTTGATCATTTACTTCAGATACGAACGTATCTGTAATACCATCAGGTCTATCATCATGAACAGATAGTGCTAATACAGATTCAACAATATTTGGTTCTCCACGTCCAATATCAATTGCTCCGCTTCCACCAGATGTTGATTCTTCACATCCTGCTAAGATAATTAAGAAAAGAAAAATACCTAATAATGATGTATGTTTATACATTACCAAATTCTCCTGTGTTTTATTATGGTTAAAATAATCCAAAAGGGAATATAGACTTAAGGATTATTTAAATATGTAGTAATTGTATAGAACGAAAGGTATATCTGATAGTTTACACTACTGTTGACTATCCAATAATATTGGAATTATCTCTATTGAATTGATGATACTTCATGATAATATATAAAACCATTTCATATTGGTTCTGGGTAATATTCTTTTGTATTGTCTCATTATTACTCTGTACAATACCCTTATTTAACATTCTTGGTTTTGAGTTCTGTGCTGTAATAACATTATGTATTTCCATCGCAGGTCCACATGTTGCAATGACACAGTTACAAGCAATGTTAAAGAATCCAGATAATCTTCAAGGTTCCAGCAGCCAATTCATTTTTCGATGTTTTTATACTACACTCAAGTCCAATTTCCTACTGCTAATTATTCCTCTTATAATTATATTACTCAATTCACTTCGAATAAAGAACTGTAATTATATAGACGGTTTCTTTTATTTCTTTACACTTCCATTTATCAGTTGTTTGACTGTTTCGGCTGCAGGGATATTCTTTATTGTATGGATACAGAAAAGGTGGTTAGCATACGTTGCTTACATTGGATTTCTCCTCCTATCCTGTATACCCGTAGTGATTAATCTCATATTTCATCCTCCTGTATTTGCATACCATCCCATCATTGGATATTTTCCAGGTCCAATCTATGATTTTCTCATCTCCATCTCACCTTCTTATTATATTGCGCGAACCATAGGTGTATTATGGGGAGTTGTGTTTTTATATATTACTATTAATACATGTGAAGTTAGTAGAAATACAGGTTTTACACCGAAAGTTAACTGGAGAAAACTATTCTGGTTTGAATCTGATCGCCTACACATAGGAAAAATTGCAACATGTATTTCTTTATTAATCCTTGTTCTCTGTACTGAAGTTTTCTCAGGGCAGTTAGGAATACGACCAACACGAGATGATATTTCAAAGGCATTAGGTGGATATAGAGAAACAGAACATTTTAAAATTATCTATGCGCGAGAGCTTGAAATGGAGATAGATCAATTTAGTGAAGATTGTGAGTTTCGATATGAACAATTATCTAAATACTTGAAAACAGAGATCTCAAGGAAAGTTCGTGTATATCTATATTCCACACCAGAACAAAAAAAGAAACTAATTGGAGCAGGTTCAACATATGTAGAAGATCCTTTTGGATATGGGTTTCATGTTCATACACAAGGGTTCCCACATCCAGTTATAAAGCATGAACTTGCCCATGTTCTTACATCAGATTGGTCCCCCTGGAAAGTGAGTCTAAATGTAGGTATACATGAAGGAGTAGCAGTTGCAGCAGACTGGAGCGAAGAAGGATTGTCAGTTCATCAATGGGGTAAAGCAATGTATCATCTAAAAGTTGCACCACAGTTGAATAGCGTCATGGGACTTGGATTTTGGAGACATGCAGGGTCAAGAAGTTATCTGCTTGCTGGTTCATTTATTCGCTATCTTATAGATACTTATGGCTTAGAAAAAATGAAAAGTAGTTTTCCTTTAGGAAATTTATCAAGAATCTATGAGAAAGACATAGCCTCACTTGAAGAAGAATGGAGGCAATTCCTATCCAACCAAATTAAACTAACTGAATATGATATCAAGTATGCCGAGAGACGATTAAAGCGAGGCGGTATTTTCGAACAAATTTGTGCACATGAAATGGCAGCACAACGTAGTAAGGCTTGGAGTTCATATTACAACAAAGACTATCATACAGCAGTAGACACATTCTACAATATGCTTGATGATGAACGGAATAATCCAAGAACTATGGTAGGCTTGATGTATAGTGCATTTAAGAAGGGTGATATTCCACTTACTAACTCAATTGCCAATAAGATTGTAAACGATGAGAATTCACACTATAAGATTGAAGCAGCACAATTGCTTGGAGATATCCATTGGTCAAAAGGTGAAATACAACAAGCTTTACAGATGTATAATAGTGTAGTTGACGAACATTTACATTATCGTCGACAGATAAATATACATAAGAGAATCGCTGCTTTATCAAATTCAATAACTACAATGTCTCAAGAAAAACTCAGAAGGGTGCTAACTCCAAAAAGTTATTCATCAATAGGGAATGGATCTAAAACTGCTATCTTATTACAGATAATAGAATCGGAAACGGATGAATGGTTACCCTATTTATTAGTTGGTGAGTTACTACATAAAGAGAAATCATGGGAGTTAAGCACACAATATCTGATGTATGGACTCAAACTAAATCAAACAATTGAGACTATATCCATTCCAAACCAATTGAAATTATATTCACAGATATTAATTGCTAAGAATATATATCAATCTGGTGATTTCAAAAATGCAGAAAACCGATTTAAAGAAATCATAGATGAGAATACTCAATCTTTAGGTACAGTAATAAATATAGAAGATTGGATTGAACGGTGTAGATGGATGATGTCAAAAAGTAAATTTGAAAATTAGCTGTAACATCATACAATTTATACTCTATATGAAATGTCCTGTTGACCTAATGTAGTTTGCATAATATAATATAACAATGGGTTTTGAAGTAAAATACACTAAGGATTCTGACCTTATACTAATTGAAGCGAAACAGTATTTGATTTCAGATCCTGTCCACAATAATTTAATTCTAACAATGTTAAAACAGGGTATGGATGAAGATAACGTTGGTGGATATTGGACAGTATATGATACTACGAATGTCGTTGGAGTTTGTGTTCAACCATCTATTAACTCTCGCGGAATCGCTTCTACAATGTCATCCGAAGCAGTTCAATGTTTAGTTGATGAAATAGTTAAATCAAATATAAATTTATCAGGAATAGGTGGAGAAGTATCGGTTGCAGCAAATTTTGCCGGAGAATGGGCAGAAAGGAATAAAAGACCAGTCATACCATTCCTTGGGTTACGTTTGTATAAATTAGAATGTGTTAAACCTTCAATTTCTAATTATGGATATATACGTAATGCAACAAGTGAAGATAGAGAACTACTTATTGATTGGTTATATGATTTTACTATAGAGAGTGGAGAATATCAGGATAGTTCTGATCCAGATATATTGCATACACGTAGAATTGAAACATCTAAGGTCATTGATAGGAATATATCAGCAGGAAATGTTTGGTTATGGGAGAATCAAAAGCCTGTCTCAATGGTAATCCGAACTCCAGATGTTTATGGGGTTGTACGTCTTGAAAAAGTTTACACACCCCCAGAACAACGACAAAAGGGTTATGCCACTGCCTGTGTTGGTCATATTTCTAAACAAATTCATAATCAAGGCTATCATTGTATACTCTATTCCGATCTAAATAATCCTGTTTCGAACACAATTTATCGAAAAATAGGTTTCAATGCAATAGCAGAAATCTTACAATACCGTTTTGAATAATATAATATTTCTATAAAATATAATTAATTGGGATTCACTATGAAACTTTTTGTGCCTGGTAGAATATGTCTATTTGGTGAACATACTGATTGGGCTGCTCGTTATAGGCAAAATAACGCTGAACTTGAAAAAGGTTACACCATTATAACCAGTACGAATCAAGGTGTATACGCTGAAGTTCAACCCCATCCTACAAGTCTCATTTTAAAAACAACTCTTAGCGATGGGACAAGACATGGACCATATACACTTCCAATGGATCCGACTGCCCTTTTGGCTGAAGCAGAAAAAGGTAGTTTTTTTAGTTATGCTGCTGGTGTAGCATATCAGATTCTTACTGATTACAAGGTTCAAGGAATAGAAATTGATAATTACTTGACAGATTTACCTGTTAAAAAAGGACTTTCTTCAAGTGCAGCAATCTGTGTAATGGTCGCCCGTGCATTTAATAGAATATACGAACTAAAAATGACGACTCGTGATGAAATGGAATATGCATATCGCGGAGAAACCACAACACCATCCCGCTGTGGCAGAATGGACCAAGGGTGTGCATATCAACATCCAATTTTCATGAGTTTTGATGGTGATCTCATTGATATCAGAGAGTTTAGTATTCGTTCAAATATATATATGGTTATTGTTGATTTAGGTGCTGGTAAGGATACACGGCTCATACTAAATCAACTTAACCATTGCTACCCTTTTGCTGAAAATGAGTTGCAAGAGAATGTACAGTATTTTCTTGGTCCATTAAGTGCTGAAATTACAAAAGCAGCCTATGAGGCACTTCGTCAAGGTGATGCAGAATTAGTTGGACAATTAATGACACGAGCACAACACGAATTTGATAAACACTTAATTCCAGCTTGTCCTTCACAGTTGACTGCCCCTATTCTTCATAAAGTTCTTAACTATGAACCTATACAACCTTATGTTTATGGTGGTAAAGGTGTAGGTTCACAAGGTGATGGAAGTGCTCAGTTCATCGTTAAGGATGAAGATTCGCAAAGACGTGTAATTGAGATTATCGAAAGAGATTTACAAATGTCTTGTCTGGAATTAGTAATTGAAGCAAGCAGAAATGTTAGAAAAGCAGTTATTCCTGCTGCAGGTTTCGGCACCAGACTATTTCCTGCCTCAAAGGCAATGAAGAAGGAATTGTTCCCTGTAATTGATAGTTCAGGTAGAGCTAAACCAGCAATTATGGCCATAATTGAAGAGGCAGTAAATGCTGGAATTGAAGAAGTGTGTCTCATTGTACAGAAGGGAGATATAGAACTATTTGAATCTTTTTTTAAGATGCCACCGCGGATTGAACATTATAACAAACTAAGTAAAGAAAACCAAAAGTATTGTGATTACTTGATAGAATTGGGAAGTAAGATCTTTTTTGTAACACAAGATGTTCAAGAAGGTTTTGGACACGCAGTATACTGTGCTCGTGAATGGGTAGGTGATGAACCGTTTCTATTAATGTTAGGGGATCATCTATATGGTTCTGATGAACCAGAGTCATGTGCTCAGCAGGTATTAGATGCGTATGAACGTGTTAACCAAAGTGTTGTAGGACTAAAAGAAACATTCATCGAGGAGTTATCCAATTTTGGATGTGTTACAGGTGTATGGAATGAAGAAGGTTCGATGTTAACTGTAACAGAATTTTATGAAAAACCGGATCCAGAATATGCAAAAGAACACTTACATGTTGATGGTATGGATGACAAGATGTTTCTAACAGTTTTTGGAATATATGTAATTGAACCCCAAATCTTTGGATTTCTTGAACAAAATATTAAACATAACATTAGAGAAAGAGGGGAATTTCAACTGACATCATGCTTGGATGATTTAAGAAAAACAGAAGGATTTTCTGGGTATGTAGTAAAAGGTCGTAGATTTGATATTGGATTACCAGAAGAATATCGTCAGACAGTTATTGATTTTAAAGATGCATAACCTATCAAAATGATATTGTCTAATGATGTTAAGTTCATTTTATAATTAGAACTAATGCAGTTCTATATTCTTTTTACTACAACAAGAGTCAAATCATCATATTGTTCAGCATCCTGAACAAAATTCTGTATTTCGTCTACAATCATCTGAATGACTTCCTCAGCAGTACTCTCAACTGGTATATCTGAAATAAACTGCTTCAATCGATCTGTCCCGTACATATCTTCGTCTATATTCAATGCCTCAATAAGTCCATCTGTATGGAAAATCAGGAAATCACCATCTAATAAATCAAACGACATTGATTCATAATTCACCATGTTTCTACTTCCGAGCGGTAGATCACTTGTTTCAATTTCAATCGCTTCTGAACCGCGTTTTAGAATAGGATACGGTTGTCCTCCATTGGCATAATCCACTCTGTTCTCTGTATCACTAAAAATGGCTAAATTCAGTGCGATAAAACTTGGACCATACATACGTGGTGATAAACCAGAATTAAGTTCTCTGAGGATAATATCAGACCTATTATTAACTCGAGCGACTTCATGTAGCATTCCATTTGTTAATACAGCATTCATTGCACCACGAATTCCTTTCCCAGCTGCATCCGCAACGGCAATCGCTGTAAGACCATTATCCAATGTCAAATAATCAAAAAAGTCACCACCAACCTGTGTAGCAGGTATTGACATTCCAGCTATATCAAATGACTGTGTTTCAGGTGGTTCTGTTGGCAGAAGCCCCATCTGGATGTTCTGAGCTTCATTTAACTCAGCCCTAATCCTAATCATTTCGGCTTCTTCTTTTTCTCTCATTTCAAGTCGTAATTGAGCTGTCTGTCTACGATTAACTATCAATCTAAAACCTAATGATGCAACCGCTAAGAGAAATACTACAGTAGGTAGGTATTTCTTCCATCTACTCAAAACGGGTTGGTCTATTGTAAAATTTAGAACAGCTGGACGTTGGGTATACGGCCACCCTTTACGAAATGCTGTAATTAGGAAACTATATTTCCCTGATTTCAATCCTTCATATCTTACCTGTGGTGATGTCATCCTTTTTCCATCTTCCTGTGGTTGAAAATATGCTACAACATTTTCATTGATTTGAGTTTCTAATCCAGTTTTCTGATCCGATCTATATGTTGTCCAAGTATTCTTACCAACTCCAATTAGTTTAAATCTATAGTCAACTGCATCTCTTAGTGGGCTAATTCCTTTAAAATTGATTGTAAGATCTTTTAAATTAGATGGTAATGGTGTATTAATATCTGATAGAGTGAATTTGGCAGCTTCTACCGTGTCCTGATTGGAATGTTCTTTTCCGTCAATTGACACTGATTCAATCTTACAGAAAGGTAAAGCACCGAGACTTGGTCGATATTGTGTTGCACCACCTTCTGTTGCAAACCATAAGTCTTGGGATTCTGATGCATATATATCTGAAACATTATTATGGATAAGTCCATCTTTAGTAGTAATGGATTGGAATGTATCACCATCAAATCTAACTACTCCACCACCCCATGTAGCAAACCAAATATTACCCCAATTGTCTTCATGAACATCCCTTAAATCGTCAACAAGAAAACGTTCTTCTCCGCGTAATCCATTCGTAGTTGTATAGGTTGTAGCTGTTTCACTATCATAATGAATAGCCCCTTGAGAGGTAGCTAACCATAAGTCTCCATCATTTGTAGTAAGTGCGCCTTCAATCTTTGTCACAATAACTGATGCTGAATTCTTTAATTCAGTGCCATGGTAGGTCTTAATACTGTCTGGAAACACAAATATAGTCTGATGTAAATCTGAATCTGTATTTTGATTTGTAGGTATAGTATTTTGAACGGAAAGCAAGGGTTTACCACTTGCAGCACCTGGTACCTCCGTTAAGGCATTACTAAGATTAGGATTCTCCAAATACATTAATTGTCCACTAATTGTATTATAGAACCATCTTACTTCATCTGTACTTGAAATACTTGGTATTGGAACTAATGATTGATATGGTAATACTTCGGCTTGTACAGATTCAGAAAATTGCAGAAATTTACTCTTTATATTTCTGTATCTTTTTATTTCACCAGAGTCATAATAACACCATAAACGATTTGTGTTATCATTATATAATGCAATGATTCCGTTTGAAGGGGGTGATATAATCTCAGAACTATTGAAGGAGGTAGATCTTACTATTCCCGAAGAAGTTAACCGGTATAGACCATTGACATTTGGATAAAATAATATCCCGCCGATTACTATCCATGGATTAACATTTGAAGTTATAAGTGGTTCCAAATCTGAAAAAACTATATCTCCACCAGGTCCAAATTCTGCTTGGATTTGGATAGATATTCTATCAAATCCATCTTTATTCTGACGATAAAATCTGTAGAGTGTAAACCCATCTTGGTGTCGGATAGGTTTATCCATCAACCATAGTTCATTCTCTACTTCAAATATGTTTATAATCTCAGTACGTCTATACAATCTTTGATTACTAACGGTTTCATTGGAAGCAATAGAACTTTTTTCTAATGGAATTGGTGATAGAATTTCATCATTTGGAAGATATTTGGCAATGCCACCTGGAATACTAAACCATAGAGTTCCTGAGCTATCAGGATATATCAGTCTAACACTATTACTGCCTAATACGGTACGTGTTGTATGATTTACTATTGCGGGTTGTGGTTCAAAAACAGTCACTCCATTGTCATGACCAAACCATATTTTACCATCCATTGATTCAAAAATGGTTTGTATATTATCACTACCAAGACCGTTATCAACACGATAAATGTTATGTAGTAATTTAGATGTACCGGTTAGTGTCGGGTCAAATTGAAATATAGAATTTGTATTTGGTTCAAAATACTTAGTATCAAATGAAAATGCGCCATTTTCTGTTGCGAACCAAAGTTTATCCCATGCATCCTCTATTTCGAACTTTCCTTGTAGATAAAAATCTTGATTAATTTCGCGAGAGTAATTCCTTAATCTTTGAAGAGTACTACCATCCCACCAACTCAACTGATTATTATCGTTATACCAGATTCTGCCATGTCTATCAATTTTAACTGAGATACTACCTCTATGTATGATACCAGATTGACTTGAAGTAGACTCATTAGATCTGAGATTAGTACTTACAATTTCTTCAAATTGTGTATTGTCAAACCTTAGTAATAACTCCCTACCTGCGAACCATAAATTTCCTTCTTTATCTTCTGTTATCGCATGAATACTACGGTCTTTAGGTATATCGGGAAGGTTCCCCAAACGTTCAAAATTGGCTGTTTGCCAAGAATCTATTTCATCTTTAAAACGTAGGATAATGACCCCTTGGGCGTCATTCCCTCCTATCCAAAGTCTTCCTTCTTTTGTTGGGTAGATAACATTTATTTTTGCTACTGATGAACTGGCAATATTATATGGGTAAGGTTGTGGTTCATCTTCGTTGTTTAAAGAGATGTATTGAGTGATTAAATTATTACCACCAACCCATATATCCCCATCTTTATCCACTGCCATACAGTTCCCATTTGTAATGTATTCAAAACTAATACCATTATATCTACTGATGACACCTTCACCTTCAGAATGATGTTTACTGAGAACCCAAATATGTCCCCATTTATCCTCTACGATGTTTAATGTACTACCACGGAATTTATCAGAATCACCAGAAAAAGAAGAGAATGTTGTGCCATCAAAGTAGCTTACGCCACCACGATCTGATCCAAACCATAATGTGCCGCGACTATCTTGAAATATAATAGGAACAATTGGTCCAACCAGTCCATCAGCAACAGTATATGTTTGCATCTGTTCGTATGCATACACACTACACATTGGAACAGTATACAATATGAGAATAAAAGCAAGAACAGTTCTAATTCGTTTCACAATTGAAGCCTTAGGTCGTATAAATTGGTCTACAACTTTCGTGAGGAAAACTCTTGTATTCTATTAATTGCTGTTTCTATGATATCATCAGGATATGTGAGTGATATTCTAAAATATCCTTCACTCCATTGACCATAGCCAAGTCCTGGTGTCACAACAACACCTGCATCTTCAAGTAAATCAGTTGCAAATGCCCGACTTGAACCATCAAAACGTTCGGGTACTGGTGCCCATACATACATTGTTGCTTTGGGTTTATCTATTGACCAACCACTTTGTACTAAAGTGTCTATAACAGCATCACGTCGTTCTTGATAGATGTGGTTAAGTTTCGGTGTAATTTCATGTGCAATAGTTAACGCTTTAGCACCTGCATATTGTAGTGCCCTAAGTGATCCATTATCGATATTATCTTTAACTTTTTTGACCGCTTGAACGGCAGTAGAATTTCCAACAACAAATCCTAATCTCCAACCTGTCATATTAAATGCTTTACTTAATGAGAAGAATTCAACTGCGACTTCATCTGCACCGTCTACTTGAAGTATACTTGGTGATATATAACCATCGTATGTATTTTCGCTATAGGCATTATCATGTGCAATCAAAATATCATTTTGCCGCCCAAATTCAATCGCCCGGTTAAAAAAGTCCAGATCTGCTGTAGCTGTTGTAGGATTATTTGGATAATTTATCCATAACACTTTAGCAAGTCGTTTTACTTCATCAGGAATTGTATCAAAATCTACATAAAAATCGTTTTCTCTCAAAATAGGAGTATAGTATGTTGTTGCACTTGAAAAAACATGACCGATATTATATGTGGGATAACCTGGACTTGCAGCAATACCAATATCACCAGGATTTAGAATTCCTAATGATAATTTAACAATAGCATCTTTACTCCCCATAGTTATTGCTACTTGTTCATCTCTTAAGTTGACATTAAATCGTCTATCATAATAGTCAATGATTTCCTTTGGAAAATCATTGACTGGATTATCGCATCCGTAACGGTGTCTATCAAGATCCTCTGTATTACTTATGGTCTGACATAGTGTTTCAACAATAGGATCAGGTGTTGGGTGATCAGGATCTCCAATTCCAAGACTAATAACATCAAGACCTCGCTCTTTGGCTGCGGCAATCTTCTGACGAATATCTACAAAGAGATATGGTGGTAATTTATCTAACCTATCTGCAAATGTAATCAATGTAAGTGTACTCCTATCTTCAATTTACTTTCTAATTTCAAAACAAAATAAAAATTTCTTAGGGTGTGTATTGCTAATTCACTACAGTTATTTGTACCGTAATAATTAAGGATGACCAAATCATTTTAGTTGAAGGATTGCTTGTTGTGATTCTGATAATTGTCCCATTACATTTGGACTAAAATGTAATCCTTGACCACCCCAATCTGGCATATAACCAATACTATAACAGTAATATAGTGTTCTGCGTGGATTACCGGATACATTAATCACAGACCCATGGGTTAATGCTTCTGTAAAAATTATAGCATCTCCAGCCTTAGCAGGTATAGGTGCCAAAACAGGATTTTCATCTGGATGACTTCCCCACGGTTTTACAAAATTACTCTTATGTGCACCTGGAATTACAGCAAAACAACCATCTTCAACATCACAATCCAACATTGGGAATACTGCTTTGGTTAATGTGGATACCATTTCACCATTTTTACAATGGTATTGACACTTAGGAATTATAGGTGTCCCATGCATATGTAAACCCGTATAACCTCCACCCCATCGATAGATTGTGTATGTGTGATTCAATCGATATGGACCACCAGTTACACCTTCAATTACATCCAATACTTCTGGAATATCTACAAGTGCAGTGAAAGCATTATCACCCTCTAATATATTAGAGATATAGAGTTCTTTATCGGTTTTTTCAGTACCAAGACAAAGAGGTTCAGGATAGTCAGATGGTTCCATGGTTTCATAACGGTCTAATGCTAAATTACATGCCTCAATCACTTCCTTCGGAATCACATTTTTCAATACTATGAAACCTTGTAAATCAAATAAGTATTTCTGTTCTCCAGTCATAATTATACCCTTACTTTATGTTTGTCACCTGATATTTAAGAATAGTTCCATACTGTCCAGCAACAAATCCATTAATGTTATTAAACATATGTATCGAAGTTAAATCTGTACGCGTATCTGTCCGTTGAGGTCTCCAGTTTTTTCCACTATCTTTGGTATGAAGAATCATACCATCTTTACCTACTATCCACCCTTCAGATTCAGATATAAAATATATATCATATAGGAAATTATCTGTATTACTTTGTTGGCGATACCAACTTTTTCCACTATCGTTAGTATGGAATACAGTTCCATTTTCACCAACAACCCATCCATAAGATGTGTCATAAAAAAATACAGCATTGAACCAGATATTGCTGTTTTGACTCAAATCAGAAAGTCGTTGGCTCAATTTTGAAATCTTCCAATGCCTTCCACTATCAGTCGTGTGAAGAAGAGTTCCGAAAATGCCTGTAACCCATCCTTCAAATCGAGATGTAAAATGTATATCGAAGAGATTGGCGGATACACCACTATTCTGTGTTTCCCAAGTTAGTCCTCCATTGTCCGTATGTAGTATTTCTCCACCACTTCCTGCACACCATCCTGTCAATTCATCTATAAAAAAAACAGTGAGTAGATCTTGATTACTGTTGGATGTTTGTTTTTCCCAAACAGCACCACCGTTCGATGTATGAAGTATGACACCTGCTTCCGCTACTGCCCACCCTTCATCAGGTGTTATAAAATACGTGCCACCAAAACATTCTGGTGTACGACTATCTTGAGATTTCCATACAGCACCACTATCGTCAGTCTGAAGTATAGTTCCTCTATCTCCAACAACGTAAGTTTCAGTTTCAGATACAGTACAGATATCAAATAATAAATGTGTTGGGTTCGATTGAGATTCCCATGTTACACCACCATTACGTGTATGAAGAATAGTTCCATTCTCACCGACAACCCAACCCTTTTTATTTGATATAAAATCCAAACCTAACAACAATCCGTCGGCACTGTTATGAAATCGTGGTCCACCCCGTTGATGTTTCCATTTCCTTACATTATCTTTATCAATCTCAAAAGTTGTATGTAGAATTACACCTAAATCTCCAACAATCCATCCATTTTCTTTATCAGCAAAGTCTACATTATATAGTGTAAATGTATGTAAGGGTTCATTTCCAAGATGTTCTGGTTGTCCGTACTCCTCTTTATGTCTTATATTACTTCCCTGAGCGATGTCTACCCAGTTTTTTCCACCATCTGAAGTTGTATATATTGCACGCCTATCACCAACGACCCATCCAGTTTTCAAATCAATGAATTGTATTCCAAAAAGCGCACGGTCTGTTTTAAGTTGATTAAACCATGTTAGACCACCATCATTTGTATGAAATATATTTCCTGGATTGTCTATATCTTCAGGATTACTGGATGTTACTATCCAACCATGGATCTTATCAATAAAATAAATGGCTTTTAAAGACTTTTGTTGAAAAGAATTCGATTCAACTTTCTGAAATGACTTTCCTTTGTCAGTGGTTTTGAGAAGTGTACCCCAATCTCCAACAATCCAACCTATCTCTTCATCTATGTAGATACCATTTAGGTTAGATTGTGTATTCGATTGAATTCTATTCCAAGTGTCCCCACCATCGTTCGTGTGAATTATGACACCATCTTCACCAATACTCCAACCAGTCTCTGGAGATTTGAAAAACACTTTTTTTAATGGTTTTCCATAAATACCACTATTTTGTATTTTCCAATCCTCTCCACCATTCTGAGTATAGAGAATTATACTCTGTGTTTCATCAGAAAAAGAGTCATCTACATCATTTGAAAGATTGTTTATTCCGTCATGTGTAGAAATTCCAACTGCATTTCCAACAATCCAACCCTCTTTTTCAGATATGAAGTAAACATCATATAGATGTGCACTCCAATCCCCCTTTAATACAGTTTTCCATTCTCCTCTTACATTTTTATGTGTATTAGAACAACCTACAATTAGGAATAAACCAATTATATTTATCAGAAATAGTGAAAAATATAATGGATAAATGTAACTATTCTGATTGTTTCTCAAAAAGGACTTCGCTGACATCGTGTAATCCTATTGAGGCATTTACAACCCATCTTGCTGCACGAATTGCCCCTTTAGCAAAAGCTTCAGGACTGTGGGCACGATGAACAATACTTAATGTTTCTCCCTCAGTGGCAAACATTACAGTATGATCACCGGCTATATCTCCACCACGAATTGCATGGACACCTATCTGTTTATGGGGTCGGGCACCAACAATACCATGTCGACCATAGACACCTACTTTTGATAAATCCCTATCAAGTGTATTTGCGACAGTTTCAGCCAATCTAAGGGCTGTGCCACTTGGAGAATCTGCTTTATGATTGTGATGTGCTTCAATCACCTCAATATCATAGTCATCACCAAGTGCCTTTGCAACCAATTCTAACGCTTGTATCATGACATTAATACCGAGACTCATGTTTGGAGCCATTACACATCTGATCTTTGAGGCTAATTCATGAACAGTTGTTTGTTCATCGGCACTAAATCCTGTGGTGGCAATTACCATTGCTTTGTCAGCTTCTACAACCTGACGTAGGTGTTTAATTGTTGCTTCTGGTTTCGAGAATTCGATGATTACATCTGCAGAATCCAATACAGCTTTTAGATCATCAGTAATAGGAACTCCAATTTCATTGATTCCTGCAATTACTCCTGCATCACTTCCAAGATCTGGATGTTCCGAAAATTCAATTGCGCCGACTATTTCCATATCTTCTTGTAGTGATACCCCTTGGGTAATTAATCTACCCATTCTGCCACAAGCACCGTTAACAACTACATTTACCATTGTTTTATCCTATACCCTTATAAATTATCTTTTTGAATTGTATGCCATGGTCATTATCAATGTGTATTTTATATACTTATTCAGTATATCATAAAGGACTTAAAACAACAACAAAACTAACTTAATCGGTTTATAGACCTTGAACGTGTCGGAAGCATCGGCATCAGAGGATTCCTCAAATGACACGACTGCCCTGACATCATACTTTATGCCTTTAATGTGACCATTATACATGCCCAGGTATACATAAACACTTGTCGCGCCATCGTGCGAACTCGTGAAACTATATTCATCATCTATATGCCAGTCGATAAAGTCTATGCCTTCATCCGCTGTCAGAGAAACGGAGACAGTTGTGCCTGATCCCCAATCATCACCAGAATAGACCGACATCGACGCTATGGAAGCTGCCTCACTATAATTGAAACCTATAAGCAATAGAAAAGCGATTACCGCTGCAATCACGATTGTTTTGAACTTCAACTTAAATATGTGTTCTCTCCTTTTGGCACGCTAAACGAATGCCAGTATTTTAAAATCAACGTCTGAGAAAGTTGGTTTTTTCACCATCAATCTTATATTGATACTAATTTGAAGGAGATATACTATTTTATCACGTCTCCTTCTTCCCTATACTATATATAAATTGTTTCTGTCAAGAAATCTATAGGACTTTTTTGTTTGCCGGACAACGCAAGCATAGACATTCTTATTGGTGTCCTATGCGAAGGTAGTGTACACGCCTAACGTGCCGCTTTTAAACTTTGAAAATCAATTGACAACTTTGTATAATATTCGTTGTATATACGAAACGCCTTAATATCTTTGTATTAACTTACATTTAAGTCGTGATAGTTTTGTTGTCATTCACAACTGTTCATATTCTGTAGGAGTTTCCGCCTACCTTGGGGTGGCAATTAACACCTATAGTGATCATCGTGTGGCAATGGCATTTTCGCTTATTGGTTTGAAAATTCCAGGAATCAGGATCAATGATCCTGAATGTGTTAGTAAAACATTCCCTAACTATTTTGAAATGTTGCAAAATATATATTCTCATTAGAAATTTAACTGAATCTCACTAAGAATCATTTCTAACAACATCAGTGTTTAACAACTGGATTCTAAATACGAGAAATCTACACAATTGAGGTAGAGTTTATTGATCTCAATGGTAAGACATATGCATTAGAGACCTTGAAAGTATCCCAACTCATGTTGCTTCATCATCAGATGCTGGAGGAAAGGAAAACTGCGTAATAGATTCCTAAATCACTTGAAGAAACCCATTCTATTCAAACTCAAACTCTGTCCGAAATTCACCTAAAAGATAAATCCCACCCCCATAAAACAAAATAGCCAACGGAATTAGAATCCAAACTGAGAATATCCCTTTTAGCAATACCAAACCTATCCCCATAAGTGCTGAGATCACGATAGTTTTATATATGAAACCTGTGGATGTAAGTTTGGTAATGTATTTAGATATATAACGAAATCCTATTATAAGCACATAAGCTTCACTCACAACCATGGCTACTGCTGCACCCACATGACTGTACCGTGGAATTAAATATACATTCAATAGGATATTCAAGAGTGCTGTTGTTCCCATTAGAATTGAAAAAGCACGTCGCTTATCTGCTGCACGCAGCACGGTCAATACAACACTTGTCAGAAAGATCATCCCACCCGATATGCCTAACCATTGCAATGCAGCAGCGATTTTCTCTATGGTATTAAGAGATTTGGTTGCAAACAGTAGGGTAGAAATTTCATAAGAGAGCGTTGCCAATCCGACGGCTAACGGTACACCTGTAATTGTCATCCATCGTAGACCAAACGTATATGCTTCCCCCAACTTATCTCGTTCCTGCTCATAAGCACGAGAGAGTACTGGAAACATCGCTCCCAGGAATGCCCCCGGTAAACGTGTGAATGCCATTACAAGCGTATATGGTAAACCGTACCAGGTATTCGCATTAAAACCATAAGGACTTAGTTTCGACAGCATAATTGCATCTACCCGGAAGTAGAGCAGATTGAATAAATTTCCTATGGCAAAAGGTAATGCCTGTTGCATCAGCACAGTTACAATTTGGCGACTCGGTTCAAAACGAAGCGATGTAAAACGGTACCGGGTAAAACCTATACTCATAAATAGGTTAATACCACTTGCAATTGCCAATACCTGACACACATTAAGGAGATCATAACCTCGTAGAATTAAGGCACCACCAACCAGAAAGAATATTCCACGTTCAGCAATCACCGTCAGACCTTCATATTTCATTTCCTCATGTGCCCGAAATACACACCGATAAAGTTGTGCAATAGAATTTACTATCTCTGCCAAACCTAAATAGACAATCATCATAATGATTATTGAACTATATCCGAGAGATATACCGACAACAATCATTAGAGCATACGCGACCATTGACAATACGAGACGCACAAGAAGAGCATTGCCAAGGTAGTGCCGCGTTTGTTCACGATGTAGTGTCATTTCCCTTATCAAGGGATTCTGTATACCGAGTTCTGTTAGGCTTGCTATGAGATTGGTGAGTGCAATGGCAAAAAAATAACCGCCTTGTGTATTCTCTGTATAGAAACGAGGCATAAGCCAGAGAGTTATTACGAATGAGCAGAGAAGGGCAATAAGGTGTCCACTAAAAAGGGAGGACGTGTTTCTAATAATACGATTCATTGGTCATCACGTCGTGCCTTGTTTAGTAAGGTAATTGGGTGCTACACATCTACTATTCTTTTAGCTTGGAGAGTTGTTCCAGAATTTGTTCTCGGGAGGGACGGTCAGTATTTCGTTTACCAACATAAAGCCATTTCAACTTACCTTCCTTATCCACTAAGAATGTCGCCGGTAAATACATGTCACGTCTATGGAAGCGATAAGGTTTGATAATTCCGAAAGCTTCATGAACAGAAGATCCTGGATCAGCAAGTATAGGAATATCCATTGTTTCAGGATCTTTAAATGTCTTTACAATTGCGTAGGGTTCCGGTTTGATTGTTAGAATAACGGTATCGTATTCTTCGTCAAATAGTTGTTTGTCTGTCGCAAACTGCGACGTGAAGTTTGAACACACCGGTCAGTAGGTTTGGAGTAGAAGATTAACAAGTACGTTCTTTTTTCCCTTATAATCTGATAGAGCATATTCTGTTTTTCCATCAGTATCTGTCAATCTAAAATCTGGGACGGGTGAATCAATAGATAAGGAAGTACTTCTTTTGAGTTTGCCAAGTTCTGTCAGAAGATCTTGTGCCTTAAAATCCAAGGTTTCATATAAGTGTTTCCAACGGACATATCCAGACTTATCCACAATGACCATACCAATATCATTACTCTCTGGTTGAAGTCGCCACACAATCGAAGTATCATATTTCTTACTAAGTTGTTTTGTTATGTTCTCCGGTCCTTTCAATTCAGGTGAATAAATTATAAGGATATTCACCTTCCCATAATACTTCTCGGTATATTCTATATCGTTAGCAAGATCCGAAGATAGTATCCGTGTACCGATTTTCACAGCATATGTAATTGTTGAAAAACACACACTTAGAATTACTACGAGGAGGGATGTGATGAAATACTTCTGAAGATGTAACATAGATATGAAAACTCCTTAGAAATTAGTATAAACCTTCTCTAACATAATTGGGTACTATAGTCCAATAACTATCACTATCTCCCTGTTTGAGACGTTGTCCCCCGAGGTGTGCAATTGTCGCTCCTCGTGGTACATTGAAGATGGATTCAGCAAAACATGCGCGTTCACCAAGTCTTTCTCGGATAGCATCTCCGTAAGATGCAAGTCCATCACCAACAAAATTAACATTGGCGTTAGAAGAGACGTGCTTATCCAATTCATCTAAGAAAGTATCAATTGGCAGGCATAGATCTTCTGTCAAACGTTTCCAATCTGTACCCCCGTGAAAGATACATCCATAAATCTCGCTCCTCCGAGCATCAAGAATCGGACATACTAATCCATTTGTCCAACGAAGGTTATATCCAATTGCCTCTAAAGTAGATATGCCAACAATGGGTTTGTCAACAGCATAGCAAAGCGATTTAGCAGTGGCAACACCAATTCGAATACCCGTGAATGATCCTGGACCAACACCAACAGCACATCCATCTAAATCTTTTGGTGTTATATCTCCCCACTTTTTTAGGACAGAATCTATAGCAGGCATAAGTCGTGAGGAGTGTGCTTGGACGATATTAAGTGTGTGTTCAGCAACAATGTTATCATCCTCTATGAGAGCCACACTCCCTATAGGTGTAGAGGTATCAATTCCTAAGATTTTCATTATAGGCAATCAATTATATATCATAATTCTACATCTTCTTTAATCTTGCCCAAGTCGTGGAGAGTTTACCATGTGCTTCAACATCAAGTGTATTTGGCATCAGTTTCTTTATCTCTGCTTGGCTAAGTACGGTGTTATAAATCCGTGAATCTTCAATTTGAACGTCAAGGTCACCTGGACCACCGGCAACACTTCCGTGACGTTTACCCCAAATTACTTCTGCGTCCTTGTTTGCAAAGACAACAAATTGACCAAATGTATAGTCTCCAATCTTGTCTCCGTTTCGATATAACACTACGTGTGCGGTGCCATTGTCATTTCCATAGGAAATAGCAATCATAACCAACTCACCAGTTTTCTTTTCTTCAAACCCTGGTTCAGGGTCTTTTGTTCGGTGAAACCAACCACTTCCTGCCATCCAACGACGTTTTTGACGTTCTCCAAAAACAATACCGTCAAATGTTGGATCCGATAGACGATCAATAGTCAATATCGAACCTGCTTGTACGTCAAGATTGTCCATTATAACCCAGGATACCAAAGTCTTTTCTTCAATATCTGGACCGGTATATCCACTTGCAATTGCCCATTTACCGGGGTCAATATCCAATTTCCCATCTTTAATTTTAGCCTCTTTGAGGGTAATTTCAGGAAAGTTCCCTGTAATATCCTGGAATTCCTCACCTTTTTCAAATGTCCAATGTCCTACAAGGGTTTCTGCTTTTTCTCCTTGTGCAAATGCCGGTGTGAGAATGATAAATAGTAGAAGTATTGAGCAGCCCCATTTGTAATAACTATTATGGTTAACCATATATCACTCCTCGATTTCAGACTGTTATATCGCTATACCATTTCTAATAATAGTTTTACCATTAACTGTTGTAATGAAGATCGGGAATCGGAGTTCAAATCAACTGTATGAATGCCTAATGGCATTCCCAGCCTACAGAGAAGGGTGTGATATAATGGCATATAATCAA
>CAZZBB010000053.1:0-22559 GCA_964652195.1 uncultured bacterium | reverse complement strand
AAGTTAAATTTACGACTATCAGTTTTAATAGTATTTCTAATTGAAAATGTCTCTTTTTTATTGCAAATCCTTTAGGTTGTGCAGTATGAGATGACATACCAAATAAACCTGAAATGCATCATCATTTCTTACAATTAGGATTATACCATTTCTGATATATAATGTCTCTCTTTGTAGCATAAACTGTTAGTTTGTGCTAAATTTCGCTTCATTTCTACCTATGGGTAATGAGACCAAAATTAATAGAAATGTTATTACTTCTAAAGAAACACAAAGTGCATCCAAAAATGTGTATAAGAGGATTATTATCAGATATACTCTGTTGAAGAATCACCTTAAGACGTACATATAGTATATCTCATAAATATGAATCGTTCATACCAATATAATTTCTCTTCGTAGGGACGGGGTCTCCCCGTCCGTTGCTTCAATATAGTATGGTAAGAACAAAGAAACCTCAAATATAGAATTTATGAGATAGACTCAATATAAATTAGAGAAATCAGATGAACACACATACAAATAAAATTAACCTTAACCTTAGCGATAACACAGAAATCACCCTAAATGCAGCTATAGATCCTATTCAGCTTACTGCAGGAAATTTTCACAAAAAATGGGATGCATTAGCAAATCTACAAGCTTCAGTACCAGAAAGTCAGTATTCTCATTCCGACTTTCAGGACTTTCTCCCACCTGAATCTGTTGCAGTGGGTGAATGTTGGAACATAAAGCAGGACACGGTAACAAGACTGTTGAAACAACTCCATCCCAATCCTTCTCTCGAAATGCGAGTGGAAATGTATGGTATAGAGGAAGCTAAAGGTCTCCGCGCATGTTTACGAGCATACAACAATCAACTCGCTCATATTGTGTTCCGCATCCATGCCGAATTCGCACTCACTGATGGTTGGTTTACACCATCACAGTTTGCTGGGCACCTTGTAATTGACCGTACCCAAGAATCTGTCTTATATTTTCAAATGGGTGTTCCAGAAGGCACATTAAACTTCGATGTACATTGGGAAACAATATTAGATGATTGGGATAAACCACGCTGGATCACAGACTGTGGTTACTGCTCAAGAATGGAACTCTCGACAGGTTCAACAGAGATCTTAAATGGAGTTAAATACACACAAGCCATTAGTCAAGAGGAAGCAGAACACAACCTAATTCTGCAATTCTATGATTCACAAAAAATTAACTGGGTTTCGTTAGAAGAAGCACTTGAATTAGCACCAAAGCAACAGAAACCTGTTCATGCCATTTCACTTGATGGACCACTTACCGATGAAGCATGCTGAGGGAGCGGAAAAGACTTGAGGGCAGGTGTCCTCGGAAATGAACGGGTCATTAAATTCCTAAACGATAACTTCATCAACACATGGGTTTCCAATTTTGAATTAGGCAGGAAACCGAGTGTGCGTGAATATCTCGAGAAAAGGTACGCACACGAATCTAAGTCGTTTGACGCTACCCATTCGTTAGCACAAGCAATTAAAGAGGGTTGGCATGAAAGTTCACCTGTTGATTGCTTTGTTATATCACATGATTTTGAATTGATAGGCAAACTACCCTTAAACAAATATCTTTACGATGGACATGATTGGGATGGTGGTAGAACAAGAGCAGAAAACTATCGCCTTTTTCTCATTGAGTCATTAGAAAGAAAATTACCTGGATTCAATACTGATAATTCATTCGCTTATCTGTTAGAAGATGTAGACGGTACAAATGAACAAGAAAACCCATTAATACCTTACATAACTGGTTTAGATGTAGTTCTCAATTCCGAACAGTCCACATTAGATGTGGTAGATGTTGTAAGAACTCCCAAGGCAGGTTTTCAGGAATCTACTATTGTAAATATTGATGCCACCGCATTCGAAAATGGTGGCACACTCAAAATAGATATACGGTTAGGCAGTGCAGAATTCATTACTTCTTGCTATTTATACGAAGGAGACATTCAATTCCCACAAGAACGTGGACAACGATACGATCAATCCATTGCAAATGCAACAGATGTCCCTCAAAATGGAACAGCGAAAATTTCATACCCATTCTACCGTAGCCAACATTTCATGTTCGCATTAACGGTGTCGGAAATAAAGGAGAGCAAAGATTCTGTCAATGCATTTCAAGCAAGAATATCTGTAGAATAAACCAAGTTGTTACCTAACATATTTTAGACAGAAAAAAATAAATATTACTATAGTTTGGACAGTTTGATCCTGTTAGGACTTCTCAACAGGTGTTAGTTATAGTTTCTAATCATTTTTGTTTTCTACTTTCTGTTAGAAATCACTGTTTATTAGACATTCTTATTAGAAATACAGAAGAAAACACCTGTAAAATTAGCATAGACTGTCCACTGTAATAGGAGACTGTTTTCTAAGTCTGAGTATGTCATTTTAATGCTTATATTTCGATTATTTCATCAAGAATATGCAGAATTACGCAACCGTTTTATACATTACACGCGTCACTATATTGTTCAATTGAGAAATAATGTCCGAGTTTCCAGGTGTAGAAATACTGTTGATAGCAGTAAATTAATTGTGTATTAAATTATATACACGAATAGAAAGGATTCTTGAAATGAAAATCGTAATTTGGTATTGTTCTATTTTGATTTTAATCAACTGCCATATTTTCGCAGATGACAGTTTAGTGAACGGAGAAAAAGTATTGCTTACTCTTGAAGATACATCACAGATATCAGTCAACGCATTCATTGCTCCGATTGAGATAACTATAAACAATTTCCATTTGGAGTGGGATGCATTAGCAAATCTACGGGCAAACGAACCGGAAAAACAGCATCAAACAACGGTTTTTAAGGCTTTCCTGCCAGACAAAACGGTTTCAGTTGGTGAACTGTGGAAAATAAATGCAGAAGGGGTGCTCCCATTATTGCAACAACTCCTCCCAAAACCAAAGTATTCTATGCACATTGACGCTGGAGACTCCTACGGATTGTTGGCATGTCTACGTGCCTATAACGATAAATATGCTGACATCGTGTTTCGAATTCATGCAGAGTTTGAGGTAAAAGACGGTCGGTTCACGCCATCACAGTTTAAGGGACATCTCATACTTGATCGCATGGAGAAAAAGGTCGCGTTCTTCAATATGTATGTCCCTGATGGGGTAATTAACTTTGATGTTGGATGGAAAAAATATAAAGATAGGGATTATAGTATAATAGATTCTGGTGTCTGTACAAAAATGGAACTCCGTAGTGGGACACAAGATATTTTGGAGAATATCCAATTCGAAGAATCCATTACACAACAGGCAGCAGAGTTGACTCTTGCACACCGTTTCTATAGTTTTTACCAAATTAATTGGGTACCTCTTGATGATGCATTAAGGTTGGCAAAAGAACAAGAGAAACCGATCCATGTTATCTCAATAGATGGTCCGATGAATGACGAAGCCTGCTGAGGAAGTGGCAAAGCCTTGAGGGCAGTTGCCCTCTCTAATAAACGGAATATACAATTATTAAACGATAAGTTCATTAATACTTGGGTATCAAATATAGAATTAGGACGCACATCAGTAATGCACGCTTATATCACGAAAAGACAGGAAGAAGGATTTCGTAAATTAGACAAAAATGACCCATTAATTCAAGCCGTCATCAAAGGGTGGAAAGAGCGTTCACCAGCAGACTCTTTAGTAATCTCAACAGATCTTGAAATTATGGGGAGACAACCGGTCAATGAATTTCCATCATCAAACTGGGGACGGGATTACTTCGTGTTTTTACAGAAGGCATTAGCAGAAGAATACCCAGGGTTAGATGTTGAAGTGATAGATAACTTAGATCCTGCTATAGTGAAAGGGCAAAAGGTTAAACTGACTGCTGAGAAATCTGAACAACAAATCCTCAACGTTTTTCGAACACCAAAAAGGGGGCATCAAGATTATACTGTCATTGAAATTGACACCACTGCCTTTATTAACGGCGGTATACTTTCTATTAATATCTCGGTCGGGAGTGCTGAAGCAAGTGGTTCATTTGATCTGTTTGATAATCAGACAAAGATTTCCACAGAAGGGGTTCCAAGAGACGCACTCGCCAACGCATGGGATATATCACCCGGTAATAGTAAAATCATCAGGTATAAATTCAAGAAAGGGCAAGTCTTTAAACTCGGTGCTACGGGTAATTGGTTTAGTGATGAAGGAAGCATGAATGCATTTCTACTAACAATATCGATAGTACAAAGTAGATAGAGAAAGGTTCAGGTTGTTTAGCAGGCACTTTCATACAGAATGTATCTGACTTGCATGAGTAATGGAAGTCTCCATTGAGGTATATAATGGAAAACGACGATGTAGTATTAATTCACCGTATCCTTGAAGGTGATGACACTGCTTTTTCTACCTTAGTTGAAAGATATCAAAAGCATGTTCATGCAATTGCGTGGCGGAAAATAGGGGACTTCCATATTGCAGAGGATATTACTCAAGAAACATTCTTGAGAGTATATCAGAAGTTGTCAACTCTTAAAGATCCAAATCAGTTTCTTGGATGGCTTTATGTTGTTACTTCACGGTGTTGTCTTGCCTGGCTACGAAAAAACCATCTACAAACGGAGCTGTTAGATGATAAGGTCAATGACTTGATAGAAAATGATGCTTATTCCAGATATGTAGCAGAGGATAAAGAAAAAGTTACTGTAGACTCTCAACGGGAAGTAGTAAAAACACTACTATCAAAGTTGCAGGAGAGTGAACGTACTGTGATGACGCTTCACTATTTAGGAGAAATGACATGTGCAGAAATTAGTAAAATGTTAGGAGTATCACTAAGCACTGTTAAGAGTCGTCTCCGACGTGGTCGACACCGTTTAAAGAAAAATGAATTAATAATTAGGGAAGCATTAGAACATTTTCAAATCTCGCCAAATCTAACAAAGAATATTCTCCAAGAGGTTTGTCGAATAAGACCTTCTATTGCAGCTCAAAATAAACCTGTTGTTCCGTGGATAATCGCCGCTTCAATCTTTGTTGTTATGACCTTGATGTATGGAATAGGTAATCAATACTTAACCCGTTTCCAAGAACCGTATAATTATGATGCAATATCAGAAAAGACTGTTGCTATTGTTGATGTACCCACAGTTCTGAATGTGCCATCAAAAATGGATGTGAGAAAGCAGGTTGGACATTCTGATGTCGCTGGTAAAAGCAATGGGTCTACGACCGATTCAGATAGCATATCGTCCATTGATCCAATGGAAAATGTAGTACTTAACAGCGAGGAGTCGTCAAAAAATGTTTTAGGAATATTCCGAACACCAAACGCAGATTCTAATGATTACACTATTGTTCAAATTGATACCACAGCCTACAAGGATGGGGGCACACTTACCATTGAAATCTGGGTAGGTAGCGCAAATGCTTCTGGATCATTTTCCCTATTTGATGGCAAAGCCGAACGCTCTAAGGAAGGAGTACAAAGTAGCATAGTTGCTACCGCATCAGGCATTCCGAGTGGTAAAACTGGAAGAATAACACACTATTTTGACAAAGGTACAATATTTCAGTTGAGAGCAATCGGGAACTCTTTCATCAATGAAAAAGGAAGTACTAACTCTTTTTTAGCAAATATATTTATAGAGTCTGAATTATAAATTATACCATTTCTGGTAATTAAAGTCCCATTAATAAAATCTCTTTAATGTAGCACAAACTTCATGAAGATTAATTTTTAAAACCGGTAATTCTAATTCCCCAAACTCAGTAGGAGCGGTTTCTAACCACGGGGAATGCTAAATAGCATTCATACCCGGGGACTGATTATAAGAATAAAGAAGATCAATGAACACAATATCTGAGAAAATTACACTCACACTTAATAGCGATACGAAAGTAGCCTTAAAAGGTTATATTGCTCCAATAGAATACACACAATTCAACTTCCATGAAGAATGGGATGTCTTAGCAAATCTACGAGTCGCGGAACCGGAAAAACAGCATCCTACCTCGGTGTTTAATGCATTTCTGCCTTCGGAATCCGTTGCGGTCGGTGAATGTTGGCAAATCAGTGACAGTGTGTTAGAAATACTAAGCCAACTTCATACCAACCCCAACTTGAATTTGGACTGTAATAATGGGGATTCACTCGGTCTGTGGGCATGTCTACGTGCATATAATGATGATTATGCTGACATCGTGTTTCGAATTCATGCAGAATTCACACTCAATGGAGGTAGATTTACACCCTCGCAATTTACTGGTCACCTGGTTATAAACCGGTCCACAGAAAACGTCGCATTCTTTAATATGAATGTGCCAAATGGTACAATAAACTTTGATGCTTATCAGAATGACGTTGGCAGCGAAATTGGATATTGTCCAAAAATAGAACTCCGTTCTGACACACCCTTTCAGGACGTTGAATACGCTATTTCAATCACCCAAGAAGAAGTAGAACGGATATTGATATTCCGTTTCTACAATTTAGTAAAAATCAACTGGGTATCCCTGGAGGAAGCACATGAAATGGCACTTGCACAGCAAAAACCCATCCATGCTGTCATATTAGATGGACCGCTTTTCGATGAATCATGCTGAGCGAGTGGTAAAAGTTTGAGGGCAGGTGTCCTCTCAAAAAACACAATTATTGAATTTCTAAATAATAACTTTATCAATACATGGGTATCCAACTCTGAATTAGGACGTGTACGTAGATTACGAGCACCGATTGCCAAAAAACGCGAACGAGAAGGAATTCCGTTTGACGCAACACTTCCATTAGCACAAGCTATCCTTAAAGGTACTAAAACTGGATCAAGAAAAGGATCGCCAGTAGACTCCTATATCCTATCACCTGAGCTTGTGTTATTAGGAAAAAAACAGATTATGGAACTCGAAGTCAACGCGGGACCGGGTATACCGACAAGTATTGAAAATTACCAAAAGTTTCTAATGGATGCATTGGAGGGAAATGAACCAGGATTAGGGAATATCGTACTTACCCTTGAGCACTCTTCACAGGAAGTGTTGGACGTTATTAGAACACCTACTGTAGCTTATTTAGATTATTCTGTAATCGTAATTGATGTAACATCTTTTGAGGATGGAGGAACACTCACAATTGATATCAAAATCGGTAGAGAAAAAGGTGATGGTGAGTTTTATCTATTTGATGAAAAAGGTGAACTATCTACTGATGAAGAAGAGCCGAGTGACGCACTTGCTGAAACTTGGGGTGAACCAGATGATCAATTACAGATTAAACACCAATTTGACCAGGGACAGATCTTTAGGTTAGGGGCTTCAGGCTATTGGTACGAAGGAGAATTCTGTACCAATGCTTTTCTGGCAAAAATATCTGTAGAGGAAAAATACAGTGAAGACATCACATAATAAAATATCTCTAAATCTTACTACTGACACAGAAGTATCTATAAACGGTTACATCGCACCAATTGAATACTCACAATACGATTTTCATGTAAAATGGGACGAATTGAAAAACTTGCAGGCAGGTAAACCCAAGAAAAAATATAGTATCTCTATATTCAACGATTTTCTACCAGAACAACCCGTTTCAGTTGGGGATACATGGGAAGTCCAACAAGATGGTGTATTAGAACTCATCAAACAACTTCACCCTCAACCTAACTTGGATATGCACATTAATTCAGGAGATTCTAACGGTTTGTGGGCATGTTTACGCGCATATAATGATGAATATGCCGATATTATGTTTCGAATTCATGCAGAATTCAAATTGAAACAAGGATGGTTCACACCATCTCAATTTACAGGACATCTCATCATTGACCGACACAGAGAGTCAGTAGCATACTTTCGGATGTACGTCCCTAAAGGTGTACTCAACTTTGATATTAATTGGGACAGAACAAATGATGACGGTTCGGATTATCACATTACAGATATTGGTTATTGTCCAAAAATAGAATTACAAGTTGGAAGTAATGAAATCCTTCAAAAGGTGGAATCAATTGATGGTATTTCAGAAGATGAAACTGTCAAGAAACTTATACGACATTTCTATAAATCACAACACATCAATTGGGTATCATTGGATAAGGCATTAGAAATGGCACTATTAAAACAAAAACCTATACACGCCATTTCAATTGATGGACCGCTTGCTGACGAATCCTGCTGAGGAAGCGGGAAAAGCTTGAGGGCAGGTGTCCTCTCTAAAATTGAAATTATCAATTTCTTGAATGAGAACTTTATCAATACATGGGTACCAAACTCTGAATTGGGTCGTATTGATAGTCTAATCAACCCAATTGCAAAAAGACGCGAAAGAGAAGGGATAACCTTCGACACAAGTCATCCTTTAGCACAAACAATCATAAAAGGGTGGAATACTGGATCAAAGAGGGGTTCACCTGTTGATTGCTTGATAATTTCTCACGAGTTTAACCTATTAGGTCGACAACCTGTTAATGAATTACGTGAGGACAGTGAAAATAGAGGGATGAATAGACAGAAGTTCTATCTTACATTCCTAAAAGAGGCTTTGGAAAGGAAATATCCCGGTTTGGGAAACATCAGACTCAGTCCTAAATACCCCTCACAAGAAGTATTGGACATTTTTCGAGAACCCAAAAACGGGGATCAAGAATATAATGTTGTGATAATTGATACAAGAGAATTTGATAACGGTGGCACACTAACATTCGATATTGAAGTAGGAAGAGGTGATGCCGTCGGATTCTTCTATCTGTTCAACGAAGATTCCGAACCTCCCACAGATGAACGTGTTCCTGAAGATAAACTCACATCTATCTGGATATCACCGGGAGATAAACGACAACTTACCTACTCTTTTGACCAAGGACAGATCTTTAAGATGGGTGCTACAGGATCATGGCGGAAAAACAATGGAACTGTAAATGCCTTTCATGCCAAAATCTCTGTAGAGGAAAATCAAATTGAATAAACCACAAAATAAAATTACGCTTCAACTTAACAATGACACTGAAGTATCTGTCACAGGTGTCATCGCTCCCATTGAGCACATGAACCCCAACTTCCATGAAGAATGGGATACCTTGGCAAATTTACGTATTGCTGAACCAGAAAAAACGTATGCTACCTCGGTCTTCAGTGCGTTCCTTCCAAATAAACCGGTTTCCAATGGGGACTACTGGCAGATTGACGACCAAGGTGCGCTTACATTGCTAAGACAGTTTCACCCCAATCCTAATCTGGATATGCACATAAATGTGGGAGATTCACGCGGTTTATGGGCATGTCTCCGCGCATACAGCGATGAATTCGCCGATATCACCTTCCGCATTCATGCCGAATTTGCATTAGATGACGGTTGGTTCACTCCTTCACAGTTTGCCGGACATCTGGTGATTGATCGCATTAACAAGAGTGTAGCATTTTTCCAGATGCGGGTTCCTGAAGGGACATTGTTCGATGTTAATTGGAAAAAATATAAAGACGATCCTGACTTCAATTATAGTACTGGTGGTGGAATTTGTCCGCATATTGAGCTTCGGACAGAAATGTGTTATGTCCCTCAAGAAACAGCATTCACAACTTCAATCACCTGTGAAGAGGCTGAAAATACACTAATACAACGCTTCTATAAGTCGCAGCAAATCAACTGGGTGTCATTTGATGAAACATTAATATTATCACAAGAACAACAGAAACCTATCCATGCCATTTCAATCGATGGTCCCCTTGCAGACGAAGCCTGCTGAGGGAGTGGTAAAAACTTGAGGGCAGTTGTCCTCTCTGACGAACGAATCATCGATTTCCTAAATGAAAATTTCATCAGCACATGGTTGCGTAACACCGATTTGAAACACATGCGTGACACCAAGGGATTTAGTGGAATGTCTCCGTTGGCACGAACAATCGTTAGTAATAAATGGTGGGCAGGTCCAGTAGATACATGGGTTATATCTCCTACCCTGGAAATGGTAGGACATGTTGCCGTCAATGATTACCTTGGGGAAAATCGACGGGAAGACGGCACTTTGGAAAGTGAGAATTACCTCCAGTTCCTCGTGGATTCCTTAGAAGGAAAACTCCCAGGATTCGGTAACACTATTCTCACCCGTGAACAGCCTTCACAACAGATACTGGAAGCTTTTCGCACCGCGGAATATGGACATCAAGATTACACTGTTATAATACTTGATGCCACAGCGTTCGAAAGCGGCGGCACACTCATTATCAACTTTGAGGTAGGTAGCGGAAAGGCACACGGACAATTCCATCTGCTTGATGCCGACACAAAACTCATTTTTGATTCTGAGCACAAATATCCGACATGGCAACTTTTTGACAGATCCATCAACACAGTTTGGGGTGATCCCTGTGAAACCATGCAAATCATCCATCGTTTTGAACGAGGACAACTGTTTAAATTAGTTGCCTTAGTGGCTACAGGATGGACCTCCGATGAGATGGGGAGCATCAACGCCTTTCACGCAAAAATCTCTGTAGAGGAAAATTAAAATGAAATCAACATCAAACAAAATCACTCTTAACCTTAATAAAGATGTAGAAGTTTCTGTCAAAGGTTTCATTGCACCGATTGAATACACGCAACGCAACTACCACGTGGAGTGGGACGAATTGGCGAACTTTCGGGTTGCTGAACCAGAGAAGCAATATCCTGCTTCGATTTTTCAAGATTTTCTACCATCGGAACCGGTTTCAGTGGGTGAATGTTGGCAGGTTGAAGAAGAAACCGTATTAACATTGCTACGCCAACTCAATCCAAATCCGCAATTGAAGTTGGAAATTGGTGGAGAAGATTCTTACGGTTTGTGGGCATGTCTACGCGCCTACAATAATGAGTTTGCTGAGATCCTGTTCCGTATACACGCGGAATTCGTTTTAAATACAGGTTGGTTCGCACCATCACAGTTTGCTGGATATTTGGTTATTGACCAGAACGAAAAGAAAGTTGCCTCCTTCAAGATGCACGTTCCGGATGCCACACTGAACTTCGATGTACGTTGGAGAATTAGAGAAGGACTCCGCGCAGCCGACATCGGCTTTTGTCCACAAATGGAACTCTTTGCAGGCGCACAAGATATTTTGCAAGATGCCAAATTCACGGATGCCATTACCCAAGAGGAAGCATTGCAAGTACTGATGTTACGTTTTTACAAGTCTGCACAAATTAACTGGGTATCGCTGGAGGAAGCGTTGGAATTGGCACCAGCATTACAGAAACCGGTTCATGCCATTTCATCAGGTGGACCGCTTGCGGACGAGTCGTGCTGAGGGAGTGGCAAAGGCCTGAGGGCAGGTGCTCTCTCTGATGATCAGAACATTGAATTCCTGAACGAAAATTTTATCAACACGTGGATAGCAGATGCTGAGTTAAGGCGTATTCATAGTCTACAAGAACCAATTGCGAAGAGACGCGAGCGCGAGGGGAAAACATTTGATACAAACCATCCGTTGGCACAAGCCATCATAAAGGGGTGGAAGACCGGATCAAAGAAAGGCTCACCTGTGGATTGTTTCGTCATATCACCAGAGTTTGAATTGATGGGCAGACTGCTTGTCAATGAATTCTTTGACTACAATTGGGATAAATTTAAACGCCGAGATGAGGAGAGTTACCTTGTGTTCCTCAAGGAGTGCTTGGAGGGGAAGCAGCCCGGGTTGGGTAATATTATTTTGAACAGTGAGATGTCTTCTCAGGAGGTCATGGATGTTTTCCGAACACCGACGGTTGGTTATAAGGATTACACAGTCCTTGTAATTGATACAAGGGCGTTTGAAAATGGTGGCACGCTAACTCTTGATATTGAGACCGGTAGAGCCGATGCGGAAGGTCACTTCTATTTGGTTGATGGGGACGACGAACTTCCTGCAATAGAAAGAGTGACTAAACACATGGTACTTGCGATGAAGTGGTTGGAACCTGATGAGACAGGACAACTTATACATCATTTTGACAGAGGTCAATTGTTTAAATTAGGTGCCACCGGGTGTCACGGTAGGAGTGAAAAAGGAAGTATAAACGCTTTTAAAGCAAGAATTACTGTAGAGGAGAAATGACATGGAAACTATAACAGACAAAATCACGCTTAATCTTGACAGTGATGCAGAAGTGTCCGTCAAAGCCTTCATTGCTCCGATCGAATACACACAATACAACTTCCATGTGGAATGGGACGAGTTGGCAAACTTTCGGGTCGCTGAACCAAAGAAGCAATATCCCACATCCGTTTTTCATGCCTTTCTCCCATCGGAACCGGTTTCGGTCAGTGAATCTTGGGAGATTCAAGAAGAGGGTACGCTAACATTACTGAAACAACTTCAACCCAATCCACGCCTGAAACTGACCATTGATTCAGGAGATTCGCGTGGTTTGTGGGGGTGTCTACGCGCTTACAATGACGAACTTGCTGAAATTGTGTTCCGTATCCATGCCGAATTCATCATGGAAAGCGGCAAATATACACCCTCCCAATTTGCAGGGCATCTACTTATTGACCGACTCCAAGAAAGGATCGTTTCCTTCAAGATATATGTTCCTCCGACAACAATTAACTTCGATGCGGGTTGGACACGAGACGAAGAAACTGCTGTGGAAATCGGTTTTTGTCCGAAAATGGAACTCTCTGCTGGCACACCAACGCATGATACCAAATTCGCCGAATCTATCACGCAGAAAGAAGCCGAACACGCACTGTCATCACGTTTCTACAAGTTTCAGAAAATCAATTGGGTATCACTGGATGAAGCGTTGGAGATGGCACCCGCACAAGGAAAACCAATCCATGTAATCTCGGTAGATGGACCGCTCTTTGACGAGGCATGCTGAGGGAGTGGAAAAATACTGAGGGCAGTTGAGCTCTCTGAAGATCGAATCATAGAATTCTTGAACGAAAACTTCATCAATACGTGGGTCCCCAACGCGGAGTTAGGACGGACCCCGAGTTTGCGAGAACCGATTGCAAGACGGAGGGAACGCGAAGGTAAAACCTTCGACATAAGCCATCCCTTAGCAAAAACAATTATCAATATTTGGAAAAAGGGTTCACCAGTAGATTGTTTGGTTATCTCACAGGAGTTTGAAGCAATGGGTGGCATTGACTACAATATATTCCTTGATAACATGACTGAACCCGAACACGCGGATTACATGTTCCTTGACAAACTAACGGAGTCTGATGACCCTGCCGAACCTTACCTACTATTTCTCAGAGAGGCTTTGGAAGGGAAACGTCCCGGACTGGGTGATCTCATCCTTACACCAGAGCAACCCTCAAAAGAAGTCGTAGATACTTTTTGTACACCGATGCTCGCGCATCAGGACTACACTATTGTCTATATTGATGCCACGGCGTTTGAAGGTGGTGGCACACTCACTGTCAACATCCAAGTCGGTAGGGACAACGCAATAGGTATATTCCATCTACTCGATGGTGATAAAAAACTTCCAACGGAAAAAGCACCTGATGACATCAATTCTGAAGAATGGAACGACCAAGAAAGTGATGAATATAAGAAAGCACTTGGTGCACTTACCAGAGTCTGGGGGATATTCCCCGGTGAATCTGGACAAATTACGTATGAGTTCCATCAAGGTCAACGTTTCAAATTATGTGCGACTGGAGATCAATGGGGTGGAATAGGTGATATAAACGCTTTTCATGCAAAAGTTTCTATAGAAACCAACTAAACTTTGCGGCTACAAACCTACTATAGACGTCAATCTAATCATTAGGCTCTTCTGTGGGGGATCCCGATCCCCGATTCTTACATTTCTTCTATGGGAATAGATTCCGATCCCGATCTTAACTACTCTTGACTTATATGATATATACCGTTATATTATATGTAGGTCAAAATCACATGCAAACCCAACGAATCTGTCTCTGGTCGGGACCACGAAATGTTTCCACTGCTCTAATGTATGCCTTCGGACAACGGAGCGACACACAAATACTTGATGAACCGTTGTACGCACACTACCTACACGTCACGGATACCATACATCCCGTACGTGAAGAGGTATTGACATCTATGGAGACAGACGGGGACACTGTCATCCGCGACATCATTCTCGGTCCCTCTGAAAAGCCAGTTCTCTTTATGAAACAGATGGCACACCACCTGGTTGATATTGATAGATCGTTTATGGAAAAGACGGTTAACGTACTGCTTATCCGCAATCCAAAAGAAATGCTGTCATCCTTAGCCAATGTTATCGGGATACCAAAAATGAAGGATACAGGATTTAATATACAGGTGGAATTATTGGAAGACTTACAGAAAATAGGGCAATCACCACCTATTTTAGATTCGCGGGAATTGCTCCTGGCACCAAAAAAAGTTTTATCTAAACTATGTGACCGATTAAATCTACCGTTTGAGGAAGCAATGCTATCGTGGGAACAAGGAGGTAACCCTTCGGACGGGGTATGGGCACCGTATTGGTATCAGAATCTACACAAGAGTGAGGGGTTTGCACCTTATCGACCAAAAACTGAACCGTTTCCTGAATCATTAGAAGACATACTGTCCGAGTGTCAACCGTATTATGAAATACTCAGTGCCAATGCGATCTGTGCTGATTCGTAAAGATAACACCCAACTACTCCTGCCGTACGAATGAATCCAAACCGTATCCTTGTTGAGATGAACACGCAATCCCTATACATACACCTGTCAATACAACATCCGTAAAAACCATCTTCCAATTTGGCGTTGAAACCGATACTCCTAACATCTCTAATAAACTAAATAGGATATTCCCACAACCACAATCTGTTACGGGTAGGTTTTGTAATAAGACATATATCAATACTACTGAAAAAATAAGAAATAGGATTGAGGCAAGTATACTTGCACCTCTCGAAAAATATCCGATACCTAACCCTAATCCCAATGTAATCTCAGTAGAAACCAACAGATAACTTATAGGTTTTAGCATTGCAATCGGAATAATCTGATAACTTGATATATCTGCAACAAATGCGTTGAAACTCGTCAGTTTGGTAATTCCAGCGAAAAAGAGAATTAAACCAATAAAAACCCTTAGAGTTGTTATCCACCACTGCGATATTTTCCACCACTGTGATATTTTCATTCTGTTTCCAGTGGATATCCTAATGCTTGCCAACCTCTCAACCCGCGTGGAAAAAACTTCACGTTGATATATCCGTGCCCTAAAAGTATATTCATCAATTGGTACGCGTTAGGACATTCAACACTGCCACAATATGTAATTAGGTATGTTTCTTTATTATCAGGTAATTCGGATATTGTAGATTTTACCCGGTTTATGGGTACACTTACTGCCCCGGGAATATGTCCGCGTTTGAAACTGGCTGCCGAACGCGTATCTACGAAGATAGCATCCCCTTTCTTCCAAATATCGTGGATTGCTGGAAAATCTACTTGACGGGTTAAATTGGATGGATAGGGTGTGGTGTTTGAAAGTAGACCTAACCCATCCACACCCCAAAGGGTTAAGGCACCGACACATATCCACACACAAACGACTACCAACTCAGGTAAGGTTCTTCGTGGTGGTTTCTGATGGTTGATGTCTTTTTCTTCACTATGCAAATTGTTATGGTTCACAAGGGGTCATCTCCTCTTGAGTTGTGACCACAATGATGTCACTTTTACCTCTGGCGTAACATAGAGACCAGAAAGCGTGAAGGAATCAACCCATCCATCACCTTCCCATTGGTTGGCGATATTTATACCCTCAACAACAAAACCCATAATCTCTATTCGACTGAAGTTCTTATCACGAAATTTCGTTCGGAATTCACCATCAGTGAACAGTAGAAAATTACCAGAATTAAAATGAAGCTCCATTATACTTAAGACATCGGTATCCCATCGCATACGGGGTTCACGCGACAATCGATACTGAAACGGATGGCTTTCCCCTCTTCCATTAAAACGGCGTGCTCTGATTTCATTAGAAAAGAAAACATAGTAAAATGGATCTTCATCTGCCGTATCAGCAAAATGACGTCCTACGCAAAACCCAAAACGGAGTTTGTCTCCTCCAAAATCCTTTATCTTGACGGTAAAATCTCTATACGGACCTGGAATTGCTGTGAATTGGAATAGATCATAATCTATTTCCCAATCTCGGTTAACATGAACACGTAAAAATCCATCTTCAACCTTCCATACGTTACGATTCCCAACGATGTCCCATGCTTCTGGATTTGGCACATCAAAATCGTCACGCCACGTTTCTGAAGACGCGGGTATGGTAATCCCAATTGAAATTAGGGTTATGAATAGTATTGAGATAGGGTGTCTTAGTTTATTTTGCATACAGAAACCGTATTCTACAATAGGATAACTTTATTCAACGAACATCAGCATCAATTCTTATGCAATCGTACCAACGTTGTGTTCTTCTTCCTTTTCGACTCAACACACCAATTTTCCGCTCAACAGGTCTACCGAAATCCCCATCTCTCTGTTTCAAGACATTCCAATCTGGCGGAAACCATGTTCGTAAAGTTTTACAGTTCACTTCAACACTTTCACCTTGCCATCCACCGATCTTATAATACATAGGGCAAACCCATCGCTCATTACCACGTGCATACCGTCTCCATCCCATCACAGATGCTTGTGCTCGTATGATGTTCCCTTCCCGCCAATGCCTTTCAATTCCACTCCACGGGTAACCTGTGGTGCCACTACCCGGATTAATTTCACTCCATCCAAGGTCATCGTTAAGCGTGATAATCGATTCATTTGTCCCCCATGGTGTTTTGTCTGAACTAAAAACCCATTTTTGTCGTCGATACCAATGTAATGCCCCGCGAATAGAGGATTTGGACACCACTGCATTCTCAATAGTTTCTACAATATCAAAAAACCCTCTATTATTGTAAAGGTTATGTACACCCTCACATAGGGTGAGAGAATTGACTTCCGGACCAAACCATTTCCTGTCCTGCCCAGGAGTTCTATAATACTTCCCCGATGCTGCAGGATTGGCACGTTCCCCCGGATTCAGCTTCGCACCAGCGAACTTCGTCCAAGATATAACACCTATGACAATGAGGAGTAATAATAAATTCAATAACAGATCTAAATTTTTCCGTAGCATTCTTATTTTTTAAGGTGACCCCATATAGTTGTCAGTTTTCTTTTCGGTGTAACGGGAAGTCCAGAAATAGTAATCTTATTCACCCATCCTTCACCTGTACTCTTCATATCTGTAACATATCCGAGTAGCACAAATCCGATTATATCAAGATACAATAAGTTCTCATCCCTAAAGTCCATGCGTGATTCACCATCACCTAACAGTTGAAACCTACCCGTATCAAAATGCAATTCCATCAGTGCCAATGCATCTGTCCCCCACCGTTTACCCGGACTTGGGAACACTTTTGTGTCTCTTGCAGTCTGCATATCGTTTGTAAAAAACAGGTAATAACCCGTTTCTTCTATTTCTCCATCGTCATTTAGAAAATGTTTCCCGAGGGCAATACCAAATCGTAATTCATCTGCACCAATATCTTCAGCACGAATGGTAAGGTTATGATACGGACCTCGAATTCCTATAAATTGGTAAACTTGAAACACAGTTTGCCACTGTTTCTGTGTTTCAAGTTCTGTGCGGAGATACCCGTTTTCAATATGCCAAATAGAGTCGCTTCCATGCAATTGCCAATCCTCTTCTATCCCATGCGAAAAGTCAGTTTGGTATGTCACGGAATACACTATACAAGGAAGTGCAAAGAGAATACAGATGAAAATGGATATTTTCAAAAAGTGGGAAATGATGTTCATGTTTATGATATGAATGCCAAATTCTGTAGGAGGGGATTCCTATCCCCGATTCTTACATTCTCTTATATTTCTTATATTCTGTGGGCGGGGAATGCCAATAAGGCATTCATACCCGACGAATTCCATACGCGGATTCGGCGTTGATTTGGGTGAATGTCATTAAGACATTCATACCGTTGATTCCTTGATTCGGATTCCGATCCCCGATTCTTACATCTCTTCTGTAGGTCAGATACAAAATCAAGATTATTTATTATTCTTCTATAAATTGTGTACCATCCGATTTCCCGATATAAACACGTTGAATATGACCACTACAATAAGGAATTGTAACCTGTTTCTGTATCTGAACGCGTTGATAGGTTTTTAAATCCTTATCGAATTTCGAATGGACAGCACGAATGTTTAATTCATAACCTGCTTGCGTAAGATTTGCAAACGAAAACTTACCGTGAAAATCTGTCACTGTTTCAAAACGATCTAATGTTAAGGACATATCATATCGGCTCAATTCCCACGGATACCACGAACGTGATACTACGGCATTTTGTACAGGTTCCTCTGTATCTGTCCAAAACAATTGTCCGTTGATTCCCACCGTTGATTTATCTGCTACGATAAATACTTCCTCACCGTTCTCCGACGCTCTAACATCTGTAGCAGTTGCTGCAATACCATCCCCAATAAGATAAACTGTATACTGTTCCTCAAACAATCCATCTATAAGAAAGGTCTGCTCTGTAACAGGAAATCGTTTGGACATTAGCGGTTTGTTCAAAGCTAACGGATTGAGTGTTGACACCATTTTCGTGTTATGATTAAATACCCTTACCTCATAGTATCCATCTGACGACACCTCTTTCGGAAAAATAACCCAACCCTTAATAGCATACCCTTTATGTAGGGTAATAATCAACGGATCTTTTTCAATCGTGACCTCCGGATATACTCTCGCAAGATATCCCTTTTTTGACACTTCAACCGATAAACCTTGCGAATTAGTATTAAATAGCTGCATTGTGAAATTCCCGTTAGTATCAGTTTGTGTCTGGGAAAGGAGAATGTCATGTGCGTAAGAATTTTCCGTACGGTGTGCAGCATAAAGATGTGCCTCTGTTACAGGTTGATGATGTGTATCAACAACAGTACCGCGCAACGTCTTCAGTTTTGGTAATCGGATTCTTATGGGTTTACTGTTTTCTGGATCAACCGACTCTAAGAAACCAATAATAACATCATTCTGTGCAACAGTCAAACTGTAGGTAATTGGATGGAGTTCGGAAAAAAGAAATCTACCGTGGGCATCGGTGTAAACGGTATGTTCAGGTTGCGCTGCAGCACGAAAAAAATCGCCAGACTTATTGTGAATCTTTAACTGGACTGCCAATCCTTCAACGTCGTTTTTTGAGTTTGTTGGGTAAACGGCGCCTTGCAGTGTGAGAAAAGGGTTTAATGTCAGGTCACCTAACGCATAATCTTCTTTATTTGGAGACATCTCCCACTGCCAACGTTCTGTCTGATACTGCGGATGCGATGCTATTACTGTGAATGCATAATAAATATCTGAATCATTCGGTATTGTGATTTGGAATACCCCATCTATACCAGTCTCTGTATCATGGAGAAATTCTCCATCAGCATATATACTATCGCTTTTTTCCGATGCTACGCTGACAAAAACATTGGAGATAGGCTGACCGTTTTTCGAATCAACGATCCGACCTTGGATCGATGCCCCCGGTTTCAGATAGATATCAACCCCACCAATGTAGCTATCAGCATAGACTCTCACCACAGGAGAACCTGACTTTGAGAAAATGAACCCATCAAACGCATCAATAAACTTGTAACGTCCCGGCAACAAATTCTCTATTTGGAAATATCCAGTGGATACCTTTCCCTTGTAAATTTGATCTGATGGTTCACCGTCATTTGTGAGCAGGACAACCTTTATGGAACTTGTAATTGGAATCGGATGTTTATTAGTAGAATCCAGTAGAAAACCAGAGATAATTGCTTTCCCATCAATTATGAAATCTGTCTTAACATTGGCTTTTTCTGCAACGGTGACTTCGCGTTGTGTGAGAAGTGTGCTATCAAACCGAACTTTTACCTCCCAAGTGCCAGCATGAAGATTTCTAAGCGTAAACTGTCCGCCAGAATTGGTTGTGGCAGCATAAGTAATGTTGTCTGTTGGTGAAACTGTTGAAATGGTGTAATTGGAAAGTGGATTGTTTTGTTTATCCGTAACCTGTCCGTAAATTGAACCCAATTCCTGGGATTGACAAATTGCAGATGGTGTTCCTATACATAGTAAAAATAGGACGGTATAAATAAGGGTGGAGTTGTGCATGTAGTTTTTCATAGGAGTCTTATTGTATAGCATACTCCCTTCTATGATTTGAATCAAGAAAAAAAAGGAACGTAAACTCAATGTAAGAATTTTTGTCCTTACATTCAATCACACCCCTTCCTATCTAATCACTATTCACTTCCTCTTCTGTAGGTGGGGAATGCCAATAAGGCATTCATACCCGGGGAATGTCTAAATGACATTCATACCGTTGATTTGGACGAATTCCCGGGGAATGACTTAATGTCATTCATACCGTTGATTCCGCGGATTCGGCGTTGATTTGGGTGAATGCTAAACAGCATTCATACCCGGGGAATGTCTAAATGACATTCATACCGTTGATTCCTTGATTTGAATTCCGATCCCCGATCTTACATTCTCTTACATTCTGTAGGAGGGGATTCCGATCCCCGATTCTTATATCTCTTCTGTAGGCGGGGAATGCCAATAAGGCATTCATACCCGGGGAATGTCTAAATGACATTCATACCGTTGATTCCTTGATTTGAATTCCGATCCACGAACCTTCAAAATCCTGTTCCCACCCCTTTGAAGGTTCGGTTTACGGGGAATGTATAAATGACATTCATACCCGGGGAACGCCTACAGTCGTTCATACCGTTGATTTCTTGACCCCTTATTTCTTCCTTCACCAAACCATTGTCATCAATTATGAGTTAACCTCTTGTGTAACAGGTAACCCCTATCTCCAACTGAGTAGTGTCTACATATTTAGAATCTACAGTCTATCTCATATATCCTCTACTTAGATTCTTCCTGGATAACAATATGACAATTTTAATTGACAGTTCGTAACAAAATATAATATACTCTTATTCAAGAATTCAAACTTTAGAGGGGCAGATGAAAAGTATTGGACAAGTTTTCGGTGGAAATTGGACAGAGCAAAAGTTGAATTGTGTAAGCAAATACCTACATGCCTATACAAAAATAATGAACAATCAGGATTTCAATTTCGCTTATGTAGATGCTTTTGCGGGGACAGGTTACAGAGAACTAAAACTTGAAGAAGATCCGAATGAGACCTTTTCGTAATTCAAAAATGTCCCCTTATACTTATACCAATTCTATTTATTATTCTGTCATTCTTCGTAGGTCGGGTAGAGGCACGAAACCCGACACGTGTTGATTGTTTCTATCCAATCGGGTTTCGTTCCTTTACTGGAACTACCGAATAATGTTAAATTATCAATTTGAAATGGTATTATTATGTTTTGCAGCAGGTAACCCAAAAGGTGCTCCTACAGCAGTGAACATCGCACAGGATATACTTCTAAAGGAATTAGCTCAAGTTCCTATGTGAAAATCATTAGAAATTCCGATGGAGATAAAAAAATGGCGACCATATCATCAAACATCGAATGGACAGAATCTACATGGAATCCAGTACGGGGTTGCACACGCGTCTCTGAAGGATGCCGATTCTGTTATGCCGAACGCATAGCAGCACGGTTTTCTGGTAAAGGATTGGCGTATGAAAGATTTGCAAAAAATACAAAAAGCCGGTCTTCAATGGACACATAAGGTACAACCGGTTCGTTCACTCCTTAATCAACCGCTAAAATGGAAAAAACCTCGACGAATCTTTGTAAATTCTATGAGTGATCTCTTTCATGAAAAAATTGAACTATCATTTATAAAAGAAGTGTTCTATGTTATGGAAAAAGCATATTGGCACCAATTCCAAATTTTGACTAAACGGGCAGAACAACTATTAAGATATAATTCTGAATTGACCTGGTCTCCAAATGTCTGGATGGGTGTAAGTGTTGAAGATAGTCGTGTCGCTCATAGAATTGAGGCACTACGACAGACCAATGCAAATGTAAAATTCTTATCACTTGAACCACTTATAGGTCCTTTACCAGATTTGGATCTATCTAAGATTGATTGGGTTATTGTTGGTATAGAATCAGGTCCAGGGGCACGCAAAATGGAAGAGAAATGGGTTATTGATATCCGAGATCTATGCGAAAAAGAAGGTGTAGATTTCTTCTTCAAACAATGGGGTGGTGTGCAAAAATCAAAACGGGGTAGAGAAATAAACGGTGAAACATACGATGCTTTCCCAACTTCAATTGAGAATAATATAACCCTATCAGAATAAGGTAATATGTATTATATCACCTTACTTTGACTCTTTGTATAACTATACTATAGTTTGGACAGTTTTAAGAATTAAACAGAGACTTGAAAGTCCATTCTTAATGTTGAGACACATCCCCCACTTCTGGTGCTTAGGATTTAATGTTAGATAGCATTTGCCAGACTATTGTTTGATAAGAACTTATTAATTGATGAGTTAAGCCACAACATGAAACTTACCGAAATAGATTACTCTTGACTAAATCGGTAGCACCAGCGGTGCGAAAGGTGTGTAGAAACGTCAATGCCACAA
>CAZZBB010000052.1:0-110564 GCA_964652195.1 uncultured bacterium | reverse complement strand
GTCAGTCTATAACAGAGGTTAGAGGGGTAATTTACACCAATTTCAATGTCACACAATGTGTCAAAAAGTGTAACTTTTTTCCCTATTTTGTCACTTCTCGCCACTTTTTCACCACATGGAAAAGTCCAACATTTTCACGATTTGTTAGCTGGGAATTTAGGATTAAAGGTCTGTTTTTGCACCTTATCAGATGTCTGTATATTAGGATTAAAAATCCAATTTACGATAATTAATTTTGAGACATTTCTAAATGAAAATGTCTCTTTTTCTAACATAACCTTTAGGTTGTGTAATATGAGATGACATCCTATATATACGTGTAATGCATCATCATTTCTGAGAAATGGTATAAATTTACAGTTTTCGTCATAAGATGCACAAACTGGCAGTTTGGACTACAAGATAGCAAATTAGGTTATAATATACGATTATTTGACATTTAATTATCTAAGACGTATAATATAGACAAATTTAGCATTAGTAAATTAGATGTAATATAGTTTTGTAATGTATTTAATTTTATATAATTGGAAACAGAAAATAAACAGGAGTAAATAGAATGGCAGATTACGCGAATCCAGATGTCTTGGTGACGACTGAGTGGGTTGCCAATAATGGAAAAAATCAAGGTATACGTCTACTCGAAGTTGATGTGGATACTTCAGCATACGGAGAAGGACATATTGCTGGGGCAGTTGGTCTAAATTGGGAAACACAACTGTGTGACCAGATAAGACGCGATATCCTTACAAAAGAACAGTTTGAAACATTATGTAACGACAGTGGAATCTCAAACGATACTACTGTGATTTTCTATGGTGATAATAACAACTGGTTTGCTACATACGCCTTATGGCAGTTTAGATATTACGGACATGATGAAAGTTTGCTAAAGGTAATGAATGGTGGCCGTCAAAAATGGATTGATGAAGGGAGAGATCTTGTAACTGAAGTTCCTTCCTATCCAAGTACTGGATATCAAGCCAAATTTCCTGATGATAATGTTCGTGCGACAAAGGATACTGTGCTTCCAACACTTGAACAAAATATTGTCAATCTTGTAGATGTGCGTTCTCCTGCAGAATTTTCGGGTGAAGTCATTGCTCCTCCAGGTATGAGTGAAACAGCACAACGAGGTGGACATATTCCTGGTGCTGCTAATATTCCTTGGGCAACAGCTGTCGCAGAAGACGGTACATTTAAATCACATGACGAACTACAGTCCATCTACGGTGGGGCAGGCGTTGATGATAGCAAAGAGACGATAGCTTATTGTCGAATTGGGGAACGTTCATCCCACACATGGTTCGTGTTGAAGTATCTACTCGGATATGAAAAAGTACGCAACTATGATGGTAGTTGGACAGAATGGGGTAATCTGGTTGGCGCACCTATCGCACGAGATTAGTTTGAATCTACAAAGATTAGAAAATGTTCTCATTTCATGATTACCGAGACATTAGAATATGAGATTTCTTACAACTCATGCTATTGCATGTATGACACGACAAGATGTTGTACGTTTGCTCAAACGATTTAAGGATGAGGCAAACGACGATGTTAGTAATCTTCGTGTGTTATGTGATACTTTATCAGGCAGAATGGTTTGTGAATGGGAAGCAAAAGACAGCCAAACCCTTATTGAATGGTTGAAAAAGTGCAATATACAGATACGAGGTACAGGAGAATGGGTTATGACTGTTCAGTATGAATCTGTGCAGAGTGAGTTAAAAACTCCAACATAAATGAAATTCCAGTTAATGGCAATGGTATGAGATTCATATATATTTTGATGTTAATCACTATCATTCTCATACCGGTTCCTGCCATTTGTGAATTAACCCCTCAACAGTTGGGACAACAAGATGCACAACGAGATGTTCCTCGAACAAAATGGTTTGTTGAGGGATTAATTAACGGTTGTATTTTCTCATGGATCGTAGGTGGTGATCAGGTGACAAAAGCAGCAAAGACTCCACCAGAAGTAGTTGTAGATGAAATAAAGGGTTTACTTGGAAAACCACCTGAATATGTGGAAAAATATGTGGCAGCATATAAATCTGAATCTGTATTTTTACAGACACGATGGACAGAATACGGTCTAAGATCTGGAACAGGAATCACTGCAGCCCTTGTTTTTGTTTATCTGATTAGTAGACTTGAGTAAGATATTTGCTGGTTCACCATTGGCCTCAATTAAATTAATGCCAAACAGATGTACTACTTGACCAGGCAAACAGCTTTCGAAGCCTCTCATTATAATAGGATTCCTAAATTAACGGATGATGAGAACTACGAGTTATTCGGTCCAGCTGCAAATCCGAATAGTCATGGCCACAATTATATCCTTGAGGTAATGGTAAAAGGTGATATAAATTCCGATGATGGAATGGTAATCAATTTAACCGACTTAGATGCATTGTTGAAAAATGAAATACATGCAAATTATGATCACAAACACCTGAACAGTCAGCATCCTGTTTTTGCAAAGAATCCAAACTTAATTCCTACATGTGAAAACATAACAATTGAAATATGGCAACGACTCATCAATTTTCTACCTTGTGGATTACTCCACAAGGTGCGTTTGTATGAAAGTTCTGAACAATTTACGGACTATTATGGTAAGGATTCTATGGTATATCTCACCAAAGTCTATGAGTTTAGTGCAGCACATCGACTAAACAGCCAATATCTTTCTGATGATGAAAATCGTGAGGTATTTGGGAAGTGTAATAACCCCGCAGGACATGGACATAACTATGTTCTTGAAATCACTATAAAAGGAGATGTAGATGAAAAAACTGGTTTAGTTGTTGAATTGGGTTTGATTGATGAGGTGGTTGAAGAGCATGTTATGAACCGTTTTGATTACAAACATCTTAACATTGACACAATGGAATTCAAAGAACTCAATCCAACATCTGAGAATTTTGTTAAAGTACTTTGGAATGTATTACAACCAAATTTAAAACCGACTGTTTTACACCGTCTACGTTTACGAGAAACACCCAGAAATCATTTTGATTATTATGGAGAATCCTCTTATCATGATGGATAAACATGAAGCAGAGCCAAGTCTTTCTCTTCAATCCAAACATAGCTCTTTAGATTTAGAAACTCTTTATACACAGATTCTTGAAAATATAGGAGAAGATCCGACACGTCAAGGTCTATTGAAAACTCCACAGCGCGCATCAAACGCGTTAGAATTTATGACAAGTGGATATACACAAAATCTTGATGAGATATTAAACAACGCTATATTTGATGAGACTTTTGACGAAATGGTAATCGTCAAAAATATAGAATTTTATAGTCTCTGTGAACACCATATACTCCCATTTTGGGGAAAATGTCATGTAGGTTATCTTCCACGGAAGCGAATTATTGGTTTAAGTAAAATACCTCGAATTGTCGATATGTTTGCACGACGATTACAAGTTCAGGAGAGATTAACCCGAGAGATTGCAGAGGCAATACAAACGGCGATAGACCCGACTGGTGTTGGTGTTGTCATGGAAGGACAACATATGTGTATGATGGCACGCGGAGTGGAAAAACAGACATCAAGCATGGCTACAAATGCAATGAGAGGAACATTCCGTTATGACAGTTCTACACGTTCAGAATTTTTGAGATCTGTACAAGGGGTATAATCAGAAACAACTAAGTTGAAAATGATTTCGTAAGATAGTATTTTCAACTTTCCATCACGATACATGAGAAACCAAGATGTCATCTGAGAATAGAAATAAGTTAAAAGATAATATTGATGGAAAAGTAGCGGTTATTACCGGTGCATCTAAAGGTATAGGGAAGGCAATAGCTACTGCTTTAGGTGAATCAGGTGCAAAAGTAGTTCTTGCAGCACGAACTCAAAGCACTCTTGAAAAAGTAGTAGATGAACTTAAAAAGAAGGGGGTAGATGCACTATCTGTACCAACAGATGTTACAGATAGTAATTCGGTAGAATTACTTATTCAAAGAACACTGGATTCTTATAAGAAATTGGATATTCTGGTCAACAATGCTGGTAGTGGAGTCTTTGGCAATGTCGTAGATTTTGGTGTCTCTGATTGGGATAGTGTCATAAATTCTAATTTAAAAGGGCTTTTCCTTTGTACAAAACATGCACTCCCAACACTAATTTCCCAAGGTGATGGACAAATCATCAATGTACTTTCAATCGCAGCGAAAGTAACTTTTCAAGCTTCATCTGCATATTGTGCTGCAAAAGCAGGGGCACTTGCGTTAACAAAGGTGTTAGCATCAGAAGTAAGACAACAGAATATTCGTGTGACAGCAGTTTTACCAGGGTCTGTTGAAACACCTTTCTGGGATGATATACCCCAACATCCTGATTTTGATAAGATGCTTCAACCAGAACATGTAGCAGAAACTGTATTATCTATATGTCAACAGCCGATTGGAATGGTTACAGAGGAAATTACTGTTACACCGCCGCTCGGTATTTTATAACTCCTCTGTTAAATCTAAGCAAAGGAATGTTACAACCAATAATTTAGATGTATCTGACTAACTCTTTGCCTTGATATTGAAGCGTCCAATTCGTTTCCTAATTTGCACTTTACGTATAGCCCGAGAATCTGCTTGTAAAATAGTTATCACGATATCTTTATTGTCTAATTCAGTACCAGCTTCAGGGATACTTCCAGTTTCTTCAAGTATATAACCTGCTATTGTTACATAATCTCCTTGTGGAACTTTAAAGTCGTAATGTTCTTCCAACAATTCAACTTCAGTCCTTCCAGCACATTCAATTATGTTCGGTGCAATTAGACGAATATCATCCGGTTCATCACGTTCATCCTCAAATTCTCCAACAATTTCTTCAATTAGATCTTCAACCGTCACCAGTCCAACAATTCCGCTATATTCATTAACAGCAAATACCATCGTATGTTGAGTACTTTGAATTTCCTTTAGTAGACTATTGATATTCTTTGAATCAGGAACTAAATGAAGCTCCTTTCGTATAAATGGTTCAATAGTCTCAGATTGGTTCTCTGTATAAATGACATCTAATAAATTCACAATACCGATAATATTGTATACCCGTTCATCGTAAACTGGTATTCTTGAAAAACCCGATTCAGCTGCCACCTTCAAAAACTCCTCACATTTTGTATTCTGATCAATAGCCACAATATCGACGAGTGGAACCATCACCTGTCTTACTGTCCTATTTTGAAAATTGAGCAGACGATGAATCATTTGACGTTGTTCAGGAAGCAAATTCCCAGATTGTTCCCCCATAGTTGCCAGTAAACGTAACTCCTCACGCTCGGCATCAATATTCGGGGAGCTTAATCCTCTATCTATGATTCCAACAATCCCTTTCGTCAAAGTTTGTACAAAGTAGATGAGAGGGGCTAATATATACTCTGAAATCCGTAAGGGATACGCGTACCGTAATGCAAGTTTATTTGCTTGTACACGGAATATAGTTTTAGGTAAAATCTCTCCGAAAATTAGTAATAGGATGGTCACATACACTGTAGATATAATAAACTGTATATTATCTGAAACCTCAAGTAAGGAGCCAGTTAATTGATCACCGAATTGAGAAATCAGTACATTTGCCAGATTTGTACCGACTAAGGTAAGTGCCAACATCTTACTCGGTGAATCTACAAGCTTATGTACAATTCTTGCTTTTGAATCATCTGATTCAACTAACTCATTAAGCTGAATTTTATTGACAGATACAAGAGCAGTTTCAGAGCCAGAATAAAAAGCAGATAACACAAGACAAAGAAGTACAGCAAATACAAATGACCCAACTATTATTACTGTGGAAGCTGAACTGCCTGCTCCAAATAAAAGTATTGATATGAAAAGTGTTTTCAAGGTATAGTCCGTACTTATATTTCTATTTTGGTTTCATCAAGTAGTGGGGCGCGAATTACTAAGCCTGTAATGATATTACCTTCTGTAGCGGTAATTTCGAATTCTATTCCACCTTCGTCAATGCTGGATTCACCTACATCTGGAAAACGTCCATAAAGTTCAACTGCATAACCACCAATAGTATCCGCGGCATTTTCTTGGAGCTTAAGTTCAAATAATTGATTCAGATCACGGATACTCATGCGTCCTGAGGTCTCTATCACTAACGGATTCTCCGAATGTTTTATGTATTCACTTTGTGAATCGTCTTTATCATGCTCATCAACTATATCACCTACAACCTCTTCCACAATATCTTCAGTCGTGACAATTCCTGAAAATCCACCATATTCATCAGAAAGAATAGCGAATTTTGTCTTTTCATTTTTTAGTTGAAGCAATAACATACCTATTTTACGGGTTTCCAGCACTATAACAGGTTCACGGAGTAAAGGGGCATTCGATGTAATATTAGGTTTTTTAACACGCAAATTAAGAAACTCATCAATTGTAAGTGAACTGATATCTTCATTCCGCCATGGTACGAAATCCTTTACATGGAATATTCCACAAATTTCATCAATTTGATTTCTATAAACAGGAATACGCGAAAAACCGGATTCTTTTGCCTGGGTTAATGTCTCTTGAATCGTAGTTGTTGTAGGAACAGCCATGACTTCGGTTCTTGGAACCATAATCTCTTTTGCTTCTATATCTCTTAATTGTAGAATATTACTTGCAATTTCACGTTCATCAGGCGGCAGTGTATCATCATGATAGGTATTCAGGAACTCTTGCAATTCTGTAGTAGTTAGTTCTTCAGGTGGTGAGGGTTGTCCTCCAAAGATAGGGATAAGTTTATCAATTATAATCCGTAATAACCCACGTAAAGGTGAGATAAGAATAGAAAACAGCCATAAAGAAGGGGCAGTAATTTTTGCAAAGGTCTCAGCATGTTTTATGGCAAAGGTCTTCGGTGCCATTTCACCAAAGATGAGCATGGGTAGAACACTAAATAGTAGTGCTAATAGAGAAGAAATGGTTGGTGAAGATTCAGAAAATACTAATTTTACAAGACGGAGTATTAGTATCGCAAAAGTGACATTTACTAAGTTGTTACCAAGGAGGACAGTAATAAATAAACGACGTGGATTTTCTACAAAATTGACAATTGCGGAAGATTTTCCCCGATCAAGTCGTATCTTCTCAATCTGCACACGTGTTAAGGCACATAAAGCAGTTTCAGATCCGGAGAAAAAGCCGGAGAGTAAGAGTAAACCTACCAATCCAATCAGATAAGGTAGTAGTGGAACTTCCATTCTCTTTTGTGGACGATCATAGAAAGTCGTCCGGAATCTAACCTCTTTTCTGTCGTATTTTTATAGCATGATTACTATCATTCTGTATAATTAGATAAATCTTATCACAATTTAGACTATATAGCAAGTCAAATTTGGGTAATAGATAGTTATTTATGGCAATTGAGTATGCAATTCAATTACAATAATTCATAGGTGATATTATAAGTACAACAATTGAGGCAGTCTATGACAAAGCTTGAACAGATGCAACGTATTGAGGCAAGTGGTATAGTAGCAATAATCCGCGCGAATAGTTCAAATGAACTTATTAAAACTGCAGAGGCAATTAAAAATGGGGGTGTTGATGTAATAGAAATCACTATGACCACTCCAGGAGCATTAAGTGTGATAACAGAAGTATCTAAATATTTAGGCGATGAAGTTCTAATTGGGGTTGGGTCAGTACTCGATGCAGAAACCGCACGAGTAGCCATACTTGCTGGGGCTGAATTTGTTGTTAGTCCAGTGACTAAGAATGATGTGATTGATACTTGTAATCGCTATGGCAAAGTTGTGATACCTGGTGCATTCACACCAACAGAAATTCTATATGCATGGGAAACAGGTGCTGATTATGTGAAAGTGTTTCCATCAAGTGGTGTTGGTCCTTCCTATATCAAAGACATAAAAGCCCCTTTACCACAAATTCCACTTATTCCAACTGGGGGTATCAACATTGAAAATGCAGCAGACTTTATCAAGGCGGGTTCAGCTGCTTTGGGGGTCGGAAGTGCTCTTGTTAGTAATACCATCATAGAGTCTCGAGATTTCAAGAAACTCACACAAAGAGCGAAAGAATTAGTATCTGCTGTTAATTCTTCAAGATAATCTAAACATTATATTCTGTAGACACGTCTCTAATTTATCAATTCATAGATACAACTATTGACTTGTCGTTGATAATCTCTATGAATTCTGAATTTGTATGTTTTTAGACTTTAACGTTGACAGTCCCTATGTATTTTGGTAATTTCATTAATAGTTCCAATATATCCTATACTTCTTTTGTATAAGACTTTGCTCAAAACATACAGATATGAAAATAAACGAACTAATATTAGGTAAATATAGGCTGCTTGAATATCTTAGTGGAGGCAGCTTTTCGTCTGTATTTCGCGCCCGCGAAGAAATGACAAACCGTACTGTTGCTATCAAAGCACTTGCAAAAGATGCTTATCCTGAAGACAGAATGCGGTATTTGTTAACTGAACTTCAAGCAATGTCTAATATCAGTGGACATCCAAATATTGTCTCAATTCATACGGTTGAACCAGGTAGTGATAACTGTCTTGCATGGATAGTCATGGAATATATTGAAGGAATGAACCTACATAAATTCGTTCAGCAAGGAGCATTAACACTTAACGAGGTCGTAAATATTGGTGTGGATATTTGTAATGGATTAAAAGCTGCACATGCCCACAATATCTTACATCGAGATATAAAACCACAGAATATTCTACTGACTAATGAAAAAAAAGCTAAAATCGCTGATTTTAGTATTGCCCGTATTTTTGGGGATTCAACTGAATTTGCTGTAACTATGACGGGTACAAGACGCTATATGGCACCAGAACAACATTACGGTGCTTATGATTATCGGGCAGATCTATATGCAACCGGCTTAGTCTTGTATGAAGCATTAACAAAACAATTCCCTTTTTCTGGTGAAGCAGATGTAATAGATAGAAAAAAAGCATCAGGAGAAATAGAAAATCTGGAAAAATGTCCTGAAGAATTCAGACATTTTGCACTGAAAGCTCTTCATCGGGATGTTGATAAACGGTTTCAGACAGCGACTGAGATGTATGATGAACTTGATCGGATACGCCGTTGGCAATATGAGCAACAAGCTTCTATTCTCATTGCACAAAGTTCTAATTCACCTGAAACCGAATTAGCCAGTGCACTTGAACGATGTAGAAATACCTTCCGATTAGAGATAGATATTGCCGAACGGATAAATCAGAATTTGTTCTTTGAAAAACGGAATCGAGCTGAAAGAGATAATCGAGAACGCCTAAAAATACGACTCAGACAACATTATACAGAAGCTATGGGATTTGCACATAATAAGGACTTAAAAAGTACATTTACAGAACTAAATAAGGCACACAAACTATCTTTACAAGATAATGATCTTGTTAAACAAGCAGATTCTCTATTTAAGGAAATGAGTGAAATTGTTCCAATAAAAAAGGAGAGGACTATACAAGAACTTGCTGAGATAATTGCTGAGTTGGCTAAAGATGAAAGAGATAGACTTCAAGATTTATTATCTACTCCGGATACCCCTACAGATATTGGTTTAAAGAATGAAACCGACTCAGAATTTGGAGGGGATTTATCAAATGAAGAATCAAACAAGAAACATAGTTCATTCCAAACTGTACAACCAGCAAGAAATTATCGTGCTTTAATTGAAGAAGCTTCTCCAGAATTTCTATTAGATAAAGTTCATGAAGATATACAATATCCCCATGAAGAGGAAGCAGCATATATTTATCAACAAGCCCAAATATATACACAACAATACAATATGAAACGTTGTATTATGCAATATAAAAAACTTGGTTCATTTTATTCCAGGTATGCCAAACGTTTTATACGGTTAGGCGAAATTGAACTTGTTGCAAACTGCTATACCCGGGCACGCTTTGCTTATGCAGCAGCAAATAGAAATAGAGAAGCAAAAAAGAATGCAAAAAATGGGGCTGCATATTACCTACATTTGGCACGACAACTTGAAATGCAGCGTATATGGTTTGACGCAGGAAAATCCTACATTCTTGCAGCGGATAATTATCAATATGCCCAACTCCCTATAGATGTTGAAAAATGTGAATCTGCAGCAACTGTATGTTATTTCAATGCTGCTGAAAGTGCACATATCAATGGTGAAATTCAATCTGCCTATGATTTCTATATGTTAATCCTATCAATTGGTGAGAAATTGGAAAGACCTACAAAAGCAGTTATTGAAGCGCAAAAACTTGTGGATATAATTTGGGAAGAAAACTTTGAATCTTATGAGGAATAATCCTTCCCTTACTGAAATTGCCTTTTATTCTAAATCTAATTATATCTTCGAAACACTCAATAAATGAGCTAAGGAACAACCAGATTAATCCTGACCAAATTACCCTAACCCCACTTAATTAGTAGAACACCGAATGTATGATATTCTCACAATTGGACGAAGTTCCATAGATTTGTATTCTAATGACGTTGGAAGTCCATTCCCAGAAATCAGAAGTTTTGGTGCATTTGTAGGAGGATGTCCTACAAATATCAGTGTTGGTACTCGACGGCTGGGGTTGAATTCTGTACTACTTACAGCGATTGGGGATGATCCGGTTGGTGAATTTCTTATCAAGTTCTTGAATAAGGAAGGTGTGGAAACCCAGTATATTGTTACTAAAGAGGGTTACCGTACCAGTGCTGTTGTACTAGGGATTGAACCACCAGATCGGTTTCCATTAATATATTACAGAGATAATTGTGCAGATATTGAACTCACGATTGATGATGTAATTGCATCTCCGATTGCCGATAGCCGTGCTATACTTATATCCGGAACGGGTCTTAGTAAAGAGCCGAGTCGAAGCGCTACATTATTTGCTATTGAACAAGCAAGAGAATTGGAACGCTTGGTGTTTCTGGACTTAGATTTTCGTGCGGATCAATGGCATGACCCACGGGCTTACGGTATAAGTATTCGGAATACTTTACATAATATAGATATTGTGATTGGTACTGAAGAAGAAATAAAAGCAACATCACTTTCCAGTATCTCTGATATATCAATTGAACACTCTCAAATCTCAAACCCAAATATTCATGGAGATTTGAATACAGCGATTGCTAACATGCTTGTATCAGGCCCAGAAACACTTGTAGTTAAGCGCGGAAGTGATGGTGCAGAATTACATCTGAAATCTGGCGATGTTATTCATGCTCCACCATATCCCGTTGAGATATATAATACACTCGGAGCAGGAGATGCATTTGCCAGTGGATTTATCTATGGTATCTTAAATGAATGGGATTGGAGAAAAGCAGCACGACTTGGTAATGCTACGGGGGCAATAGTTGTTACACGACATGGATGCGCAAACTTTATGCCTACTATGGAAGAGGTAAATGACTTTATTGCACAACGGGAAGAATTTTAACGTATTTTCAAGAACTATAATAAGGATAAATTATATGAAAACTCGAAAACTAACTATGGGGCAAGCTATTGTGCAATATCTCACACAGCAATATGTTGAGAGAGATAGAAAAGAAACAGCCTTTTTCGCTGGAATGTTTGGTATTTTTGGACACGGGAATGTAGCAGGAATAGGACAGGCTTTACACCAATATTCTGATTCTTTCCGGTTTTTCCAGACACGTAATGAACAATCCATGGTACATACTGCTGCTGCTTATGCCAAAATGAGTAATCGTCTAAGTACTATTGCCTGTACTACATCAATTGGTCCAGGGGCAACCAACATGCTTACAGGGGCTGCAGGAGCAACAATAAACCGTTTGCCTGTGTTACTCTTACCTGGAGATATATTTTCAACTCGCTTAGTGGCACCAGTGTTACAACAGTTAGAATCCCCTAATTCTCAAGATATTTCTGTAAATGATTGTTTTAAACCAATTTCTCGGTATTGGGATCGTATTAACCGTCCAGAACAAATAATTACTGCTTTACCTGAGGCAATGCGTGTACTCACTTCTCAGGTTGATACCGGTACTGTAACTTTGGCATTACCACAAGATGTTCAAGCAGAAGCGTATCCATATCCAGAACAGTTGTTTGAAAAAAGGGTATATACCATTCCAAGACCTCGCCCTGACACAAATTTACTTAAGACCGCAATAGATTGGATTTCACGAAGTAAACAACCGGTAATAATTGCAGGCGGTGGTGTCATATATAGTGAGGCAACTGAACACTTAGCAAAGTTTGTAGAACAAACAGGTATACCGGTTGGGGAAACATTTGCCGGAAAAGGTTCACTTAACTATGATCATCCTAATAATCTTGGTTCTATAGGTGCTACAGGGACACCTGGAGCAAATATACTCGCCCGTGAAGCTGATTTAGTGATTGCAATTGGTACAAGATTAAGTGATTTTACCACTGCCTCAAAAACTGCATTCCAAAATCCTGAAGTTCGATTTATAAATATCAATATCGCTGAGTTTGATGCCGCTAAACATTCAGCACTTCCATTAGTAGCAGATGCACGAGAAACTCTGAAAGAATTAACTAATGCATTAAAAAATTATAAAGTGTATAGAGATTATACAAATCGTATTTCTGTTTATAAAGAAGAATGGGAAGAAGAGGTAGAACGTTTATACCGAATAAACCATCACCCTTTACCTGCCCAAAGCGAGGTAATTGGTGTAGTCAACGACTTTTCAAAACCTGAAGATGTCATTGTCTGTGCTGCTGGTAGTCTTCCTGGAGATCTGCATAAACTATGGCGTACTCGTAATCCTAAACAATTCCATCTGGAATATGGATACTCTTGTATGGGGTATGAAATTGCAGGTGGATTGGGTATAAAAATGGCAGATCCTAACCGTGATGTATATGTACTTGTAGGAGATGGATCGTATCTTATGTTGGCACAAGAAATTATTACTTCTATACAAGAAGATTATAAACTGATTATAGTGCTAATTAACAACAACGGACATAGTAGTATCGGCGGTTTATCTAAAGCTACGGGGGCTCAGGGCTTTGCAACACGATTTCGTTATCGTGATCCTAATTCTGGTGAATTACATGGAGATTTCTTACCGGTGGATTTAGCTACAAATGCAAAAAGTCTTGGAGCAAACGTCATAGAAGCAACTACAGTTCAAAGCCTAAAGTCCGCATTACAGGAAACCCGTGATGCTACGATTACAACGGTAGTAACAATTGATGTAGATTATGATGTTAGCGTACCACAATATGAATCTTGGTGGGATGTGCCAGTAGCAGAAGTATCAGATGTAGATAGTGCGAAAGAAGCTTATGAAGAATATAAACAGGCAAAAAAGAAAGAACGCTATTTTCTGGGATAGTGAAATTGTTCTTACTATGTTCATTCTAATATAGTTTTGCTTCCAGTAAAGAAGGGTTAGTTAAGTATGTATAGACAAATACTATAAATGAACTATATAGTATTAATTACTAAGGAGACTAAGTAACATGAAAGCATCAGAATTATTAGCCAAACTCAAAGAAGGGGAAGTTATTCAATGCGGAAATTGTGAGGAGAAAATAGATGCTGATGAAATGATAAGTTTTGTCTTTAAATTAGGTAAACTGGCTCCTCGTATGGAAAATGCCAACGTTGGAGACATAACCTGTGTTCAATGTCAGGAGGATGACCCAGATATTAAAATAACACCTCGGGGTCCAGATGTAAAATTTGTCCGTGGAAATTAAGATTTATCTACTCGTTTCTATATAACTAAGGTAACACAATGCTCGAACGAATTGTCGGAAGAAATCCTGTCATCGAAGCGATCTTAAGCAATACACGTACTATAGAACAAATTTGGGTTGCTAAAGACAACCAGCATCCACGTCTTCAAGAAATCGTTAAAGCAGCAAAGAAAAAAGGAATTCCCTGCCAACGTTGTTCGAGAAGCAAACTTGATAGATATCATACAAACCATCAAGGTGTAATTGCTGACATTAGTGAATTTCAATATACAGATTTTTCGGTTTTGATGGAAGAGATCAAGAAGAAAAAAGATGTTCCTCCGCTTATTATGATGTTAGATCAGATACAAGATCCAAGAAACTTCGGGGCGATCCTCAGGACAGCAAACGCTACCCAAACAGATGCTGTGTTAATACCTAAAAACAATGCAGTGAAAATGACACCCGCAGTACATAAAGCAGCTGCTGGTAGGGCAGAAAATACACCAATAACAAAGGTGACAAACCTTGCACAAACAATAGAAAAACTAATAGATGTAGGTGTCTGGGTCGTAGGTGCATCTGTTGATGCGGATCAGCCTTATACATCGGCTGATTTTACAGTACCACTATGTCTTGTTTTAGGTAATGAAGGTCAGGGAATACGTCGATTGGTTAAACAGAAATGTGACTATATGGTGCATATACCTATGATGGGACAAATCAGTTCTTTGAACGTATCTGTGACTGCTGGTGTATTATTATATGAGGTATTAAGGCAACGTGCCCCTAAATAACACCTTCTTCCTTTAAACTATAGAAGATACCATCACCAATTATTATATGATCTAATACTTTAATACCAACATAATTACCAGCCTCAATCAGTTGTTTTGTAGCACGAATGTCTTCTTGACTCGGTTGTGGATCCCCTGATGGATGATTATGGGCAAGGACTATAGAATTTGCAGATTCCTCAATAGCAAATCTGAAAATCTCACGTGGGTGGAAAACACTTGCATTTAGTGTGCCTTCAAACACAGTTTCCTCTGATAATTTCTTACCCCAACTGACTTCATTGTCGGTGTCTCCAGCAATTCCTTGACTTGCCACCCCACCTTTCGTATCAAGACACATTACACAAACGACCTCTTTACGTAGGTCGCGCATAATTGGCATCAGATGATCAGCGACATCCTTTGGTGACCCTATTTTAATTCGTTCGGAATGTGATTTTGCTAAACGTCTGCCTAATTCAAATGCAGCGACCAATTGTGCTGCTTTGGCGGATCCCACTCCTTTTACTGACTCAAACTGTTTGGGTCTATTCTCTGACATTCGTTTAAGATCATTATCATAAGTAGTTAGGATCTGTTCACCGAGTTGAAGAGCTGTTGTACCTTTAAAACCACTTTTTAATATAAGGGCTATAAGTTCAGAAGTTTTTAACTGAGATGGACCAAGTTTATAGAGTCGTTCGCGTGGTTGTTCGTCTTTTGGTAGATCTTTTATTCTTATCTTGTCAACTGAATACATTTAGTTTCTTTCTTTGAGATAATGTAATAGTGTTTTAAGTATAATCATTTCTACGGAGCTTTACAAGTGAAAATACGAATCTAACTGTAATTCTATTAACAATGAAATTCTAAATTTTGATAGAACCATAGATATAAACTAACGACTTGTGCAAATTAATTTTGTGTAATACATAAAATACCATTCTGTAAGTTTTATGCGTAGACAACATCCTTTAATGCCATCAACTTTCGTCCTAAACATTGGTTCAAGAAAACTCCGAGTGTAAGACCTCCGAACTTATTGCTGCATCATGTCAGCCTACCCCAATGGAAACGGGCGCGTATACGACAATCATTGAACTGGTGCGTAAGTTGGCTAATCGTTGTCTCAAGCCTTCTTCTATTTTATGATGCAGTTAACCAAACCTCAGTGGATATTGTGCTTTTAGGTCCTGGTTGTAGTGCTTCAGCATCCGGAAAGTAGGTATCATAAGGCAGATACCCAATAAAGGATATCTGCCTGTAAAGGTTAAGATTCACTGTTAGTTACTGCACAGCGACGGTGTAATTATACTCTTGAACACTGTCATTCCCCGTATAAATATACGCTGTGATCTTGTACGACCCGGTATGCATCGAGCCACTGGGGAACGTGTAACCAAACGAGGCGGTGTTGGTCAAACCATCTCCAAAATCCGTAGCTTCGTTTGTCCCGTAATTACCGCTCTGCCACGGTTTTAAAACATACCAGTAGACAGTGTCATACGGGACAGATGTAGTCAGATTCGCAGTGGTCGACCCACCGAGGCTTGCAGCATAAGAACCATCGGCAGGGGATAACCCCGGTGAATCGCTTGTGCTGGCAATACTTGCATCACTATGTTCCCAGGGCCACCAGTTACAGATCGGATCATCCGGAGAACAGTTGTGGTATTTTTTGCCACACCCCCACCTGCCACAAGTGCGTTCCTTGTGTTACTCAACTTGCTCCGGTACACAGATATAGTAATGCACTACTTCCATGTCATTCTGGTGTTTCGGTGCCCAGCACCGCCGTCGGTGCGCAAACTCGTTAGAAGGATCCATATACTCACCGCAGCCAGCACAAGGGACACATGGTTCAGGGGGTGGATTTTGGACAGACCCAGAAACCAACGTATCATCTAAATCTACAGAGAAACTACTACTCAGACTGAGCGAGGGCTGCGGCACAGGTTCACTCGTCGCACCCGGACGGTAGATCCAACTTTCTGTAGAACTCGACGCATAGCCAGCATCCACACCGACTGCTTTCCAACCCGCACTCGCCTCCAACTTCTTCTGAGTGGTATTCGCACCACCAACATGCGTGTCTATACCGCTGAACGTCGCATACCCACCATCAATACTTAACGTACTATTCATACTCTCAACAACCTCAGATTGATAGCCTGCGTTCAGAAACGGAACACATTGATCGTCATACGGCGGATCATAACCACCTTCAAAATCGTAATTGTCTTCATTCAGACGATTGGTATAAAATTCGTATGTACCTGCACCATCGTTCAGTGGGGAACCGCTTGTCCAGGAACCCACAACCAGTGTACGCGCACCAAGCCCTAAATAGAGCGTCAACTTACCAGGACCCTTGGCATAAGCACTTATGGTATAGGTAATAAGTGGTGGCACTTTCTCAGGATCCCACATTTCGGTCTTGATGCGCTTGGTGTCACTGGCGATGTTACGATCACCGTTGTAGGTGGTACCATCTGTAGGGTTCGAGCTGATTGTAACATGATCTACCGTGAAACCATCCGCTAACGCAGGAATGTACATGCTACACAGCAGAAAAACGAGGATACACATCAAAGAGGGTTTGATTCGTTTACAAAAATCAATAGTCATTTTTTATCTCCTTATAGGGATCAACTTCATAAAATTCATACAGATGTTCAATGCCCATACGCTTATAGAGGGCTCTATCCGCTTCAGCACATCGTATCCGACGCATTTCTGGAGTTTGCTTATCACCGTAATAAATGCCTTCACGCGGAACTAAGGTTGGGATTTCACCTTGTGCGCTGTCAACGAGTTCCCGTATTTCATGTTGAATCGATTGTATGAGCAGTATCGGTTCGTTATCTAAAATCAGTGTCTTTGCAAGTGCCAATTCTGTTTGCAGTCGCTTGTAACGTGCCAACTCTTCAACGGTCGGACGAAAACCGACCCGTTTACCGTATTTCACAACAACAGACGTATTCCGGTAATGCTTGATCCAGTTGCCAAAGTTATCCTGAACGGGTTGGAAATAGTCTGTCTCTGTGGGTGGATCAAATCCGTAGTAGTTGCGATAAGATTCCGCTGTGCGAGGGTCGGTCCAGTCCAGATACTTCGGATCTTCCCAGTTAATATTAAGAGGACGACCTTGAGAACGTATTGCTTGTTTCGGTTTTACAGCAACATGTTCATGTTGTCCTGTATCAGATGTTTCAGATATTGGCACTTCGTGCCAGTGGTCATCATGTTTCACCATTTTGTATCCTGGTCTGGCAGTCGGTTTCTCTGCAGTCTCGGTTTGTGTTTTCCTTGCAGGTTCGGTGTATTTATAGACATCTTTTGGGTCAGTATCTGTATTCCGTATCAGCAAGAATACACCGGTACCGATGATTAGAATTATGAGGGTTACGATCCCCCAATACATTTTCTTTATCATGAGTTTCACTCCTTAATTAAAATGTTATATAATATATATATCACTTGAAACCCAGAATTCTTTAGCTTTTTTTAATGAGAAATTATAATTACGGCCTGTATTAGTTAAATTTTAGTATGACAATAATTTACATATTTGTCCTTTTGTGTTTGATTTCCGTTAGTTTTCAAGCGCTTGTCAGTCTTAAATGTAGGAGGGAACTCCGATTCCCGATTAGAATGGGTCGCGATCCGGAGATCGCTCCTACAGAATATGGACATTTGTGAAAACAAACAATACTATCAGGTGACTAACATAAGCTGTTAATATAATCTTGGTTGTATTATTAGTTATCTCGTTAATTATGGGTTACAACCATGTAATTTGTAACCCATTAGGACTTACGCAATTTTATTGAATTGTGTTATCCTATTCTATTATGAATACACTTACAAAATCTCAAAAGCAGAAAAACCTATTTTACGATTATTGTCAATTTTTGATAGCATGTTTCACGAATTGGACACAAACCTATTTTGCGAATCATACAAAGAAATGGAGCCACGATCAACTCAATCGTTTTTTACGAAATGAAGACATTTCTTCAAGTGAACTTTGGAAATCCGTAAAAGATGACATTGAATATGATGAGGGTGGATACATAGTGTTTGACGATGTTGTGCTTCCTAAACCGTATGCCAAAAAGATTGAAGTGCTCCGTTCTCAATGGAGTGGTAGCGACAAAAAAGTAGTACTCGGCATCGGTATTGTCACCTGTCTATATGTCAATCCAAAGACACACGAATATTGGATCATTGATTATCGTCTTTTTGATAAAGATCATGATGGTAAAACCAAAATAGACCATTTACTGGATATGTTGCACAATGCTGTGTTCAAAAAACAACTCCCGTTTCGGACTGTGCTGATGGATTCTTGGTATGCGTCAATGAAAGTTATGAAAGCGATTGAACGCCTTTCCAAGATTTACTATATGCCCTTGAAGAGTAATCGACTTGTGAATGATACAGATGGTGAACAACCGCACCAACAAGTAAGAGATTTATCTAGGAGTCAAACAGGAATCCGTCAAGGGAAACGGGTGCACATCAAAAAGTTTCCAAAAGGACATCAAGTACAGTTTATGACCTTAAAATGGGTTATTAGATGATTACATGAAACATCAACTCTCTAATCCTTCAATAATCTTAAAAACTGCGTAAGTCCTGCCTATAATGGATGTAAACATCCACATTTCAATTACGTTTAATCGTTTAGATTATAGACTGAATTTGCATATAACCCACTAAAGAATAGCTAAACAAAAACGTCAGTTTATTTCTAAAAAGGAAAGTTCTGAAAAAATAAGACCTACAGATTAGGTTAAAAAGACAAAAAACATCAAAATATGCATTTTCTTACCCAGCTACCTCTAATATTTTGAGCAAGTACATATCAAGATTATAACATTTAGTTGACATATAATTTCTCATCCTATATAATTTAGAACTATAATTATCTTGCTAACGTATAATTATACATTGAATGTAAGGAGTAAAAAATGGCAACTACAGTCCGACACAAAGACGGTGTATCAATCTTAGAACCCGCTGGAAAAATAATGGGAACAAGTGTATCTGAATTACGAGAGACAATTACCACAGAAGTTGATGCTTCTGATACACCCAAAATTCTAATTGATTTTGAAAAAGTAAATATGATGGATAGCTCAGGTCTCGGTACGCTAATGGGTGCTCATGTAACTATTACCAGAAAAGGGGGCAGGGTTGGTGTGCTCAATGTAGGTAAGAATATCAAGAATCTTATTGTACGGAGTCGTCTTGCAAGTATATTTGAACATTTCAATACTGAAGATGAAGCTATTTCAGCATTGACAACCGAAAGTTAAAACACATTTACATCAAGCCAATGAATGTGGGGATAGACCTATGGCAATAACACAATCTCAACGGGATGGTGTCACGATTTTTAAACTTGATGGGAGAATAATTGCCCCACATATAAGTGAAGTGACAGATCTTGTGGAACAAGAACTCAAGAAAATGGAAGATCCTCCAAACCTTGTTTTTGACTTCAAAGATGTTACAAGCATGGATAGTTCAGGTCTTGGGGCAATAATGAAAATATATACAGATGTACAACCACGTGGAGGATCAATAGCTGTTATCAATGTTAATAAACATGTAAAAAATTTAATAGTTATGGCAAGACTTATTACGGTTTTCCAAAACTTTGAAAGCGAAGAGGATGCAGTAAACGCATTACTGAATCCTCTTAATCAACCAAAACAGTAGGAATGGTTTCAGGACATTATGATAAAGAATATCCTCGTTTCTATAGGTGATACCGATTATGAAAGGAATGCCTTTGATTACGCTGGTCAACTCGCTGTTCTTTTAGGTACACACCTATCATGTGTCTTTTTTCAAGACAGTTCTCACGGAGGTAGTACAGAAGTCGCTGAAACCATTTTGAGTCGTACTGAAAAGGAATGTGCACTCTATGATTTTTTGGATTATCACATTGAAGCAGTCGCTGGAAATCCCAGACAAATGATATGCCAAAAAGCACATTCTGCCGATTTAGTCGTTGTCGGTCTACCAGAAGATATAAAAACACACGGATTAAAACTTATACAAAGCCAGATTGACGATGTACTTGCACATATAACAAAACCCATTATAATTGTACACGAACAATGTACCCTATTACGGAAAATACTCACTGTTCATCGCGGAGACATATACTCTGATCATGTTCTGTCCCTATCCGCTGAAATTGCCGAGTTAACAAAGTCTAATATATTAGGTTTAGCACTTTCAAACACTCCACAAGAAGCATCCGAGATAAAACAGCAGATGGAAGACTATCTACACTTTTACGATGTGCACAATGAATTTCTTACTGCACTTGGATTTACGGTAACGAATATCTTGGAAAACGCAGAAAATCACGATTGTGATTTAATTGCTCTCAGTGCAAGCCATCATGGACGTCTTTATGAAATGGTTTTTCAAAGTACTACACAAACAGTTGTTAAACTTGCCAACCGTGCTGTTTTAGTTACGAAGTAATGGTGAACCGCATGGCACCTGAAATTGAAGCTCTAAAAATACACCCTTTTTTTCAGATGTCATCGGAAATGTTTGCCGTTATTACCTTTGAAAACATTTTTATACCTCTTAATCCTTCTTGGGAATATACTCTCGGCTATTCTATAGAAGAACTTCATTCACGGAATTGGATCGAATTAGTTCATACCGATGACCATCAATCCGCCCTTGCTCAGATCAGTAAACTAAAAAATGACGATTCATCAATTGCCTCTTTTGAGGTACGTCTACACTGTGTTAATGAAGAATATAAATGGCTTCGCTGGTCCGTAAAAATGGACAGTGAACTGTCCATTTATTATGTGGTTGCATGTGATATTTCAGCAGCAAATAGTATAAAGAATAAACTCCGTGAGAATGAACAAAGGTTCCAACAATTAGCAGAAATGCATTCTCAGGAAAGCGAATTCCTCCATACATTGATGGACAATAATCCAGATCACATATATTTTAAAGATATTGACAGTCAATTCATTCGGATTAGTCGATCCCTTGCAAATCGATTTGGCCTTAAAGATCCATCTGATGCTATTGGTAAAACCGATTTTGACTTCTTCACACGGGAACACGCCCATCAAGCATATGAGGATGAAAGAACGGTTATTGAGACAGGAAAACCTATAGAAGCTAAACAGGAAAAAGAAACATGGCCAGGAGCACAAGATACTTGGGTCTCAACAACTAAAGTACCAATCCGTGATAGAAGTGGACGAATTAAGGGTACATGTGGTATCTCAAGAGATATAACCGAATACCATCTTGCAGATCAAGCACTCCGAGATTCTGAAGCTAAATGGCGTTCTTTGGTTGAGAGTGCTCCAGATATAATTTCGACTCTCGACTTAAATTACACACTACAATTTATTAATAAAATTCCTCCTGCTGTTGATGTTACAGTTGAAGATGTCGTAGGAAAGAGCATTTTCGACTTCCTAACAGAAGAACATCATGAGGGTTTTCGTGAAGCATGCCGTAAGGTAATTGATACAGGTGAAGTAGCAGGATATGAAATCCAGGGAAGGCTTAGTGGAAATTGGTATGCTTCATGTATAGGTCCTATTATACGTGATGATAGAATGGTCGGTTATTTAATGACATCAACCGATATATCCGCACGAAAACAAGCTGAAACAGAATTACAAGAGAGCGAACAGCGATTTCGTCGAGCCGTTCTTAATGCCCCACTTCCGATAATGATTCACGATGAAAATGGTGAAATTATCCTCATCAGTCGGGCATGGACTGATCTAACAGGATATAGTCCTGAAGAAATGACAACGGTTTCTAACTGGTTAGAACAAGCAAATCACGAATTGAGTCAAGATATACAGGATTATCTTACTCAAGTCAATTTAAACAAAGAACGGGTCGACCCAACACAATATGATATAACTACGAAAGCCGGAGAAAGACAGATTTGGGAATTCAGTTCATCTCTTCTTGGAATTCAACCAGATGGAACTCGAATTATCATTAGTATGGCACTTGATAATACAGACCGTATAAAAGCACAACAAGCCATGCAGAATGCAAAAGAAACCGCTGAATATGCAAGTAGAGCAAAAAGCGATTTTCTCGCAAATATGAGTCATGAATTACGAACACCACTAAATGCTATAATTGGATTCGCTGAAATTCTCAGAGATGAGCTTGTCGGTCCGGTTAATGATGAACAAAAAGACTGCATAAACGATATTCGAGTTAGTGGACAGCATTTACTGGAGATGATTAATGATATTCTTGATTTATCCAAAATTGAAGCTGGAAAAATGTCTCTACAACTGGAAGAATTTCTTATTCTTGACGCTGTTGAAGAAGTAAATGCAATTATAAATGCCTTAGCTATAAAAAAGAATATTGAACTTAGTTTGACTTGTCCTAAAAATGGAACGATTGAAGCTGATCGAATCAAAGTAAAACAAATCTTTTATAATTTACTTTCAAACGCAGTGAAGTTTACTCCAGATAATGGAAAAGTAACAACACATTTGAAGGTGACCTCCTCTGATTTGTACGTTGTGGTTACGGATACAGGTATAGGAATTTCTGAGGAAGATCAAATGAAACTATTTGCTCCTTTCACACAGATTGACACATCAAAGTCCAGACGTTATGGAGGAACCGGTCTCGGTTTAGCACTCACACAGAGGTTGATTGAATTGCATTTAGGAGAAATAAGTGTGACAAGTGAAGAGGGGCAAGGAAGTACTTTTTCATTTAATATCCCAATTAAACAAACTTAAGAGAAATACTATTTTTTAAACAGTTAGACTTCAAAGATCAAGATCCAATTCAAGAATTTCGTAATTCCTGCAACCCTCTACTCTAATTACCAGAATCGTAGTACTATTATGAAAAACTTTGAATAACCATTGTTGATTAAGTAAGGAGTACTACTTGAATAGTAATTCGGTTCCAATTTTAGTAATAGAAGACCATGCATTAAATAGAAAAGTAGTACGGATTGTCCTGGAATCAGAAGGATATAAGGTAGTTGAATCTGCTGATGCTACTGAAGCACTATCTTATTTAGAAACGTCTATACCATCACTCATCCTAATGGACATTGCACTGCCAGGAAAAAGTGGTGAAGAATTGACACGGCTTATAAAGTCTAAACCAAAATTATGTAATATTCCAATTATCGCCCTGACTGCCGCAGCAATGTCTGGGGACAGAGAACGCATACTTAAGGCAGGATGCGATGATTATTTGAGTAAACCTATTGATACGCATGTCTTGGTAGAACGTGTAAAACACCACCTTAAAAAGAAGACAACATGATCGCTGAAGAATCCGCTAATATTCTTGTTGTTGACGATGAACCTCGAAACATAAAAATCCTTCAAATTCAACTCCAAACTCAAGGATACTCGGTTAGAACTGCGTGTGATGGAGAAGAGGCATTAGAGTCAATAAAAGAAGATGCTCCAGATCTCATCTTATTAGACATCAATATGCCAAGAATAGATGGATTTGAAGTTGTTAAAAGGGTTAGAGCTGATAAGCATACTGAATTCATACCTATCATTATGATCACTGCTCTACGTGATACACAAGAGAACAGGATAAAGGCTGTAGAAGCAGGAGCAGATGATTTCATTGAAAAACCTTTCAGTAGTTTCGAGGTATTAGCAAGAATAAAGTCCCTTCTACGGATTAAACGATATCATGACACTTTAGAAGAATATAATGCCCGTTTGGAGTCGGAACTTCAAATGGCACGGAATGTACAAGAAATCCTAATTCCAAAAAATGGTCTACAGAAAATTGGCGCCTTTGAAATTGCTTCACACTGCTCTCCTGCCCTGGCAGTCGGCGGAGATTTTTATGACTTATGGAAAATAAATGAAAATAGGATGGGGTTTCTAATTTCAGATGTCATGGGACATGGGGTTTCAGCAGCACTCGTCACAGTCTTTATAAAGACAATACTCTCGGAGCATAGAGATGAACTTGATGATAATCCCGCCGATATTATAAAGCTACTAAATACTCGGTTCAACGATATGATTAGTTCACATCTATTTATGTTCGCAACAGCTTTCTGCGGGGTAATTGATCTTAGTAAAAACGAAATGGTTTGTGCTAATGCTGGTCATCCATTTCCATTCTTACAAAGTAATTTAGATTCAATTTGTACACTTATCACTAATGGACATTCAGGAAATGGTTTAGGAATCAATCCAGATTCAGAATATGAGAATTGTCACTATACATTTGAAACATCAAGTCGAATGTTCCTATATACTGACGGAGCTTATGAAGTGAAGAATTCAAAAGGTGAGGAATATACTGTTGAACAGTTGAAAGAGGTTGTATCAACGTGTGAAATAGAAAAACCGTTGGAATTGATTGAGTATATATCACAATCCATCAGTACTTTTTCGGACACTTCTCATAATCCAGACGATTTAACTCTCATTGTAGTTCAAGGTACGTCTTGATAAGTATTACTCGGCCTATTAAAGAGAACTATAACGTCAGTACCACCAAATTTGTTGACTTGGAGTTTGTGACTATCTGAAAGGCATTCAATTAGGTATAGTCCGTGTCCGCCTTCACCTTCGGGAGTACGTTGTGACTGTATCTCGGCGAGTTTCTCTGGTGTGAACCAATCCGTTGTATTATGCCCTCCTGCATCGCTAATCATCAACTCTAAGAATCGCCTATCAACAGTAATATGTATTTTAATTTCAGATTCTACTGACTTAGAACCATGGATAACAGCATTACTACAAATTTCATCAAGTGCAAGTTGAATGTCAGCAGTTCGTTTCTTAGGAAAACCAAGTGTTTCAGACAACTTCCCAATAAACACTCTTACAGATTCAATATAACACACATTACTGGGCAGTTTAAACTCAATATAGTCTTTTTCCATAGATTATTGCCTGTATGTTGGAATACGACTAAAATGCAGCCAGTGCGCTTTTCTCTGTTTCATATATCTCAACTACGCTGGATGCACCTATGAGATTGAATGTCCGTGTGAGTGGAGGACCTAAGTGACATAGTTTCAAATCACCACCGTTTTGACGAAGACGTTTAGCAATTCCTACTAACGTTCCTACGGCAGTACTATTGATATGGTTTACTTCACTGAAATTTACAACCACCTTGTCTACCTTCTCTAAAAGAAGATCCTCAAGAATCTTACGCAAATCCAAAGCTGCATAACTGCTTAAGTCTGTCATCACATCAATAATTTTGATATCTGCGTTTTCACGAACCGTCATTAAATCAGTTTCTGCCATATATAATCACCTACCGTTGCTAAAATCCATACTATCATTATAGTTTATTGTCATATAATTGGCAAGGATATTTAGTTGTGGTGCATAAAATAAATTTCTCACTAAGTCACAATTTATACTAAATCATCAAAATAAGGTGAATTCGATGTAATAGAATTAACATGTGTTCGATTATCCAAAAACGAACCAAACATATTCATTAACGGCATTTCATCACCACTGTATACATTAATCATGTATATTATTACTCCCTTTTAAGTATAGATTTAAAATGTTGCAAATCAATGCACATTGTGATATACTATATAATTAAGCGACTGAAAGTGCCAGCAGCACTTCGAAACAAGGAGGAACTGGCGGAATTAACGCGAGTTTGCGTTAACAACATACCCAGACATCTTAATGAATAACGAACAGACCCACACAGATGATTCCACTGTTGAAGTGGATACAGAAGAAGAAACAGTTGACGGTACAACTGAAACAGAGCAAGATGAAGTTAGTGAGACGGAAACACCAGCACCAATGAACCAAACTTCCAATAGTGATACAGAAGTTCAAGACGAGACAACAGATGATACTTCTGCAGAAGATGAAAACGAACAGGTGGAGTTTGCTGCTGATGAAACTGATCAAGAGGATTTAACAGACGACACTGAAGACAATACCCAGTTTGAAGAAAACCCTCCTACAGAAGACACAGATACCCCTACATCAGATGAGAATCTACAGACACCAGAAACTGTGGAAGCTGCAAGTGATGCATCCGAAAACCAAGCTGACGATACCCCTACCACAGAAGATACAGATACCGACATATCAGATGATTCACCGGAGGTAGCAAATACTACCGAATCTGAAATATCCGATGATTCATCTTCTCAAGAAGAAACAGATACAGATGAAGAACAGGCTGCAATGAGTCAAGAATCTCTTGAAGAAGCCTATGACAATTCACTAAAAGCCTTTACTGATGGTGAGATCGTAAAGGGAACTGTAGTAGATGTTAACCGTGATGAAGTCATGATTGACATCGGTTTCAAATCTGAAGGGTATATACCTGCAGCCGAATTTGATAAACAGGAAAATGATCTACCGGCCGTCCAGGTTGGTGATCAAATTGATGTATATATTGTCCGACGAGAAGATATGGATGGGCAAATAGTTCTCTCTAAGAAAATTGCTGATCAAACTCTCGTATGGGATGAGATAACCGAAGCATTTGAAAGTGGTTCACCTGTTGAAGGACGGATTACTGAAAGAATTAAAGGTGGACTACAAGTATACGTTGGTTCTTTACGAGGATTCTTACCAGCATCCCAAGTTGAATTAAGACCTATTTCAAATCTTGACCAATACATTGGTGAAGTTTTCCAGATGAAGGTCATTAGCATGAGTAAACGTCGGCACAACATTGTTCTGTCCCGACGCGCATTTCTCGAAGCTGAGATGGCAGAAAAGAAAGAAGAAGTTCTCAAGAATCTTGAGGTAGGACAACTCATTAATGGTGTTGTGAAGAATATTACCGCATTTGGGGCTTTTGTTGACCTTGGCGGCGTTGATGGACTACTCCATAAAACCGACATGGCTTGGAAACGGATTAACCACCCATCAGAAATAGTTACTATTGGAGATGAGATAGAAGTCCAAGTAATTGCTATTGGCGAAGATAATGAGAAGATTTCCTTAGGTCTAAAACAGAAAACTGATGATCCATGGGAAAACGTCGAAGAAAAATATGCTGTTGGGTCAAGAGTTAGTGGTGCCGTCGTAAATATAGTCAATTATGGAGTATTTGTTCAACTTGAGGAAGCTGTTGAAGGATTGATTCATGTTTCTGAAATGTCTTGGACACGACGCAATGTTGCTCCATCACGGATCGTTACAAAAGGTGATGAAATTGAGGCAATCGTCCTTGAAATCTCTAAGGAAGATAAGAGGATTTCCTTAGGTATAAAACAGTTACAAGAAAATCCATGGGAAATGCTTGAACAAAAATATCCTGTTGGAACTAAAATCAATGGACGTATCCGAAATCTTACGAATTTTGGAGCTTTTGTTGAAATTGAAGAAGGAATTGATGGATTAATACATACTTCTGACCTGTCTTGGACTGATCGAACAACTAATCCTCAGGAATTCTTGAAGGAAGGTGATGAAGTAGAAGTTGTTGTACTACAAATTGACGCTTCTGAACGACGTGTTTCATTAGGACTTAAGCAAACCCAACCTGATCCATGGAACGAAGTGCCAGAAAAGTATAAAGTTGGTTCAGTGGTTCGCGGACAGATTGTTAACCTCACAAGTTTTGGTGCTTTCACTAAACTTGAAGAAGGTATCGACGGGTTGATTCATATATCTGAGATCGCTGATCGAAGAATTGAGAGACCTGAAGAAGTAGTATCTGTTGGAGATGAAATTGATGTAAAAGTCATAAACCTTGATCCTAAAGGAAGACGTATTGGATTAAGTCTAAAAGCAGCTATTGCTGATCAAGAACGGGCAGCGAATCCACCACAAGAACAAGAACAACAAGAACGACCTCGACGGCAACGACATACTCCACAACGCGAACAAAGAAAACCTGAACCTGTTGAAGAAGAAGAAACCATTATGGGCGCTTTATTGAAACAGGAAATGGGGAGAAATAACGTCGATAATCTTACCACCTCTGAGGAGACAGAAAAGCATCAGGAAACACTAACTTCTGATGATGCAGAGCAAACAGATCAAACAGATACACCTGAGACTGAAACAGATGAACAGGTGGAGGAACTACAAAGTTCTGAAGATTCTGCTGAAACTGAAACTACAGAGGAGAGCCAGAGTCCGGAAAATGCTGATTCTTCTGATGACAGTGAGAATTCACATGATTCTGATACGACTGAGGAAAACCTTAGCGAATAGGAATATGGGATTCTCAAAATTAAGCACATTTGTCTCACTTAAAATACAATACCTGTAATTCCACCAGAGATACACACTATATAGTTTCTATTAAGTCAATAGAGCACTTCTGAGTAGTATAATTAGTTATGCACAGGAGTGCTCTTCTATCACGGATACATGGAATCTATTGTGTTTCAAATGTTAAATAAGGAGGAATCAATGAATACAGGAGATCCTAATTGAGTCGTCATTTTTTATTTTCGTCTGAGTCTGTTACAGAAGGACACCCAGACAAAATCGCAGATCAAATTTCAGATGCTGTTCTTGATGCTATATTTACTGAAGATCCAGATGGAAGAGTCGCTTGTGAAACTCTTGTAACAACCGGCTTAGCAATTATTGCTGGGGAAATTACCACAACGGCAAGTCCAAACTTGCAGGAAATCGCTCGAACTGTTATTTCAGATATAGGATATAATAATCCAAATTATGGTTTTGATGCTGAGAATAGTGCCGTATTAGTCACTGTTGATAAACAATCTCCTGATATAGCAATGGGAGTAAATCCCGGAGGCGCAGGAGACCAAGGTATGATGTTCGGGTACGCATGTACCGAGACTTCTGAGTTAATGCCCCTTCCAATTACTTTAGCCCACCAATTAACCCAACGTTTAGCACAAGTCCGTAAAGAAAATATACTTAATTACATCCGTCCTGATGGAAAATCTCAGGTGACCGTTGAATATATTGACAATAAACCTGTAAGGGTAACTTCTATAGTTGTTTCATCCCAACATGATCCAGATGTATCAGATTCAGATCTAAGAGAAGGGATCATAGAAGAAGTAATTTTACCAGTAATCCCTCATGATCTTATGAGTAAAGAAGTTGTCATGCACATAAACCCTACAGGACGTTTTGTTACAGGTGGGCCCCAAGGAGATGCAGGATTAACAGGCAGGAAGATCATTGTTGACACCTACGGAGGGATGGGACGCCATGGTGGTGGTGCATTCTCAGGAAAAGATCCAACAAAAGTTGATAGAAGTGCCGCATATGCAGCTCGACATGCAGCAAAGAATATAGTTGCCGCCGGATTAGCAGATAGATGCGAAATACAAATTGCTTATGCAATCGGAAGAAAAGCTCCAGTGTCTGTCATGGTGGATACATTTGGTACTGGTGATGATGAAAAGACATCTAAATTGGTTAACCAGTTATTTGATTTGACTCCTTCTGGAATCATTGATAGATTGGAATTACGGAAACCTATATATAGAAATACCGCAGCCTATGGACATTTTGGCAGGACAGAACCAGGATTCACATGGGAAAACACAGATTATGTAGAAAGAATAAAGGATAATTAGACCAATGGACTACGATATTAATACAACCGACCTTGCAAATACTGGACATCAAAGGATTGAATGGGCAAAACGGTTTATGCCTGTTCTAACATCAATTCGAAACCGGTTTATAGAAGAACAACCTTTGCAAGGAATCAAAGTTGCCGCATGTTTACACGTTACAACTGAAACTGCCAACCTTATGCAAACACTCAAAGCTGGTGGGGCTGAATTAACGCTTTGTGCTTCCAATCCCCTTAGTACACAGGATGACGTCGCTGCATCTCTCGTTGTGAATGATGACATAGCGGTCTTTGCCATTAACGGAGAGGATACTGATACATATTACAAACACATTCAAGCAGCCCTTGCTACAGAATCGAATATAACAATGGATGATGGGGCTGATTTAGTTTCGCTTTTACATTCAGAAGAAACAAATCCTGCTCTCGTTGAGAATATCGTCGCTGGTACAGAAGAAACAACCACAGGAGTAATTAGACTCAAGAGTATGGCTGCTGAAGGTGTACTGAAATATCCTATTATTGCTGTGAATGATGCTGACACAAAACACTTTTTCGATAATAGGTATGGAACAGGTCAAAGTACTTTAGATGGAATCATACGGGCTACGAATCTATTAATTGCTGGCAGTACTGTTGTTGTTGCTGGTTATGGATGGTGTGGTAGAGGCGTCGCCAACCGTTCAAGAGGTTTAGGAGCGAATGTCATTGTAACTGAGGTGACAGCACTGAAAGCATTGGAAGCTGTGATGGATGGATTTAGAGTTATGCCAATGCAGGAAGCGGTTCAAGAAGCAGACCTTATCATTACATTGACTGGTGATATCCACGTATTACGTAAAGAACATTTTGAAGTCATGAAAAATGGGGCAATTATAGCTAATTCTGGTCATTTTAATGTGGAGATAGACATTCCCGCACTTGAGGAACTTACTGTTGAACAGTCAACTGTAAGGAAATATGTTGAATCATATACGCTTACAAATGGAAGAACAGTATATCTTATCGGGGAAGGGCGTTTGGTAAACTTGGCATCCGCAGAAGGACATCCAGCGAGTGTGATGGATATGAGTTTCGCAAATCAAGCATTATCTCTGGAATATATTACTCAGAATCAGAATAAACTTGAAAATCAGGTTTATGATGTCCCGGAATCAATTGATGAAGAAGTGGCAAGATTAAAATTGGATTCATTCGGTATTCAAATTGACACGCTTACTGCTGAACAAGAAAAATACCTTAACTCATGGGAGATGGGAACATAGGTATTACATACCGTTAAGAATTGGCTGTTTCATCGCACAGATGTTAATTATTACATGAGTGGTTATTCAGAGGAATACCTATGAAAAAACCAGAGATTATTGAGAGTGTAATAATACTTATAATTGTTGTCCTCTTTCTACCAGTGTGGTTAGCACAATCAGGTAGAGTTGAATTTTCACCATCTCTAACGTCATTCCTCCGATTCTTACAGTATCCTTTACTTGTGGTGTTATGTGCTATTCTGGTAAGACGTTTACGCCGGATCATCCACGCAGTCCGTGAAAACAAAGATCGCCCTGGAAAGTTTTAACCCAGATTGAGTTGTATTGAAAATATCTCATCATGTATAACGTCGAGATTTATCTCGACGTTGTTTTAGTGCAGATGAGTACACATTTTGTGGTGGAATAGATAATACCATTTCTGATATTTAAAGTCTCTTTAATGTAGCATAAACTTTCAGTTTGTGCAGTATTTCAATACATGCTTAGCAACTGTTCATGGGATAAACATTTTAGAAATGGTATAACAACTAAAAACTAAAAACTATTGGAGCAAGAGATGGGAGTCTTAGTTCTTGGAACAGTTACATTAGATACTGTGGAAACACCTGTAAAAAGAGTTGAAGGGGTTTTGGGGGGTTCTGGAATGTATTCAGCAGTGGCCGCCACTTTCTTTAATGATACTATTCGACTTGTAAGTGTTGTAGGAGACGATTTTCCACAGGTGTATACAGACATCCTCAGAAAACATGGGGTCGACCTTGAAGGACTCAGAAGGGTAGAAAATGGAAAAACATTCCGATGGGGTGGTAGATATTCTGATGACTTCAATGTGCGTGATACGTTGTTTACGGAGTTAAATGTCGTACTTGATTTTCATCCAATTTTACCTGAATCATACAAAGAAACACAGTATATCTTTTTAGCAAATGACCCACCACAGTTACAATTGGATATCATCCAACAAGCAACAAATCCAAAACTGATTGTGTGTGATACGATGGATTTCTGGATTAATGAGCAACGGCAAGCATTAGATAAAACAATACAACATGTAGACATCCTCATACTCAACGATAGTGAAGCAAGACTGTTAACAGGCGAATCGAATTTAATCAAAGCTGCAAATATGATTTTACAGACTGGACCAGAACGTGTTATCATTAAAAAGGGTGAACATGGTGCTATCAGTGTTACAAGCTCCTCATTTTTTAGTGCCCCAGCATATCCACTTACAGAAGTAATAGATCCAACTGGAGCGGGGGATTGTTTTGCAGGAGCATTCATCGGTTATCTTGCATCAGTTGCAGACACCTCAGAAACATCTATCCGAAAAGCCATGGTATACGGTTCAGTCATAGCATCATTCAACATAGAAGATTTCACAATTAATCGACATAAGACAGTTACGAAAGACGAAATAGAGACACGGTATCAGGAACTTCAGGAAATAACAAAGTTCTGAATTACTTGTATTAATTGTATGATAATTACAACTATCATCAAGATAGACACATTCATTCGATCAAAATATACTGGAATCAATGTATGTATTTATGCTAAAATACAAGTATCTACAGAATTAACGATCGTTAATTAAGGCTTTAAGGTTATACCAATGATACCACGGGAATTCCGTATTGAAAATGCTGATTATCAAGACTTTATGACCGACTTACCAAAGAAATCGGTAGATCTTATCCTCACTGATCCGCCATATTGTATCAGCAAAAAAACAGGATTCTCATCAGTTGTAAATGGAGAAAAGAGATTCGCTGTTAGTATGGATTTTGGACAGTGGGATCAGATGGAAGTGAACCTTCAAGATATGGCAAACACCTTTTACGACTCACTGCGTCAGGGTGGAACTGCTATTATCTGGTATGATGTTTGGAAAATTGGTAAGCTAAAGGATGCCATGGAAGCTGCTGGATTCAAGATGATTCGATTAATCATCTGGCAAAAAACAAATCCAGTTCCTCTCAATATGAGATCCACATATTTATCAAACAGTCGAGAGATGGCAGTTTCTGGTGTTAGGGTCGGCAAACCAACATTCAACAGTGAATATGATTCAGGTATCTACGAATATCCTATCCCTCGACACAATGGTAAAAGACTGCATCCTACGCAGAAACCATTATTGTTATTTGAAGATTTGGTGCGGAAACATAGTAACACTGGTGATTTGGTCGTAGACCCATTTCTTGGATCTGGGACAACAGGTGTGGCAGCCGTTAGAAACTACCGAATATTCGCTGGGTGTGATTTAGATGATAAGTATGTGAAGATAGCAGGAGAGAGAATAAAAAATGAGAAATGATCTTATAGTACATGAATAGCGCGATCATAGGCTGCTTCAGCGGACTCCATGACCATTTCGGATAGTGTGGGATGTGCATGAACAGTATACGCAATATCTTTGGCAGATGCACCTAAACGAACAGCAACAGCTGCTTCATGTATCAGGGTTGATGCATGAACACCAACAATATGAACCCCAAGAATATCACCACTATCCACATCTGCAATAGTTTTAACAAATCCGTCAGATTCTGACATACCGAGTGCCATTCCACTCGCTGCATACGGGAATCTACCAACTTTTACCTCATAACCCTCATCTGTTGCCTCCTTTTCTGTCATACCAACATGACCAATTTCTGGTAAAGTAAACACACACCATGGAATCGCCTGGTAATCCATCTCGGCCAGTTTACCCATACAGTTCTCAGCTGCAACTTTCCCCTCAGCGGATGCTATGTGAGCCAAAAGATAACGGCTTGCCACGTCACCAACAGCATATATCCCCGGAATATTTGTCCCCATCTTTTCATTTACAATGATCTTCCCATTTTCTGTCTTAACTCCCACCTTTTCTAATCCTAATCCTTCAGAATTGAAACGTCTACCGATCGAAACCAATAGTTTTTGTGCCGTGAGTTCTACACCAGATTCAAGTGTTGCTGAAACTCCAGATTCTTTTTTACTTATTTGTGTTATATTCGCTTCGGTTTCAAATTTAATGCCTTTCCGTTTCATAAAAAGTTGAACATGACGGATTACTTGTACATCTTCAGTTGTCAAGATAGTTGGGAGAAGTTCCACTACGGTCACATCACATCCGAGTGCGTTAAATATAGAAGCAAATTCACAGCCAGAAACACCACCTCCAACAATTAAGAGACTTTCAGGTATTTCAGTTAAATTCAGTATTCCTGTTGTAGTGAGTACATCGTCTTCATCTATTTCAAACAGGGGAGGGTCAGCAGGTTCAGAACCAGTGGCGATGATTACATTTTTAACTGATATTTGTTCTCTGGTACCATCGCTTTTTTCAATTGAAATTGTATTTCTATCAGTAAGCGAAGCAATCCCATTCAATGTTTGTATTTTGTTTGCCTTAAGAAGTTGAGTTATCCCACCCTTCAACTTCTCAATCACTTGTGTCTTGTGCTCTAATGTCTTTGAATAATCAACGGTAACCTTCTGAATATTAAATATTTGAGTATTATGTACCTGTTCTGCAAGGTGTGCTACAGAATATAATGTTTTAGTAGGTATACATCCTCTATTTAGACATGTTCCGCCCAATTCATCTTTCTCTATCAAACAGACTGAACCACCCAGTTGTGCAGCTTTGATTGCCGCAACATGACCTCCTGGTCCTCCACCGATAATGCCAACATCATACACAGACATAATAACTCCTCATCTCAAATGTATGGTATTTTAACACACAGATTTGAGCATGTCAAACAGGACTTTGACAGTTATTATACAAGTTCTCACTATAGAGGATTTATTGGTTTTTCTCATTCTTCTATGAAATCAATTCTCATCATCATTCGTTTCAGTGAAAGCTCCAACACGACATATCCGTTTGTAATTGCAGTAACTGCAGGGTGCAGTGGGATCTTTTGGTTTAATTGGTATATCCTGATTTTCTAAAGAGGTTGCATAAGAACTTACTTTTGTAATGATTGGGAATAACCCATTTGATATATCCTCTACATATTGTTGTACATATCCAGTGACTCTATCAAGAGTGAATTCAAATTCAACATCATCTAAGAGTTGTCCACTCCTGCTTCCAGATGAATACCATTTGTTATTTCCATAGACTTGATATGTTTCTCCATTATGTGAAGACTTACCAATTCCAAGTTTAACCTCACATTCATCCAATCTAATTTTGTAATAGAGTCCCGCTGAAGGAATGAATTCTCTGCTTTCTTTTTCTTCTAATATCTTTTTTACTACTTGTAGATAAATTGGAACTTGTAATGCCCGACCCTCTTGGATATTTTGTATACTTGGTATTGAACTTCCAGTCTTATAATCGATGATATTAAAATTCTCTGAATTGATATCGATACGATCTATTTTACCTTCCATCTTAATATTTCCAATCGGGATTGGATCAGGATGATATAATTTTTGATCAATCCTTCCAGGAGTCCTACCTATACCAACTTCAAAATAACTTGGTAAAAGAGGCAAACCATAATCCTGTTCAGCTGCTAACCATTTATGTAATGCTACCTTTGTCTTATCAATGTCAATTTGCCAATAGAGATTATCAGCTGGTAAGGATTGATATTCTTTTATACGTAACATTGATTCCTGATTATTTAATATATCATTAATTTGCAGTATTGCATGTGAATAGTCTACATCACTACATTGAGAAATAGGAGGATCTCCATTATCTCTTCGATTTGTGTAGAATTCAGCAACAACCTTGTGGATCAGATCTCCTTTTTTGGTAGGAGAAAGTTCATCCTCATCATCCTCCACTTCAATTTTATATTTCAACACCTTACTAATAAAGTACTTATATGGACAATCTGCATAGGTTTCTAAGTCAGTAACAGAATATGTTTTTTCTCGAAACTGTTGCAATCTTTCTCTACTTTTTTGGGAGATGGTGGTATTTGTCAAATTGTCTTTTTCTATTAATTTACCTTCGTATGTTGGGTATTGGCTTGTTTTCTCACGACTTTTTTCTATTACAGCAACATGGTCGATTAACGGACGTAGATCGGTAAGTTCAGTAGGAAAATCAACATTGTCTGGAGATTCAGTATTTGTAACAAATTTACCATAAGCACTTAGGAAGCCGTAGACACTTCTTTTTTCAGGATTCGGTATATCAATTTCACCAAGCTCTGCGATTTCTTTCAATTGAGACAGAAATAAGGATGGAATTAACTCTGTTCCTTGTTCACGTTGAGGAATAAGCAGATAGAGTCGTTCACTATAAGATTTTAACAATCGATAAAACAGAAATCGGTTATCATATAGTTGTTCTTCTCTTGTATGGTATGGTGTTTCTGGCAATAATGGATCCGGATTATAATTTTGAGGGAAACCACCATCCACAAAATCACCTAAAAGTACAAGTTTGTATTCTAAACATCTGAGTTCACTAACAGGTAATATTTTGACAGATTCACGATTTTTTCTTGCTCTGTTCTGATAGTATGTATGTCTTGCTATATGTTGTAATTTTGAAAGATATTCATTATAAGGATATGATTTGTCTGCATGTGTTTTAAAGAATTCACAGATTTCTTTAACTATTCTCTTGAAGTGTTGTAGTGCATTAATCTCTCCTTCAACAATCTCTCTCTTTTCACTAATCATAGGATTAATGATCTTATTTAATACATTCCCTGTCTTGATAAAAGTATCTATATATTCAGAGAATTCATCTGGAGTAAGACTTTGGGGGAAGGTTGTATCATCACTACTTAAAAAATAAATACTTCCTGAAGATGTATCGTAAGGTGTCAAACGAGATATGATTTCTTTTATTACTTCAGATTTATTCAATGGAATGCTCTCAGTTAAGGAATAAGGGATACCGAAGGCAGGAAATGTCTCAGCAATTCGATGTTGATATTGGTTTATGTTGTAAAATGAAACGCAAATATCACTTAATTTATAGTTGTCTTCATCTATATGTTTCCGTATGAGAAATGCGATTTGTTCCACTTCTTCTGAACGATCAGTTGGGTTTATTACATTTATTTTGTTGGATAGATCTCTTCTATGCTCTAATGGAAAATTAGTTTGGAACAAATTTTCTGCTATATATTGATGATCATCCGTATGCCTGTCAAAAACAGAATCAATATTGACGTTCTCATCTTTAAAATTAGATACAAGGTTAATTATTTTGGAATATAAGCTAAGATTACTCTCCAAACAGTCTGTCCGAAACCACACTTCAAGATCTGGTATCCGTGCAATCTGTTTAAATATCTCAATGTCAGATTTCGAAAGAATTGAGAATCCTTCAATTACCAACAGATTCGTTGATGGAAATGCCTTCTTGAAATATCCTCTATGAAAGTTATTAGCAAGGTATAGATGCTTTCCTCTATCATCAATCCAAGTGGAATTTAACTTCTCCTCATACTCCCGATATATGTTAATTAGTCCCGTTTCAATTTGTTGCTCTGAAGTAATTGTTTCTACAGAGTCTCCACGATCCCTAAGATGGTTTATTGATTTTGCAATTAAGCTAAGAGTGCTATCAGGAATATCACTATCATCAACAGGACGAAATGTATTGTATTTAGGGGAATTAGGTGAGTTGGTCTCAGGATTTGTTATTTCATGTAACCAGAGGTGTTGAAGACCAGATGATATGGTCTGTCTTGGAGGGAACACTTTGGCATATAATCTTTGTATGAAGTTCTCAATATCATGAATCTGTAAATTTACAACGGAATTATTATCATGATACTCTACCAATTCGTGTTGTCTTATTAAACGCGCAGCCTCATTTGGAACAACAACAACAAAGGTATGTGCCTCGTTATTTTTGATACGAGATTTAATAATATTCTTTATATTATCCATTTTGGATACTAAGGAAGTAAGGATTTGTAGTAGATAGTTTTATCTTACTTCTGTACCAAGAGGAACTTCAGTTTCAGGTGTTATCAATACCACTGAATCCCCACTGGCAGCCAAAATCATACCTTGGGATTCAACATTGCGGATTGTTGCAGGTTCCAAATTCACGACGATAACAACCTGTTGACCAATTAATGTGTCAGGTGTGTAATGTTCTGCTATTCCAGCAACTACTTGTCGTTGTCCATCACCTATATCTACTTGTAGTTTTAATAATCGATCCGCGCCTTCAACCGATTCAGCAGAAATAATGCTGCCGACACGTAAATCAAGTTTCTGGAATTCAGAAAAGGAAATATTTTCAGTCATTTTCTTATCGGATTTAGGTTTATTTTGTTTAGATTTATGGGTCTGTGTATTTTTCTCTTTCTCCAAATCGACTCGTGGAAAAATAGGATTACCTTTACTCACAACAATCCCATCTTGTAGATTTCCCCAGTTAGTAGTGGAATCAAAATTCTTCAACCCAATCTGTTTCTGTATTTTCTCTGCCGTTTCAGGAATGAATGGTGAAAGTAAAACTGAGATGATTCTTAATGCTTCAAGACAGTTGTATAAAATTGTCCCCATTCTGGGTTTAGTCTCTGGTTTTGTAAGTGTCCAAACTTCGGTTTGTTGTACATATTTGTTAACACGCCGTATTAATTCCCAGATTGATTCTAACGCGCTATCGAATGCAAACAACTTAATATATCCATCTATAGATGTAATCGTTTCGTTGGTAAGAGTCACAATATCATCATCGAATTCACCTGGGGTTGTTGGTGATGGGATAGCATCAAAATTCTTGTTAAGTAGACCAAGTACACGGTTTAGTAGATTCCCTAAATCATTTGCAAGGTCAGCATTGTATCTTGCATGTAGACGGGCAGGACGGTAGTCCCCATCATTTCCGAAACTAAATTCACGAAGAAGATAATAACGGAATGCATCAACGCCATAGGTATCAACATCTCGATCCATATCAATGAAGATTCCACGTGTTTTACTTAGTGCCTCGCCATCTTTCGTTAACCAACCATGAGCAACAATCTGATTTGGCAAAGGCAAATCAACCGCCATTAGCATCGCTGGCCAAATGATTGCATGAAAACGTGTGATCTCTTTCGCCATCATATGAACGTTGGCTGGCCAATATTTCTTGAAGTTTTTATCATCAACGTCATAACCAAGTGCTGTTATGTAATTAGGTAAGGCATCAATCCAGACATAAGCGATATGTTCTGGATCAAAAGGTAAGGAAATCCCCCATGATACTGATGAACGTGAAATGCTAATATCTTCTAATCCGGATTCCAACACATTTAGGAGTTCGTTTCGACGACTATCCGGATAGACAAAATTGGGTTGTTCACTATACAATTGTAAAAGTTTGTCTTGATACTTAGAAAGACGGAAAAAATAGTTCTCTTCTTTTACGAATTCCAGCGGAGTTTTATGAACAGGACATATCTTATCTTCTGGTATTTCTTTATCAGGGAAGAATCGTTCACATGGACGACAGTAATATCCTTCGTAATGACCTTTGTAGATATCACCACTCTCATAAAGTGCAGTCAAGAATCTATGGATACCGCGTTTATGTAGTTCACTTGTTGTCCTTAGAAAAATGTCGTTTGAGATATTAAGTCTTTTCCATAAATCAGTAAAAATTGGTGCCAACATATCACAATATTCTTGAGGAGAATATCCCTTACTCTCAGCGGTTTTATCAATATTTGCCCCATGTTCATCAACACCCGTCAGATAGAACACATCATTACCTTTGATACGATGATAGCGTGCTAATGCATCTGCAGCAATGGTTGTATATGCATGTCCTGCATGGGGTTCACCATTGGCGTAATATATGGGTGTAGTTATGTAATATGTGGTCATTGTAATTCTATTTCCAATTCCTATTGATGTTTACTGATTACGGCATCCAAATGATTTTTACCTATATTCTGATTCAGTATCAGGTATCCAATCCTCTGATGCCTCAGCGAAATTCTTTGCTAAATCCTCTGAAATAGTCTGTTCTATTAATTCTATTAAGTCTTCACGGAATTTTAACCAGTCATCTCCACGACGGGTGAAACGATGCATCCCATCAATTTCGACGTACATCGTATCATTTGGTTCAGACATTGATTCTAAATGTCTTTTGATTTCCATATCTAACCTCATTTCCTCTATCAAAATACTACAAATATCATGTAGCAAACAAAACTAAATTGTACAATTATTTACCTAAATGGATCAAGATTCATCCATCCATTCGTGCATTTCCCAACCGGTTTCTAATGCTTTTTTCCGTAGTGCTTTATTTGGATTGACAACAACAGGAATTCCTACACACTCTAACATTGCCAAATCAGATTGACTATCACTATATGCGTAACAGATATCAAGCGGAATCCCTTGTTGTCCAGCATATTCCGTCATAATTTTTGCCTTCTCTTTTCCAATAACAGGTTTGGTTGTCAATTCCCCTGTATACCTACCACCATGCTCCTCAAGTTTTGCTGCCAATACAAAATCGGCACAGAAATATTCTGCAATTGGTTGTACGATAAAATCAAGCGACCCTGTTACAAGGACAATTTGATGATTGTGTACTTTGTGTTCATCTATCTGTGTTTTTGCTTCAGGGAACACCTTCTGTAGAAGGTATTCATTAAACATATCTTTGGTTAAAGCCTCAATTTGTAATGCATCCATATCTCGGTAATTTCGATAAAAAACTTGATTAAAACGGGATCGATTAAACTTATCTAAAATTAGATAATATACTATTTTTGGTAGAAATCCAATCATCCAAAAGAATTTCTGAACTGAAGACATTGATGAAGTCCGTATCCATAGATAGCAATGAACTATCGTTGAACTCAACAATGTTCCATCTACATCAAAAAATGCGATTGCATTCTCCTGATTGGAATCTATCATACTTTAATTTAGCTCCTTCCCAAGTTCTGCAACCCGATTCTCGAGTTCTTCTAAAAATTTCTGATAGATTTCTGAGTTTTCAGCTATATTCTCAGGATTCTGTGAAACGTCCAAATGAAAGGGTTTGCCAAAAACAATCTGTACAGGATGTTTTTTCGGAATGTTCTGCCCCTTTGGAAGTACTTGAAATGTTCCTTTAATGTATGTAGGAATAATTGGAACTTGTTGACCATAAATCAGTAGACTAAGTACACCCGGTTTGAAGGGTTGTAATTTTCCATCAAGGGATCTCGTACCTTCCGGAAATACCAATAGTCCATTATTCTTTTCCATTACCTCATTTGCCATACGTAAATCTTTAAGAAATTGAGTAAAATCACCATCACGTTCTATAGGTAGTGCGTTCAAACACTTATGTGCAAACCATCCTTGTAATTTGTTACCAAACCAATAGTCTCTTGCAGCAAGAGTCCACAATCGATAAGATTCTTGTCCTAATGCTGTAATGACTGTAAGTGTATCCAAATGACTACAATGATTTGGGGTAATGATGAACGGTTTTGCTTCAGGTATATTTTCAAGTCCATAGCACTGAAAAGAAAAACGTCTGTTGTATATACTCCTAACTCCTGCTCGGAAAGCACGAGCATACCATTGTGGTTTTTCCCGTAGTTTTATTATTTCATTATGTGATTCAGTATTGTCTTTAGAAGATTCTTTGTCAGAAGTAGTCACTAATTCTACTACATCACTGACCGTCTGTAAATTTGCTATCATGGCATCGGGAATTGTTTGTCCGAGTCGAAATTCAAGCAACATTAATAGATCAAGTCGTGTAAGTGAGTCGAGACCAAGATCTGTATCTAATCTATTTTCAAGACGAATCTTGTCTGGTGACAGTCGTGCTAAACGAGCAAGTGGTAATAAAATCTCTTCTGAAATATTGTCAGGAGAATGTGTTCTAACATTTTCATCTTGTATTTTATCCTGTTGAATGGGAGAATCAGCACTTTCATGTCTAATTATTTCTCTTATAGATTCTTTTACTGCAATTCTATCAATAGTACCATTTTCATGTTTAGGTAAAGCTTCATTAATAAAATGAGTGCGGTGAAAATGTTGGTAACTTGGTAACTGTTTTGCTCGGAGTTGTAGGTGTTTCTCTATTTCTTTCTTAGTGTTTTCATCCTGATTAGACGGTAAAATCACTGCTTGAATTGCTGTATCAGATCCATCTTCATAGGGAATTCCAACCACACACATCTCTTTAATGTCTTCGTGATAATGATATAATGCCTCTAACTCAACAGGATAGATATTTTTTCCAGATGCCGGTACAATTACATCTTTTGTATGTCCTGTAATGTAAAGATAACCACTATCATCAATATATCCAAGATCTCCAGTGTATAACCATCCATCTCTGATAGCTTTTTCTGTTGCTACTTTATTTTGATAATAACCTTTCATTGTACTCGGCCCTTTAGCAACTATCTCACCGATTCCATCACTATCAGGATTAGAAATCTTGAACTCTACACCCTTCACAGCCGGTCCAACAGATCCTCGTTTACTATTCTTGTAAGGATTTACACTCAATACAGGAGCAGTTTCAGTCATCCCATATCCTTGGTATATTGTCATACCAAATTTCTGAAATCCGTCATAAATTGAATCTGCAAGTGCAGCCCCACCACATACAAGTACGCGTACATGTCCCCCCATAACCGTCTTTGCTTTTTCAGCTAAAGTTTTCCCTTGTGTTTCATCTCGTGATGCTTGCCTTTCTATTGTGTCATGAAGCATCTGAAATAATCTGGGAACACCGATAAAAGCAGTAGTTTTGTCATCACGCATTGCCTTCAGTAGAGTGGTTGGTCGGAGAGCATTGACATAGGTCGCTGTTGTACCGCTATATAGTGCCATCAACAAACTACATGAAAAACTCAATGCATGATACAAAGGAAGTGCAGAAAGAATACGTTCCTCATCGGTTGGGGGTAAGGCTTTGGCAACCGATTTTACATTGGATATAAAACCACCATGGGTTAACATTGCTCCCTTAGCATCTACAATTGTTCCCATTGTGAATATAATTGAGGCTACTGTATCTGGTGTAATTTCTACTTGAGGGAATTCTTCCGGGATTTCCTCGTCGGTATTAATAAATTCTTCAATCTTGTTTATATTATGTATAGGAATATCAGTGTTGCTGAATTTTGCATCAGGCTTGGTTATTATACTATCAGATACCAGAATGGACTTTGCCTTTGTAAATTCTGAAATTGCTAAAATCTCTTTTGTAGGAGTTTGTGAATCAAGAGGAATTACAGCAATTCCGATTTGTACCGCAGCCAAATATGAAATGCACCATTCAGGTTGGTTTTCGGATACCAATACCACTCTATCGTCTTGCCTTAATCCGCTCTTCCAAAGATGATAGGCAACTTGACGGGATCGGTTGTAGGTTTCAGCGTATGTATATTGTTGACATTCCCCGTCATTTATCATCTGAAGGGCAATTCTATGAGGTATACGTTCTGCTTGTATCTTAATTAAATCAACTATTGTCTTTGGTGAGATTTCATCAATTGGATTAGGAGCTTGGGTAGGATATTCATCTGTTTCCTCTTCAGAGGAATTGTCTTTTTCCTTAGTTGTATTTGACGTTGTATTTTCAAGTTTGAGAACATGTCTTTTGATACCTGGAATATGTATCTCCTGAAAATACTTATTCCATTGTATCTGTGAAACATCAAAACAGAATTGTTTCTGTTCAATAGTTTCAAGGTTATCGAATAATGCTTGTGTTTTCTTGGTCTCAAATTCAAAGTTTGTACGTGTATATGGGGCATAGATTCGGATGTAATGTAGTAATGCTTTAATACTACTCTGTTTAACAACAAGTTTTCGTCGTCTTCTTTTTGCTGTACGAGTAGGAAACATTGTGAGTAATTGAATTACTCCATTAAGAAGTCGTACTTTACCTTCAACCCTTCTCTCAAATTGTTCAAGACTGGGAAATTGCCAAACAGGGACTTGTATCGGTTGCCCGTTTTCCATCATCGGGTTTTCAGTAAAATATTCCGAAGTTGCATCTACTATCCCACGGAAATATAGAGGATTTTGTGAACCTGATGACACGTGATATACTTCAATTCCACCACTCCCTTCGATTGCTTCTGCAGCAGCTAACATTGCATTCACAACAAAATCAACTGGAATTATATCTAAAATAATGTCCGGATCTGCAGGGAAATCAGGAATCCGTCCTTTAGCGAAACCTACGATGAGAGGTTCAGACATACGATATTTACCAAGCCAACCAGGATGGGGTTCTGCAAGACTACTTTCAATAATGGATGGACGGACAATTGCAGTAGGCATGGTATCACGTGATTCCATGACAACATGCTCTGCGAGAAACTTCATATAAGTATAGGTATCGTTCCATCCTCGTGAGCGTGCGTGGGATAACCCAGCTTCAACAAGCCGTGATTCTAACCAATCAGCTTTAACTTCTTCAGTTAGAGTTTCGAGATTCTTGCGACTGTTCCGTTTATCAGATTTATATAATTTTTCTGCTGTATGTCGGAAGTTGGCTTCTTGTGATGTTGTATCTGCCTCTTGGCGTATTGATTTGCTCAATGTTTGAAGGTAGTCAATTTCCTCTGTAAGTGTTGTTGGAATAGAATTACCTGTTTTTTTACTGCGTTCTTGAGCAAATTGTTCATAAGGTGGGTGCAATTCTTCAGTTACAATTCCCGGTTTATCACCACAAACATAGGCAGTTGAAACATGCAGAAATACTGCATCTGAACAACCTTTTGCAAATGTCACTGTATGCCTGGCTGCGAGTGCGTTTCCTTTTAAGGATGCATCAAATGGTGGATCAAATTGAACTAAACCCGCAATATTAAAAAATATATCTACTTCATTTTGCAGTTGTTCATACAGAGCATCATTGAATCCAAGCCGTACATCTGTAAGTTCTCCTTCAACCGGACTAACTTTTCCTGATACCCAGGTTTCAAAATCTGTACCGTGTATTTTCCGTAATTCATCAAAAACATCTGAAGTTAACAATTCATTCTTAAATCGTTCCTCTGCAGTGGTGATTTTACCGTTTGACTCAGTTCGGTTTCTGATTAGTAGGTATATATGTTTTATATCTGGTAGAGAAGTGAGTATTTTGGCAACCATAGGTTGCCCCAGGAAGGCGGTTCCACCTGTAATCAATAAAACCTTCCCACGAAAGAAATCGGCTATTGACATTTTTTCCTTTTGTCTATTGGCAAATTACAGCTGTTACCGATTGGGGTCTATAATAACCTGTCTAATTTGCTGATGTCTGACAAGTCCGTTGTAGATTGGTTAGTATTGTAATAAAATAATAGAGAGTATTTTAACATAATTTGTTGTGAAAAGTCAAGCGTGTTATCCATATAGCAGGGTTATTTAGTTTTCGGTTTTCTGTACGTTTTTTATCACAGTTGTTAATAATCTATAAAAAGTAGATATAGTGTGACTTCTCACACCATATCTGCTATGATTCACCTTAAAATAATCACTCTTTGAGGTGAATAATGACAAAAAGAAAATCTTGCCACTTGATAGATATGCTAGCAGAAGTTTTTGACCAACGCAACAATAAAGGAAAACGACATCCATTGAAATCAATCCTCGGTCTCCTCGTTGTTGGACTTATGTGTGACGGATCGCTGATATGATGAAATATTATGCTTCAAATCCTAAACTCGTAGTTAACATCATAAAATGAGAAGTCTTAAAACTAAATAACCCTGTTCAATATCCAGGGTTATTTGATTTGACAACCCATTTTAGATATGTTATTATATAAAAATAAATTGGAATAATACATAAATTTATTGTATTTTTTAGGATAAAGATGAAATTTGTTAACTCACACGCCAATCTAAATAGCATAACGAATCATTGGCATTGGTGGCGATCCAATTCCAGTATGGAGGAGTGTGCGCGTTAACAGATTGTTATATTCTAATATTGCTTGATTTTGTAGACCTTATGCACACAAAACCTCGGTGGCATAGGGTTTTTTGTTTTTAAACTGTTTGAAGGAGGAATTATGAAGATTCTATCTGAACTGAAATATGATAGTGATGGTTTGGTTGCAGCTATTATCCAAGATAATACAAACAATGAAATACTAATGGTAGGTTATATGAACGAAGAGGCGATCAAACAGACTTTGTCAACAGGTCGTGCATGTTTTTGGAGTCGTTCTCGACAGAAGTTGTGGTTAAAGGGGGAGACTTCAGGACACACACAAACTGTCAAGTCCATTGCAGTTGATTGTGATGGTGATGCCCTACTGTTTAAGGTTGAACAGAAGGTTGCAGCTTGCCATAAAGGGTATCGGTCCTGCTTTTTTAGGGAAGTCTCCCCCGATGGAGAGTCAACTACTATTGTTGGAGATAAGATTTTCGATACAGATGCCGTATATTAATATTGAATGTTATCCAACTGATATCATTGCATCTGATCGATAGAACAAGTAGTGGTGACCATAGATAAGAATTGTATAACAACTATTAGTTATTAAGAGTACATAACTTAGATGCTTATGATATAAAAAGGAATCACTCATGTATTATCCTACATTACAAGAATTTCAGGTAAAAGCAAAACAAGGAAACACGATACCTGTTTATCGATCTATCTTGGCAGATATGGAGACACCAGTATCCGCTTTCTACAAATTAATGCCTGATGATTTCGCGTTCCTTTTGGAAAGTGTTGAAGGTGGTGAGAAAGTTGCTCGATATTCTTTTTTGGGAAGCCAACCATCAATTCTCTTCCAAAGCAAAGGAAACGAGGTAACCATAGAGGACTTTGGAAAAAGAGAAAAGGTGGTCAAAGAGTACGAAGATCCTCTGAGTGCACTTGAAGAATTAATGCAACAATATCAACCAGTCAGTGTTGATGGTCTACCAGAATTCCACGGTGGTGCAGTTGGTTATATGACCTATGATATGGTGCGTTTCGTGGAAGAATTACCTGATACAAACGAAGATGAACTGCAAGTTCCAGATTGCTTTTTCATGATTGCCGATACGATACTTATATTTGATCATGTTAACCATCAGATTAAAGTTGTTGCCAATGCCCATATTGATGGAGATGTAGAAACAGCGTACACAGATGCGATTGCTAAAATTGATTCGTTGGTAGAGAAGCTCACATCTACCTCAAAGGTGCTTACGGTAAAAAGTTTAGACGATAGATCAGATAGTGATGTTGAGACGGTTCCTGATCCGCCTTCAAATTTCACAAAATCAGATTACGAAGAGGTCGTTCGACGTGCAAAAAAGTACATCGCTGCAGGTGACATAATACAAGTTGTACCTTCACAACGATTCAGTCGTCCTGTTTCAGTGGATTCTTTTGATATCTATCGGGCTTTGCGAGTTGTAAATCCATCCCCGTATATGTATTATCTGAAGTATGATAGTTTTGAGATAGTTGGGGCATCACCAGAAATGATGGTGCGGGTGGAAGATGGACTTGTACAGACTGTTCCGATTGCCGGAACACGCCCGCGTGGCAAAACGGATGATGAGGATCGTGAATTAGAAGAAGAACTCATTTCAGATCCAAAGGAACGTGCGGAACATGTGATGCTGGTGGATTTAGGTAGAAACGACCTTGGGCGCGTGTGTGAGTATCACTCCGTTGAGGTTACCGATCTAATGATAGTCGAAAAATTCTCACATGTGATGCATATCGTTTCTCATGTGATCGGACGATTGCGTGAAAATCTTACTGCTTTTGATGTTATCCGGGCATGCCTCCCCGCTGGTACACTCTCTGGTGCCCCAAAAATACGTGCAATGGAAATCATTGAAGAACTGGAACCGACAAGAAGGGGGACCTACGGTGGAACAGTGGGTTATTTCAGTTTTTCAGGCAGTGCAGATACAGCAATAACCATTCGAACTGCAGTTATTAAAGATGGTATTGCCTATGTGCAGGCAGGTGGTGGGGTCGTTGCCGATTCTATACCTGAAAATGAGTATTATGAAACTGTCAGTAAAGCATGGGCAATGCTCACTGCTATCGAATTGGCTCAACAAGGTTTGTTACATCATAGGAGATAAAAGATGGTTTTAATGATTGACAACTATGACTCATTTACCTATAACTTAGTACAATACTTCGGTGAACTGGGGGCAGAATTAGAAGTACATCGGAGTCGAAAGATTGGTATAGAGGAATTAGACGCGTTAGCACCAGAAAGGATTGTTATTTCTCCCGGACCATGCACACCAAAAGAGGCTGGTATTTCAAACGATACTATCAAACACTTCGCTGGAAAAGTTCCGATCTTAGGGGTCTGTCTTGGACATCAATGCATTGGGGATACCTTTGGAGGTGAAGTTGTACGTGCAGATCGTTTAATGCATGGGAAAACATCTATGATTCATCACAATGACATAGATCTGTTTGAAGGTTTGGATAACCCATTTGAAGCAACACGCTACCATTCTCTCATCGTAAAAAGAGATACATTACCAGATTGTCTTGAGATTACCGCATGGACAGATCAGGACGAGATTATGGGTATTCGTCATAAAACACTGCCCATTTGGGGTGTGCAGTTTCATCCAGAATCCATTTTAACAACTGCTGGAAAGAGTCTATTAGGTAACTTTTTGACATTATAATTACTTCTACCCTATGGTAGCGTGGTTTTCTAACAACTCTACCATAGGGTGTTCAAAGATATTACTTTATATAATCAATTATGAAAAAAGAAACAAACAAAATAACCCCAACACCTGTATTAGTCTCCTGGTCCTCAGGTAAAGATTCTGCATGGGGACTACATACATTACGACAGCAACCCGATAAATACGATGTGCGTGGCATCTTTACCACCGTAACTAAGACATTTGACCGTGTATCTATTCACTCAACTCCAGCCTGGGTATTAAAACAACAATCCGAGAAACTCGGTGTGCCTTTATACGAGATACCCATTCCGTATCCTTGCTCTAATGCAATATATGAAGATGCCATGCGTAAGTTCCTTTCAGAAGTAGAAGAATTACCGTCAGATCTAACCGCATCACATTTCGCATTTGGTGATCTATTCTTGGAGGATATCCGTGCCTACCGAGAGGACAAACTGAAAGGGACAGGCTTCACACCGATCTTTCCTGTTTGGGGGTCAGACACAACCGAACTTGCCCAAGAGATGATTTCCTCTGGTTTACGCGCTATTATTACCGCACTCAACCCTATTAAAGTTCCCGCAGACTTTGCTGGACGATGGTTTGATGCAGAACTTCTTGCGGATTTGCCGGATGGTGTGGATCCACTTGGTGAAAATGGAGAATTTCATACCTGTGTCGTTGATGGACCGATGTTTAGTTCCCCGGTTGATGCCAAACCCGGTAGAATAGTTCAAAGAGATATTGAGTCTGCATCAAAGGAGAAAAATGACAAGATACATTCCAGCAGCAATACCGCACCAACTTATGTATATGCTGATGTTGTGCCTTTGGACATGTAATCTTAGACTGTTGTAGAGTACAAGTCGAATCATAGATTCCGATTTAGAGATATTCCAGATTGGTAGGTTCGGTTTCCGAACCAAACTATATACGTCAATTTAAGAAGATCGTTATCTTTTATTGAGTCCATACTAAATCAAGGACAAATTAATATATACTATTTGGTGAGATTTAGTGACAAAATACTATATCATCACCCTCTACATTAAAAAACTTTTATTATCATTTATTTATATAAAATTTGCGTAATACTACCTCATTTATCAAAGTTTTTTCATTTTATTTATAATTATGCACCCCATTTATTCCTTTGCGTTGTCATTATAAATATAATCGGAGGGAATCTATGATAAACAATGATACACACCTGATTCACCGAAGTCTTGAAGGTGATGATAATGCATTCTCGGAGCTTGTTGAAAAATACCAAAAGCAGGTTCATGCCCTTGTATGGAAGAAAATTGGGGATTTTCATTTTGCTGAGGAACTTACGCAGGATACATTTCTGAGGGCATATCAGCAACTCAGAACTTTGAAGAAACCACAACTATTTGCTGGATGGTTGTATGTAATTGCTTCAAATCTTTGCAATACATGGTTACGTAATAAGAACATCCGGACCCAACTGCAAGAGAAGATTGAAAACACACAACCTGAAGAATCAACTTATTCGGAATATGTTGCTACAGAAAACAAACGCTCCTCGGCAGAAACCCAGCGTATTGTTGTCGAAAAACTGCTTTCAAAACTTAAGGAAAGTGAACGGACTGTCATGACACTTCACTATTTTGGAGATATGTCATGTAAAGAGATTGGTGCGTTTTTAGGTGTTTCCGCAAATACCATTAAAAGTCGACTTCATCGCGCTCAGAAGCGTTTGCAGAAGGATGAAGGAATCATTAGAGAAGCGTTAGAGAATTACCAGATTTCACCAAACCTCACGGATACGATAATGAAAGAAATCTCACGAAGCAAACCGGTGGCACCAGTCGGTAGCAATCCGTTAATGCCTTGGGCAGTAGCTACTTCTACATTAGTAGTGGTGTTATTCATGCTCGGTTTTGGAAACCATCAATATCTGGTGCGTTTTCAAAAACCTTATAGTTTAGATGCTACGGCAGAAATGTCGGTTGAAATTATTGACGCTCCAATAGTAGCAAACTTAGAATCTAAGCCAAATATGCAGTTTCAAATTAAGAGTGTCAATGCCCAGAATAAAGACAATATTCCTGAAAAGCAATCTGATGTCGCTGCAGTAATGTCAGATACGCAAACAGATGAAATAGCAGAAGATTATACAAAGTGGAAATTGCCGAGGGCAGCGAAAGCGCGTTTAGGGAAAGGTGGAATTAATGTTATGCAATTCTCACCGGATGGCACGCTACTCGCGGTAGGTAGTAATATCGGTGTATGGCTTTATGATGCAAAAACTGGTAAAGAAATAACTATGTTCCCTGGAATGTGTCAATCCCTTACATTTTCGCCAGATGGACGTTTTCTTGCCAATGGTGGAGGTAGATTCAGTGGAAATGAGCTTCAGCTGTGGGAAGTAGCGACTGGTCGGAAAGTGCCATTCATTGATGCTCTTTCGTCTGCCTCGGTGGTGCGATTTTCTGAAGACGGGAAAGTTCTTACCAGTGTGGATGGTTGGGGAAACACAATTAGAAGGTTAGATGTTGAAACCGATGAAAGTACCGTTAAGAATTTCGAAAATCGACCTGAAAGGAGAATCACTTTCCCTGAACCCTACGCGCTCACACATGATAAATTTGTAGTTGGAGGACGGCGCACGAAAATCGAGTTGTGGGACGTTACGACCGGTAAGATGTTATCCATCTTTGATGAAATAGGGGAAGATAAACATGTTATCGCCCTGGCATTTTCTCCCGATGGTACACGCCTTGCCAGTGTAAGCAAGAATACAAATGCAAACATAAAAACAACATTGCGATTATGGGATACTACCGGTAATGACAAACCAATCATCCTCCGAAATATATTCCGAAAACAAACAGGTTGGACAAACGCGTTAGCTTTCTCACCGGATGGAAAAATGCTTGCAAGCGGGAGCACCGATAAGAAAGTGCGGTTGTGGAATACCACCACTGGAAGACTGATCGGGAGGTTGACTGGACATATCAATGGTATCGCTTCGCTAACGTTTTCGCCTGATGGTACAATACTCGTTAGTTCGAGTACAGATGGCGCGGTGCTATTTTGGAATACAGAAACGAAGAATAGATTACCGACACGTATCACTGGACACACAGGGTACGTAAAAGCAGTTGCTTTTCTGAAAAATAACACAACACTTGCGAGTGTTGCGTTTAACGGCTCAATTACATTTTGGGATCTGAAGACCCCGCAAGTATCTGAATTCCAGACTATAGGACATCTAGATTTGTTGACGACTACGGCATTTTCACCTGATGCAGCAAAACTTGCCAGTATCCGTGCAAAAGGTAATGTGACTTTTATGGAAGATATAGGACTCGGTTTTTCTGAACTAATTTCAGATAACTATCTTCGTTTGACTGATGTTCAGACAGGTCGTGAACTGACGAACATAGTAACAGGAGGCATCCCTTCAGAAATTGCTTTTTCACCTCAGGGCAAAATAGTAGCTTTCAGCAGTTACAACAATATTATTCGCGTGTGGAATACGGAAACAGGTACTTCTGTAAACATGCCTCTATCAGATGAACTGAATTTTAATGAAGATGGTTATTTGGTAAGTCCACACGGGGCGTTTTTCCCGCAACTCCCAGAAATAAGTGCTTTAGAATTCTCAACGGATGGAGAGAAACTTGTCAGTGGAACTTGGAAAGGACAGGTTGATATGTGGGATGTGGAAAGTGGTGCTGCGTTGACTTCGTTTACAGTGCAGAATCCAGGACGGGAACAGATTACAACTTTGTCATTCTCTTCAAATGGTGTCCTGCTCGCAGCGGGAAGTACTGACCGAATCTATGTAATGGGAAGTAGTAAACTGACGCTTCTGAGGGAGATTGATGGTGGAGTTGAAACGTTAGTGTTTGCACCAGATAGTCTCGTGCTTGTTAGTGGACTTGGAAGCGGCGTGATTGAACTATGGGATGTTGAATCTGGGGACAAACTCACTACACTTGATGGGCATGCAAAACCAGTAGAGACATTGGTATTTTCACCTGATGGTAAAACGCTTGTGAGTACGGGGCAGGATGGTACAATCCTTGTGTGGGATTGGGAAGAAGTTCTCAAAGGAATACAAGATTCTCAATGGAATACAAGATAAGAAAATATGCAGAGATGTATTAAGATTCTAATTTAAACCATTTCTGAACTCGTGCTTACTTATCTGCGGAGATGGGTGCGGTGTTGGAATTACACTATACTATAGCAAAAATCAATTAGAAAGCACTTACTATTTACATAAACCGAAGAGTTTTTACTCACGAACAATTAAATCAGAGACATCAGTTCTGTTCAAAATTTAACTGTAGTAAACTTTAGATTTAATGGAACATTTTGAGATGTAGTCGGGAACTCCGATTCCGGACTATCAATGAGTTAAATCGCGATTCGGAGATCGCTCCTACAGGGATTTTGTGTTATAATTTTCAATGTTCACTTTAAATACCATTTTTATTAATTATCATATAGGAACGAAACGGGGAATGCGCAAATTGACAGTTTATGCTACAATAGAGAAATATTTTCATATAGAAACCGTATTATCACGAAATCAGAATACAGACCCTTGAAGGATTGACAGATTTAGTAGAGTTAAACCTTGGCGGTAATCAGATCGTCAATACTTCACCAGCTAACTGAATTTAGAACCACCACCTGCAAACAGAGAGAAGATCATTGTTCGATTATCAGTTAGGAGTAGAACATTAATGGAACAAGAAAGGGATGATATTTCCTCGCAGCACACTGAAGAAATCATAGGCACAACAGTTCTCTTGAAAAAGAAATATACGGTGGATAAATCTATTGCTTTAGGCAATGGATTTTTCATTGAGCCAGACAAAATCGTAACCAATGTTCATGTTCTTGCTGGTGCATCAACAATCACTGTAAAGTGCGTTGAAACAGAAACAACCTATACCGTTGAAGGTATTATAGCCTTTGATGACATAAACGATCTCACTGTTCTAAAGGTTGCAGAGGAAGGCACACCGTTTCCCCTCGGCAATAGTAAAAAAGTTCGCAAAGGTGAGCAAGTCTGTCTCTTAGGAAATCGTAAGAATAAAACAGACCGCGTGGAAGGTACTGTTTATAGTATTACAAACAGTGGTAAACATATCGTCGTAGAGTTCAATATTACTGACGGAAAGGGGTATAGTGGCAGTCCGGTGCTGGATACAAAAGGTAAAGTTATCGCTATTGTTAGTTCTGGAGATGTATCGGTTGATGATAGTGAATCCATTAAGGGTACAGGCATTGCCTCAGACCTTCTTAAAAGCTTGTTGAACGAAACAGATGGTGTAGAGTCGATTGATTCATGGCAAAAACGTCCTCGTATTCAAGCTTATGTAAAATCTTATGATGCATCTAATTGTCGTGAACACGGAGACATTAAGGGAGCAATCGCACACTACGATGATGCCATTAGACTCAATCCAGATTTGGCTAATGTCTACTTAAACAGATCCTCAGTGATGTACTCTTTAGAGAAACAGGACGAGTACCTTCTCAATAAACTCTCAGCTTATAAACTCAATAGAGAACGATTCAGTCTTACCCGTTTTGGATTATTTTTTTCTTGGCAGCTACGATTTATCAGAATTTCTTTAGCTTCAAGTCTTCAAAAATTCCTAAGGAAATTAGCCGGAGAAAGCACTTGGTTTGAAGGTCAAGCAAAGGCAAGGTTCCACCTTGCCAAAAGAAGAATTGAAAATGGAGAAATATCAGATGTATTGAACATATATCAAACGATAATTGATGAATTTACTGAGGTTATCAATCGTAAACCCATTGAAGAGAAAAAGAAGCATTTGTATGCAGCAAGAAGATTATATAAAGAGGCAATAGTCCATCTTTCCGAAGTTATCCAGCAAAAACCGAAACGGGCAATCTCCTATTACCACAGAGGAAAAGCAAATTACATTTTCGGAGAGTTTGAATCACAACACGAAAACTTGAAAGAAACAGAAAAATTATATCAAGGAACGATAAACGACTATCGTGAAGCAATCAACCGCAAAATAAAATGGCTATGTATCTATAATCACCTCGTACAGGCAAAACATCAGTTAGCACAACTTAAAAGTCAACAGGGGAATAAGGAAGCAGCACTAACCCTATATCAAAATATCATATCAGACAGTGATGATGCAATCCAGTCAGAAATGGAATGTGCCGTTTGTCGGACTGCCATCTATCACAAACGTGGTGTCGCAAAAGCTGTCTTTGAGGATTATGATGGCGCGATTGAAGATTACGACATGTCAATCGAACTAAACCCGAACTATGCTAAGGCATATTATGATCGCAGTAAGGCAAAACAAGCACTTGGACAGCATGATGCAGCAGAAGCAGACTCTGCTAAAGCAAAGGAATTAGACCCGAAGATTGAATAGTATAACAACTAACCATTTCTGTTATATGATGTCTCTTTTTTAGCGCAAATTGTCAGTTTATGCTACGATAAAGACGCATTTTCAAATAGAAATGGTATAAGTTCTACTCTTTTGGACTAAAGAGTTTAGGATCAATTTCAACGTTGAAACGGACATCTCTGTAAGAAGACTCAGTGTGATAATAGTACTTTACAACCCAATGATGCGGAAATTTAATGCCATCTATATCTTTATATTGTCCCAAAGATATAACCATGTTTACGGGACCTTGTTCAATTACATACTGGATAATGTAGCCCGTTTTTTCACTGATGAAGATTTTGATCGGTGTGCCAGAAGGTTGCCGAACACGTAATACAGAAGTAAGCGTACCCTCCACGTTTTCTGTCCCCACATATTGAATAGGCAACTCATTAGTAGCGAGTGTAGTTATGAGCCAAATTGGTTCAGTGAATACACTATCTTTATAGTGATCCATCACAGACTCAGCATGTTGAGGTGGTAACTTTTTATATGGTATGTTCCCTTTTTTCTCGTATACTGCTTCACCATCAAATATCCGGATGGACTGTTTATCAATGTCGGTCAGATTTTCTAAACGATATTTATCTCTGTAACTGTAGTATATACCGTTACGCTCATTGTCAATAGACCCGTCCTTACGGTATCCAACAGTGTGATAGTTATACACAAAACTCTCCACTTTTTGTAGCTTCTCAATTCCTCCGTGTGCTTCAAGTGCTGCTGTGATAACCTCTTGTGTTCTCGGATCATCATAAGTTGCGTTGTTTTCTGCAATCAGTTCATCTACTGCTTTCTCAAGGGTAGCTTCGTTGAGTTGTGTTTTTCGTACTGTCCCTTCACTATCAATCAGAAAGATTGCGGGAATGCTGCGTATCTGAAATATATCAACGATCTTCCCATATCTATCGCGATAGTGTAACCAAGCGGAACCATTTTTGAGGATAGATTTAGACTGTGATGTATCGGATAGGTCTGCATTTGCAGTAATGATCTGGAATTCTTGGTTCTCATATTTGTTATGAATCTTCATCAGATTTAGTAGCACCTTCCTGTTTGTTGCACCGTAGTAGAGTAAGACAACTTGTCCACGGTGTTGATGTAAGGATGGTTCTTTCCACTGTTTGTTTTCCAAACGAAAATTCGGTGTTGTTTTACCTATCCACACGTTATGTAATATAGGAACATTTTCTATTCTTAAAGCCTTATCAAGTCCAAGCATCTGTCTTGCAATTTCTGCTTGCATTCCTCCTATAAACTCCGGTTGCGTTATCAGTTTTTTATAGATGGCATCTGCTGTGTCATGCTGTTTGAGTTTGTCGTAAGCCAAACCTATTTCCAGCAAAGCACGTTCAAATGGATACCACCGTATCGCGTCTTTACTATAATCAGTATACCGTGTTACAACAGCATGATCTGGTGGGGTATCTGTAATTAGTTTTTCAAGAGTAGCAATCCCTGTTTCAAGGTGTCCTAAATGCAACAAAGCCTTGCCATGATAGAAGCTGATTTCAGCAATCCATTCAGATGATGGATACTTAGAGAGAAAGTCGTTTGATATCGCAACCAATTTCTCTAATGGTTCAGTATTACTTGGGTCGGATAGGTGATTCATATATGCGCGTTTGGCTGATGCTGCAACTGTGATATATGCTTTCCCTTCGGCAGATTTTTCAAGTTCAAATAGACTTACACTTGAACCCAGTCCCATCAGTTCTGCACTACTAATGTTGATACAGCAAACGCCTAATACCAGCATTACAAATACAATGCAAATCGATAGATATATTTTTACCTGCTTTTGAAATAACATGTAATTCCTCTTAAGTTAATAGTAGATTGAATTGTATCATTAGAGTATTTGATTCCAGAAAAAATTCACAAAAAATAATTGGTTCAGACAGGTTGCGGATAGTCTATAATCATTCCACTATTTGCGGGGAACACATGGTATAATAGGTCAGGAGGTTTTTTTGCAGAATTATGCACCCGTTGCCTTCCTAAGTAGGTTCATTATTTATAAAACCAATGAGTTGTATCCTTTTCGGAGGTACTAAATGAGAAACAAAGATGTTGAACTTATACAACGCGTTCTTTCAGGTGATGATGACGCTTTTTCTGTGCTTGTGAGAAAATACCAGAAGCAGGTTCATGCGCTTGCGTGGCGAAAAATCGGAGATTTTCATATCGCTGAGGAGATAACGCAGGATACATTCTTGAAGGCATACAAGCGATTGACAACTCTAAAGAAGCCTCAACAGTTTGCGAGTTGGCTCTATGAAATTGCAGCGAACAGCTGCAGTTCATGGCTGCGAAAAAAGCGTTTGCAGACACAATCATTGGATCATCTGGAGCAGGCAGACAAGGAGCAGTTAGAAAAAGCAGCGTACTCCGAATATGTTGTTGAAGAAAACGAGCGTATGTCTAGACAAGCAAAACGCGATGTTGTTCAAAAACTGCTTGCGAAACTTAAGGAAAGTGAACGGACTGTTATGACACTTGCTGCGTCTACGTTAGCAGTTGTATTACTCATACTTGGTTTTGGAAACAGTCAATACCAAATTCGATTCCTGCAACCTTATAGTATTGATGCGAAAACGGAGATGACTGTTGATATTCTTGATATACCTATAGTAGCAAACTTGAAGGTAGATCCAGATGTGAGAATGAAAATTGGCAGTGTCAATGTTCAGAGTGAAGATAATGTTTCTGCGCTGCAACCTCATAACGTTTCCGCGTTTTCTGAAGAAGTACAAGCGGATAGAATTGTTCATGATTATACAAAATGGCAATTACCTCATGGTGCAAAAATACGACACGGTAAAGGTGATATAAAAGAAATAGTTTATTCTCCTGATGGCGCAAAGTTTGCTGTTGCAAGTTCAATCGGTATTTGGATTTACAATTCACAGACGGGTGAAGAACTTGATCTATTCATGGGTCATACGGATATGGTGCTCAGTGTGTCTTTTAATCCGGATGGTATGACAATCGTAAGCGGAAGTAAAGACAAAAGCATCCGTCTGTGGGATGTCGAAACTGGTGAGAATGTCCACACTATGTTGAGACATACGAAGGATGTGAATAGTGTGTCTTTTAGTCCGGATGGTACGACAATCGTAAGTGGGAGTGGTGACCGTACCATTTGTATGTGGGATGTGGTAACTGGTGAACATATTCGTACTCTATCTGGTCATAATGATGATGTGAATAGCGTGTCTTTTAGTCCGGATGGGAAAATAATCGTTAGTGGAAGTGATGACGACACCATCTGTTTGTGGGAGATGGATACGGGACAACATATACGAACACTATCAGGACATACGGATAATGTCAATTGTGTGTTGTTTAGTCCGGATGGACGCATCATCGCAAGTGGTGGTGATGACAATGCGATCCATCTATGGAACGCACACGATGGTACACACCTTCGGACGTTAACGGGGCATTCAGGTGATGTATACAGTGTGTCGTTTAGTCCAGATGGACGTTTTATCGCAAGTAGCAGTATGGACAACACATCCCGTCTGTGGCACACAGAAACTGGAACACATCTCAAAAAATGGCACCATAGGGGTGAGGTCGACAGCGTGTCGTTTAGTCCGGATGGCTTAACTATCGCAACTGCAGGTTGGAGTGGTAACCTGGGTGAAAGCATCCGTCTGTCGCACGCTCACACAGGAGAACATATCCGTACAATATCGGAGCATATGCGGGTAGTAAGAAGTGTCTCTTATAGTCCAGATGGAAACACAATTATCGGGGCATGTACTTTTGACATTCGTCTGTGGGATGCTCACACAGGAGAACATATCCGCACAATTTCAACAAGACATAATGCTTCAATCGACAGTGTCCTGTATAGCCCGGATGGTAACATAATTGCAAGTGGAAGCGACAGTGACAGAACCATTCGTCTATGGGATGTTGAAACAGGAGAACATATCCGCACACTTTCGGGGTATAGAGGTTGGTGTGATAGCGTGTCGTTTAGTCCAGATGGTACCATGATAGCGGGTGGAGGTGGAGATGACACCATTCGACTATGGGATGTTAAAACAGGAGAACATATCCGTACCTTATCAGGACATACAAGTAATGTCTATACCGTGTCATTTAGCCCAGATGGTATCATAATCGCAAGTGGGAGTATTGACACTACAATCCGTCTATGGGATGTTGAAACAGGAGAACATATCCGAACGCTATATGGACATAGAGATACGGTTCAAAGTGTGGTGTTTAACCCAGATGGAAAAACAATCGTAAGTAGCAGCACGGACGGCACCATTCGTCTATGGGATGTTAAAACAGGAGAACATATCCGTACCTTATCAGGACATACGAGTAATGTTCGCAGTGTGTCTTTTAGTCCAGATGGAAAAACAATCGCAAGTGGAAGTCATGATAGAACCATCCGTCTATGGAATGTTGAAACTGGTGAACATATCCGTACCCTATCTGGACATAAAGATTCGGTTCAAAGTGTGGTGTTTAACCCAGATGGAAAAACCATCGCAAGTGGAAGTGCGGATGGAACTATGATCATATGGGAACTTGGAAAGTGATCTTGGCAGCATATACAGTATAAGCGTCATGTAGGATGCATCTCTAACTCGGCTCATGTATGATTTAAGTGCTATTGCTTTAATGAAGGCAATAGCCACGCGGGTTAAAATTCTGTCCGCACTCATTCTTGACATTAGCCTCTAACTCTTATTCACCACGAATTCACCACCCAATTTGTGCAGAATTATGCACCCGATTCACCATTTCACAGTGTCACTATAGGGTGAAATCGGAGGTAAACCATGAAAAACAGTGAAGCACAATTAATCCATCTTACCCTTGAAGGTGATGATAATGCCTTTGCGGAACTTGTGGAGAAATATCAAAAACAGGTTCACACACTTGTGTGGTGGAAAATCGGGGATTTCCACATCGCTGAAGAGATCACACAGGATACTTTCCTAAGAGCCTATAACAAACTTGCAACATTGAAACAGTCACAAAGTTTCGCAAGTTGGCTTTACGTTATTGCCACGAGTCGTTGTAACTCATGGTTGCATAAAAAGCATCGACGGACACAGTTAATGCAGGACATGGATGCCATTCAACCTGATAGAACTTCCTATTCTGAGCATGTGCTTGAAGAAAATGAACGGATTACAGCACAAACACAGCGAGATGTGGTTAAAAAACTGCTTGCGAAACTGGAGGAGAGTGAACGGACTGTAGTCACTTTACACTATTTCGGTGAGATGTCGTGTTCTGAAATAGGTGCGTTTTTAGGTGTCTCTGAAAATACTGTTAAGAGTCGACTTCGTCGTGCACGGGAGCGTTTAAAGAAAGAGGAGACAATAATCAGAGAGGCGATAGACAATTTCCAAATCTCACCACACCTTACTGAAAATGTGATGCGTGAGATTTTGCGTGTCAAACCTACTACACCTACCAGTGGTAAACCATTGGTTCCATGGACAATCGCAGCCTCCACGTTAGCAGTTGTATTGCTCATACTCGGTTTTGGTAACAGTCAATACCAAATTCTATTTCAGCAACCTTATAGCATTGATGCTAATTCTGAGATGACAGTTGAGATCGTGGACGCACCTTTAGTGGCGAACTTAGATTCTAAGCCAAATGTGCGGACACAAAATGATGTGTCTAACGTTCAGAGTAAAATCGATAATCCTGAACAGCAACCTAATGACGCCTCTGCAGCAATTGCTGAGACACAATCTGAGGAAGTAGCAGAAGATTATACAAAATGGGAATTACCAGAAGCGGCGAAAGTGCGTTTGGGAAAGGGTGGAATTAATGCGATGCAGTTTTCACCCGATGGCACTTTACTCGCGGTAGGCAGTAATATCGGTGTGTGGCTTTACGATGCAAAAACAGGGAAGGAAGTATCCATGTTTCCAGGCGTGTGTGAATCGCTTGCATTTTCACCAGATGGACGTTTTCTTGCTAATGGTGGTGGATATGGGGGAAGTGGCAGATATCATGGAAAGGAAGTTCGTTTGTGGGAAGTTTCTACAGGTAAGCGCGTAGCACTTGCGAAAAGTATTCCATATTCCGAAGCATTGCTGTTTTCTAAAGATAGCAAGATGCTTATTAGTCTGGGGGAATGGGGAGATACACTTGGCAACAAAAACATTGAAACAGGAGAAGTGAACCTAAAAACTTTCAGAAAGCATCGAAAAGATAGATCTGATATTGAATCCTATGCACTTACACATGATAAATTAGCTATTGGCGGGGTGTCTGGCAGGAATCAAGGCAAGATTCAATTATGGGATACGATCTCAGGGAAAAAACTTCCAACTTTCAGAAGAGAAATATCTTTTGAAATGGGTAAAAACGACCATATCGGAGGATTAGCATTCTCTCCAGACGGATCTCAACTTGCTTTTGGGAGTGAAAATACATCTCTATTGTTGGATACGACTGGAAATAATAAACCGATAATCCTCAGAAAACACAAAAGTCAGCTAAATGGATATCCTCCAGTTTTTGCATTTTCACCGAACGGAAAGATGTTAGTGAGTGGAGGTGCTGACTATACAGTGGGGTTGTGGGATACAGACACTGGTAAACTACTCACCACACTTACCGGACATACCAGCGGTATAGCTGCATTAACTTTCTCACCAGATGGAAGCATGTTTGTAAGTGCAAGTGCGGATGGTACAGTACTGTTTTGGAATACAGAAGCAAAGAATCCGTTACCAATACACATCTCCGAGCACACACATACACAAAGAGGGATGGCGATAATAGAAGATAGTAATACACTTGCAAGCGTAGCATATAACGGCATAATTACCTTTTGGGATCTAAAGACACAACGAAAAACTAACCTTCAAACTAAATGGCATTGTGATTTATTATTGAACTTAGCCTTTTCGCATGATGGAAAAAGACTTGCAATAGCCAATCAGAAACTGATTCACTTTACTGATGTCCGTACCGATCGTGAAATAGCACGTTTGAAACCAAAGGTTAGGAACGTTTCAGCAATGGTAGTTTCACCCGATGGAAAAACGTTAGCTATCGGTAGTTCAGGAGGAATCCACCTGTGGAACACAGATACGGGGAAAATCCTAAAAATGTCTCTTAACAGATCTCAAATCTCTACCTTAATATTCTCACGGGATGGAAAAAAACTTGTCAGTGGAGACTCACAAGGAAAAGTTCAAATATGGAACACGAATACTGGGGATGAGTTAACCAACTTCTTAACAGGGGATAGAATAGATAATGGAATTAACATAACAGGAGATGCAATAGACATAACAGGAGATGCAATAGAGGATCAAATGGATAATAGACTTCTTTTTATGTTAAAAAACCGAATTACCGCGTTGGCATTCTCTGCAGATGAGTCTCTACTTGCCGTAGGAAATTTTGAAAAGGTTTGTCTGTTTGGTAGTCGGAAAAAAGCGTACTTTAAAGAAGTGTCCAATGTAAATTGTTATGCCTTGGTGTTTTCACCCGATGATTCCGTGCTTGTTGTAGGACTTTGGGATGGTGGAATTAAGTTGTTGGATATTGCTACAGGAAACGAACTCACTACACTTGATGGACACACAGCAGTAATTGTAAAGTTACTATTTTCATCAGATGGAGAAACGCTTGTGAGTACAGGATATGATGGCACAATTCTTTTGTGGGATTGGGAGGAAGTTCTTAAGGGAATACAAGAGAAGTAAAATATGTGGAGATATATTAAGGTTCTGATTTAAACCACTTCTGAACTCGTGCTAACTTGTCTGCGGAGATATGTGTGGTGTTGGCGTCGGTTGGAAAAGCACCGTTTTCAACTTCATTTTTATATTGGCAGATTGCTTCATAGGTGAGTAGGTTGTAATCCTGATACCGTTTTGCGTGTTTTAACTGTGGACCGATACCTAATATATCGTTAATAACGAGTACTTGTCCATCACAAAACCTACCTGCACCTATACCGATGGTAGGAATTTTTAGTGAATCGGTGATGATTTGGCTGATCTCTTCAGTGATTTTCTCAAGGACTATGAGTTTTGCCCCTGCATCTGTAAGTGCTTCAGCGGTTTGAATCAACTCTTTTGCTTTGGCAACCGTTTTTCCATATGTCACTGCTACAGTACCATGAATCTGTGGATTATACCCAATATGAGCACATACATCAATATCATGCTCAGTCAGTGCAGATATAATGGGAACTTTCTCTGTACCACCCTCCAGTTTTACACCATCAGCACCGTTATCTAAGAATAGGTTGGCGTTGGCTATTGCTTGTTTGGGATTACGGTCAGAAGCATAAGGCATATCTATGAGTAGGTAGGAATTTGTAACACCGCGTTGGACTGCTTTGAGATGATGTAGCATATCTGCCATGGTTACTTCCATCTCACTTTTATAGCCGAGGATATTAGTTCCAACACTATCACCGACGAAAACGATGTCTATACCAGCTGCATCTTGCAAACAGGCAGTTGGGTAATCGTAGCATGTGAGTACAGTTATTGGTTGCTTCTGCTGTTTCTTAGTCTGTAGATAAGCAATGTCTTTTTTCATTATTTGTTCCCAACAAGTTCAGATTAAGCCATAACCTCTGCTACGGTTTCACCAATAGTTGTAAGGTCTTCTGCGACAGCGATTCCAGCGTTTTTTAGAGATTGTATTTTGTCAGCTGCTGTACCCTTCCCACCCGATATAATTGCGCCTGCATGCCCCATCCGTTTTCCGGGTGGGGCGGTCTGTCCTGCGATAAACCCAACCACAGGTTTTGTCATTTTGTTTTTAACAAATTCAGCTGCCTTCTCCTCAGCGTTGCCACCTATTTCACCGATTAGTACAACCGCGTGCGTATCATCGTCTTCTTCAAATAGTTTAAGAACATCAACGAAACTTGTACCAATTACAGGATCGCCACCGATACCAACACAAGTGGATTGTCCGATTCCGAGCTGTTTGAGTTGATAAGCTGCTTCATAGGTGAGTGTTCCGCTACGGGATACTATCCCTACGTTACCGGGACTATAGGCAAATGCCGGCATAACACCAATTTTGCATTCACCGGGTGTAATTATTCCTGGACAATTGGGGCCAATTAATCGAGTTTTATTTCCGTTTAAAAAGGCTTTAGCCTTGACCATATCAAGGATAGGTATGTGTTCAGAAATACAGACAATTAACGCCACCCCAGCATCAGCGGCTTCCATGATAGAATCTGCAGCATTAAAATGTGCAGGTACGAAAATTAGAGATGTATTCGCTCCAGTCTTCTCAACTCCCTCAGCGACAGTGTCAAACACAGGGATTCCATTCACATCAGTTCCACCCTTTCCGGGTACCGAACCAGCAACAATATTCGTACCATAATCCACACACTGTTCAGTATGAAAACGTCCAGAACGTCCTGTGATCCCTTGTACAATTACTTTCGTATTTTTATTTACCAGTATACTCATATTTGAGGTTCAATAACGTGATGATTAAACTCTTTCCTCCATGTTGTCAATTATAGTTTATAGTAAACTTTTGAATTAATGGAACATTTTACAACGGGCGAGGTGACCTCGCCCCTACGATGGACGTTCTTCGTAACGTTGAAATGTCTCTTTAATTATTCACTTTACTATTGTTTATCGATTTCAAATTTCCCCATGTCGTTGTTAGTTTTGCTTGCGGGGATACGGAGGCAAAACCGAGTGCAACAGACAAGCCGCCTTCTGCAATGTTTTTTATATCGTTTTCTGAGAGTGCAGTATTGAAAAAAGCAATTTCATCAATGAGACCGGTGTATGCTTCCTGTTTGTCGTCTCTTGATCCGATATACTTTGCTCCTATTTTGAATGCACCTGCTGCAGCATTTGATGCTTCTAATTTCCCATCAACAAAGACTTTTACAGTTTTCCCATCATAAGTGCCGGCAAGAGAATGCCATTTGTCATCATTCAACAAGGTGGTGGACCACGTATTATGGGGAATGGGTTGTGCACACTGTCCAGCAAAATTCAATTTGTGGTTCTGCAATGTAAAGATAACATCACCACAAGGTCCCACGATGATGTCTGACCATGCTGGAGCTGCAGGTGTTTTAATCAAAGCGATGATTGTCACCTCATCTTCATAATCTGCAAAATTACCTACAGAAACATGAGCACCCCCCTCAAACTTTAATGCCTCCCCGTATTTTCCGGCAACCCATTTGGCACCAACCAGTTCGCCATCATTACCCTTATTGGAACTATCCATTGCAGTATTACCATTACCTTCATCAAAAAGCCATATTCCTAAAGCTGCGTCCGTATCAATTGCAGAACTCAGACATGGATATATAAAACAGAGGCAGATCAGTGTTGTGTATACCAATATTGATTGCTTAAAATGGACAAATCTCATTTTTTCCTCCATTTGATAGTGTAAGTTTTGATTTTGTTATATCAATCATTGTTTAACAATTACTATCACAAAATTTCGATCTTTTGCAGTATAGATAGTGATTATGGAAAGTATACACAAAGGAAATTCCAACCACTATATGATAATTACATAGATATTTTAACTTATTTAAACGATGATTCCTCATTCATGGTATTAGACTCTGCATATATTTGTCTTGAGAATACTTTTCAATAGCTTATATTTTTAAAGTATAAAACAGACGTTTAATCCTAATATAGAGATAAATAATAGAGTGCAAAAACAGGTATTTAATCCTAAATACACATAAGGTAGATCGTGTTCATGATGTATTCATCTCTGCGTTAAAAAAATGAAAAAAGTTACACTTTTTGTCACATCGTGTGCCATTGAAATTGGTATAAATTACCCCTGTAACCCCTGTCATATACTGGCTTCACACCACTTTGAATTGACTTTATAAAAATTTCTAAAAAACGGTATTTTGTGTTTTTGTTGTTGTTTCTGATTTTGACATTTCCAATCGGCAAATAATGTCGATTTTTTGACGTAAATAAAATTTTGTATTTAGGATCGTTTTTATAGAAATTCATTCTTTATTCTCTTAATTAATTCTCATAAGAATATGTCAAAAGCCTCAATTAAATATCAATTATCAATTTTGCATTTTGTAATATATGTTGTTAGATGTTAGAAATTTTTGTTTTCTTCATTTTATTTTTTAGTTGGCTGTCAACAGCATGATAGACTGAAAACATGGAAACAAGAAAACGACAGTATGAACGCCTGTGGACATTTCCCGGTATTCAGCGGGTGTTCCCTCACCCTATCAAAGGTCTACTAATACCATTTCTAATTGATAATATAACATTATTCGGTAATTCCAGTAGAGGAACGTAACCCGATAGGATAGACAGAGTCAATACGTGTCGGGTTTCGTACCTCTACCCGACCTACGAAGAATGACAGAATAATAAATAGAATTGATATAAGAACATTCATAATGTGAACTATTCAAATATAATGGTATTATAAACTCAAATGGAGAAAAAGTAAAGTATAGTTGAAACCTTGATGTTATTGTCGAATATAGAAGGTATACAATCTGCCATAATATGTAGATTTAGAACAATTTGAGGTATCAGGATTCAGATTCGATTACAAGATAGGTAATGCTATTTGCTTCCATCTTAATTGGAATCTCAATGTTGTAATTTCGGTCTATCTTGTATGCTTTTGGTTCATCTTCTTTTTCACGAATTATAGCTGTTTCACTCAATCCGGTATAATAGACAGGTAATTTCAGAGCTGTTTCTTGTGTTTTGTTAGTAGAATTATAGAGCATTGCTAATCCGCAAGGACTGAGTTGAGGATTAGCGTGCAGTATACAATCAATAGATCGTCCATCTGGACGGCGTACATGAATCACATCCGATTCCAAGATTGGACGATACTGTATAAAAAAGTCGACCCATTTCTTAACAACAACTTTTGTCTCTTCTGTATCAAAAAGTCTTGGACCACGATAACATGCAATTACACCGCTACCGAAGTTTTGTGCGAGGTGTGATTCGTAGTCCTCAAGATGCTCGCACAGAGGTTCAAACGTTGCGGCTTGTCCACCGCCGTGATATTCCACCAACGGTACAAACATCCATCCCATACTGGGTGTCTTTTCATAAGTCGCATCGTAGATATTTTGCCTTGCTATTAGAATCTGTTGTTCTCTGGGTAAACTGAAGTTTGTTTCGCGATACCCCATGCCACATTTGTTTGAACCGTTGAGGTAATAATTATCTGGCGAATTGATATAGATACCGCGTTTTCTGCATTCGTGATAGAAATTCACACATGCTTCCCACTGCCGCAATTGTGAATCCGCTAAACCGTTATGGTATTTGTGGGTTGTAGAGGCACAGACATCCCCATGGTATGGACCATCCGTCTCAATGATATCCATTCCGGTTGCGTCCATGAAATTCAGCACTCTCTCAACATAACCATCTCCCCATTCACTCGCGAGACATGCACTTTGTCCAAATCTACTACCGGGTTTTCCAGTATCAGGATCAATACAGTTGTATTCTTCTCCTACACCACGTGAAGCACACATTAAAGTATAGCCACCGAGTTGAATGTTTTTGCTATGAGCATAGTCAGCCAATTCCTTCATTTTTGCGATATATTCTGGATCTTGACTTTCTATATTATATCCACTACCAAAGGTCATAATCACCATTTCAAATCCGACTTCAGCACACTGATCGACTGCTAACCGAACAGCGTCTGGTTCAGCACTTCGAACGTGCATGAGAATTGGATTTTCGGTAACCTGTGGTGCAAGGGTACGATACATTTTGCGACGTGTGAGTCCTTTTCGTTCACGATCATCACTATCATGTAGGATTTCAAAGGTACGGAAACTTTCGAATGTCTCTCCTGGTTGAAGGAGTACTCCTGGACCGAGTGGATATGTGCTTGTCATTAACAATGGCATCTGATATAGATAATCTGTCTGTGTCAGATATTCTGCATCTGGTCCCCACTGTGTTGTGACCATTTTGCTAAAGGCATAATCACTTTCTACATGTAGTCGATGCTTCTCCTGTTCATTGACAGCAAGGATTTCACTACTTAGAGCATCAATTTCGATTGTTTTTTGACTCTTATTGTGAATAGTGATCCATTTAGATAATACGGGAATACCTTGGTATAGTTCATAATGTATACATATTTGAAGTGGGTCAAGAGATGGAGGAGATGAGAAGACGATGGTCAGTGTTACACCTTCTGGTGGATACGGTGAGGATGTCGTCGTACGTCTGTCTACCCATGGATATCGTATTTCAGGAACACCCGTTCGATATTCTTGGTATTGAAATGCATTGGGATCGCTGGTTAAATCAGGAATCCACTTATCATTCAGATAGGCGTAATCTGGTTGACCTTTTAAGCCACCAACTTCGAATTCCTGTCCGTTAATCGTAAGTATTGCTTCCGGTTTTACACCGCGTAGAATACTGTTTCCAGTGATGAGATGGGTATAATCTACTGTTGCGAAATTCGGTGTGGTTACGAATCTTCGCTGAATCAGCCCGTTAGAAAGAACAAGCTGGCTATCCGCTTCTTCTACTGTCGCAGGTTGAGTGTTAGGTTGGATTAACCAATCGTTTTGTTGTGTTGTGTAGTGCATGTTAAGATTTTCTCATGTTAACGTATTCTAATTCGATGTGCTTCTACCAAGAAAAGTTTGCCTTGATAGTGTCCCATATCAGGGTTGGCAGAAAGATAATCTTTTAGCCGTGACACAATTTGTGACAAGATTTCTGGATGGTTTCTTATCTGTAGTGCTATAATGCCTTGATAGTTAACAGGTGGATAGTCTAATATATTTGCAAAATCTCCATTCAGAGTAATTAGAATCGCATCTAACTCTTGTGCTTTTGAAATGACAACCAAATCTACTGATTCAATTGGTAAAAAATCTCTTAGTGGCATTACTTTATACCCAGCATTGCTAAGGGATTCAATAACAATAGTTGGAATACACTGATCAGCAAATAACCGCAATCCCATTATGCGACTTCCTCAAAATCTGCTAAGTCGCGTGCATAATCAAGGCAAGCATAAATCTGCACAATTTTAAGATCGGGAAATTCTAAAATGATTTCTTCTGTTGTATGTCCTGCCGCAAAGTAACCAAGAATAAGACTTACAGGGATCCTCGTGCCTTTTATACGTGGTTTACCTCGTAGTATTTCTGGCGTGGTAACTATATGATCTCTCCAATTTATAGGCATTTGTATTTCTCCAAATGATACCGGAACTATTGATAAGACTTGGGTTAGTTAACTACAGCGCATCTCATAAATATTTTATTGACATATAAATCAGAAAAGTATCCGGACAAAGCCAGCCTGCTCAAAGTGGTGATCTGTCGTTAACGCATCCGTTAAACCTCGCTGTTCCATGACAACAAAACTTGCACAGTCAACCAGACTCCAGGTCTTATCCAATCTGTTTTCCAGTAACTTCCACGCTCGGACATCAAGCTACTCGTCTATATGTATGATTTCGATCCACGTTTCAGCGCGAATGCTGTGGATATAAGAGACACTCCTCGAACGTGGCACCCGCAAACGCTCACAAAGGGCAATGAGCTCACCCAGCACATAATTTGTCGTGACAACGTGCCGCTTTTCTTCCTGCCACTGTGTCATCAAGTCAACAGTCCTTGCATGATGACGTTCTCGCGCTCGAAAGAAAGAAGCCCATCCAGAGGTATCCGCGAAGACCTCATTCATCCGCACGTCCCCGGAACTCTGCCAGTAACCCATCACCGATCAACTCATCATGGCGATCACTGATGTTCTCCTCGTCACATTCCAACGTCCCTGCCAATGCCAGGAGTGGCGTTGCCTTATCCGAACTTTCTCGTTTTTCCGAGTCCCCTTCGGCTGTCCAAAGATCAGACTTCCGAAGAGCAACGAGATAGTTAAGGACGGCCTCAAGCTTTTCAGGCGAAAGTTGTTCAATATAAGCAATTGCTTGTTGTTTAAGTTCAACGTTTTTCATGATTCCTCAAATTGCTACACGTAACGTGAGTTTGATAAAAATGGGATGTTGGGTTTCGCTACCACTACTGCGGCAGAAAGTGTCTTGAAAACAGCATATTTGCCGAAATTATAAGGTTTTTAGTGTGTATTTACCGCTCTACCCAACTACAGATTTATTTTCAAGATCACGTTATAATTAACCATTTCCATAGTGATAAACAATTTTGTGGATTAAGGTGTCCTTCTTCCGATCCTGATTTATTATTTGGTGACCGTTCCTCCCCATCCCAGTCAAACTCAATATCTACTATATCAATTATAGATTTATCTATTTCTTGCAGTGTATTATCTAATTTCATAAGAACATCCCTTTACTTGTATCGTAACGTTTTAGACATGTTATACCATTTCTAAGAAATGATGTCGTATTACAGTTTTATGTAAGATGTCATCTCATACTGCACAACCTAAAAGTTATGTGATACTGCCAAACCTAAAGGTTATGCATAAAAAAGAGACATTTTCTTTAGAAATAAGATTTAAACTCATAGTCGTAAATTGAACATTTAATCCTAATATACAGACAAACTATTAGGGTGCAAAAACAGACCTTTAATCCTAAATTCTTAGATGATTAATCGTGAAAATGTTGATTTTTCCCTGTGCCGAATAAGTGTCGAAAAAGTGAAAAAAGTTACACTTTTTGACACATTCTGTAACATTGAAATTGGTGTAAATTACCCCTCTAACCTCTGTCATAGACTGACTTTACTCCACTTTGAATTAACTTTATAAGAATTTGCAAAAAGTGTGATTTTGTGTTTTTTGTGTCCTTGCTGATTTTGACAATTCCAAACTATATAATACAGCTGATTTTTTGACATAAAGACTTTTTTGTATTTAGGATCGTTTTTATAGATAGTCATCATTTATTCTCTAATTATATACTTCCCAGAAAAGTACGGAATTGGAAGATTGGAAGGGGGGACTGTGGATGGTTGGCTCCATCCTTCTCTACCTTTCATCATTTCATCCGATTATTTGTGTTCGGGTAAGTCCTGATATTTATATTAACCGAATTTGCCACCTATAAGCTTTTGGCTCATGTAAAGAATAAGTGCAAATGAAAACACTTAACCCGTGTGGCCATTGACTTTAATTTAAAATAGCTGCACACATCTTATACATGAGCGAAGCTATTATACTTTTACATAGAAACGCGTTCATTAATGAATATGCATATAGTTAGCCATTATCTTTTGTGTAGGTTTCCAGTTTGCGTCAATAAGATGTATAAAACCAGATGTTTATACTAAAAAGTATCTCTTGGTAATGTTAGTTGTTAGCTATTGATATATTCTTCATTTTATTTTCAATTTTATTGAAAATGTGTGTAATCAGCATTGGTTTGGCAGTTTATGCTACAATAAAGAGACAATTTCATTTAGAAATGGTATTACTTTCAAACGTGGAGGATACTACTTTCGGTTGTTTAGTATTTCTGCTTTGAATAGAGTTTAACATAACTATTTGACATTATCAAAGTATAATTTGATTTTCTGTTTCTTGTACTGAAGGGGGTTGAAGAATGGGAACTAATACCATTTCTCATTGATACTATAACATTATTCGGTAGTTCCAGTAGAGGCACGAAACCCGATAGGATAGACACAATCAACACGTGTCCAAATCAACGCCAAATGCGCGGAATCAACGGTATGAATGACATTAAGTCATTCCCCGGGAATTCGTCCAAATCAACGCCAAATGCGCGTATGGCATTTGGCGGGTTTCGTGCCTCTACCCGACCTACGAAGAATGACAGAATAATAAATAGAATTGGTATTATATTGCTCCGCTAAATCAAAGATTTAATGCTATAATGAAAATTCCAGAGCGAAAATTGAGCATGTTAATCTCAAGTTTATATACAGAGTAAAAGAATAATTACAACAGAAGCTCAAATGTTGCACAGTATAAGTAGGTTAGTCATTGTCCGCAAGGTGTTTCTTATCTCTTTAATGTCATCTTTTAAGATTGTTTTCATTTCTCTGATTTTTATATTAAATTCAGTTTCTTCATTTTGATTGGTAGATGTTTTTCGAAAACTGAGAATTTCATCTTATTAATGTCTACCATGAGATTTTCCTCTTTTGGATGTTTTGATCTGTATTAAAAGGAGTTTTCCATAACAAGACAAGAAATGCCAATACGGCTCATTTCTCGAAAAAAGGTTTGACTCTACGGACAGAATACGGCATAATATTTGAAAGCATGACATTACTGTCCGTAATCGGTCAAATAACAACCACAAAACTCACAATAGGAGACTACGTAAAATGGCATCCGAGCGTTTGACAGCACAGGAAATGGTAGAAAAATATCCTAACCAATGGTTGTTCATCGTTGAACCTGAAATTTGTGAGGATACGAGTGAACTTATATCTGGTATCGTCCAAACCCATAGTCCGTCACGTGATGATATTCATAAAGTTTCAAAGGAATTTATTGGTGGTGCAGCTATAAGATTTACAGGTGAATTGACAACGCCAAAATATCAACATAAACATAGAATAACTTCGTATAGACCTACAGACCCAAGATAATTCAACTACAACCCTTGTTGCAACATAGTAAAGTGCAGTAAGGGTTTACGCTAATAAGGACATCAATTTGGTATCAGACTACAAAACCCGTATAGAATTTAGCAATGGACAGATCACAATCGCATGTAGAATTTATGGAATTTATGATTCCAACTATAGAGACATTAAACTCGTTTTAGATACTGGAGCAACAATCAGTGGTATTAGTAAAAATATAGCAGTAGAATTGGGATATGATTTGCAACAACATAGTATTGCCCAAGATTTTGATACTGCTGGCGGAGCCCAACCATTATCTATAATCCCCGTTAAACAGATTGATTTTGCTGGATCAAAATATAGAAACCATATAGTTGTATGTAATGAACATTTTGATGAAATGTATATAAATGGAATTATAGGACTTGATATTCTCATGAACTACAATATCAGTATTAACTTTGATAGAAACTCTATAGAACTCTATAAAAGACTTAAAGAAATAGATATGGTTATTACTCCATGAAGGTACTCAATAAGCATAGTCTATCCTTATGTTTACTAAATAAATATTCACCAATTCTATTGCAGTAACCCAATTAACCACAACTTGAATAAATGATAATTACACATAACATTATTAGAGCAAATCAACGCAGGATACGCGCGTGGCATTTTGTGGGAACAAATTGGGTCAAATAGTGATTCATAAACGATAGGGAGCCACAGTTTGGTTATATAAATCCTGATCCCATTCCGCATCCTGACGTTTGACCCAAACTTTAGGTTCATTCGGTGTGTCGTAGACATTAAGAAAATCCAGGACTTTCTTGAGGATACCTTTTTGCTGTGTTTCTGTTTCTAAGTCTTTATACCAAATTGTTAGAGGGATAATCTTGTTTTCTTCAAAATAATATCTCCACGACATATCCTGTGCCGTCAATTCAAATGTGCTGTATGCGATCTCATCACGCGTAATTTTGATTTGATTGAGGTCGTCATTTTTCCGAGTTTTATCTGTCTCATAAAAGCAATTACGTTTGTGAGCTTTCAATAGGGAGATGGCTTGTTTTATTTTGTTTTCTCTGCGGATCCAGATGCATTTTACGTTTTTAAAATCTATAAACTTTTCAACGATATGCTTTTCTGTGGACATGACTTGTATACCACAAACTCCATTTGGTGAAGTGGAAACAGCTACGTATTTTTGATATGTTGCTGGGGTGGTTATATCCAAGCCTTTTAGTGATTCGTGTCCTTCGTGGTATTCTCTCGGATATCCTGCTACATTGGATGAAACTAACAAGTCACATATAACAGTACTGCGTGTACGTGGTGTTGCACAGATAACGTAGTTCATTTATTTTTTCCATAAGATTCGTCTATAACTTTTAGGTAGTTACTTTGTTATTGTGCGTTAACAAAGTCCATATTTTTTACGGGTTTTGAGTATTTCAATTTCTTGGGTGAGTGTTTCTATCCGTTTTTCGAGGGATCGGTCTTTTTGGCTTGCCATGCAGGGAAACCTATTGCAATGGCAAAAAACACCATGAATCCATAAGTTAAAATTGCTTGGAGTGTCATCCGTTTATCAACACTATCAAAGCGTTTATCAACAATATCAAATCGTTCGTTAACACTTTTTTCAAGATTATCAATTTTTAAGTCAATGTATTCTTTGGTTCTTTTTTCAGATTCATTGACAATTTCTCGAATCTTTTCAAGGTCTGTTGGGGTAAGTTCACTGTATGCAGACAATGCTATGATAGAGAATAGTATTGCACTAATCGTGACGTATTTCATACTTATCTCCTTAAATTGAGATACATTATATTAGTATGCACGCGAAAAAATTGTAATCTCTTCTGCTTCTGCACCGCAGACAATACACATCCCATCGGAATCTGGTTGCTCCCTTGGGATACATCGGATAGTGGCTTGTGTGTCCTCTTTGATTTTATCTTCACATTCTTCATTTCCACACCACCATGCACGTGCGAACCCTATTTCAACTATCTCTTTTAATGAATCATAGTTTTCAGGTTCAAATGTGTTTGCATCTCGGAATTCCGTTGCCCGTTTGAGCATATCAGACTGAATTGTCTCCAGCAATTGCGTAGCTGTTTCAGCAACATCTGCAATCGGAACGAAAGATTTCCCTTCTTTTCCTGGAATATCTCTGCGAGCGAAGACCACTTGTTCATTTTCAATATCGCGTGGACCTATCTCTATCCGAATCGGTACACCCTTTAGTTCCCATTCATTGAATCGCCAACCGGGAGAGTGTTCATACCGATCATCTACATAATATCGTATATCTCCTAATGTTTCACATATAGCACTGACAGTTTCAGTGACAATCTGTTTCGTTTCTCCTTTGTTTTTTGGAATAATAGGAACGATTACGAGTTGTGTAGGTGCGAGTCTTGGGGGCAGAACTAATCCTTGGTCATCTCCATGTGCCATTATGATAGCACCGATCATACGGGTGCTGACACCCCAACTTGTTGTCCAACAGTGTTGTTGTTTCTGTTCTGCATCAAGGAATTGAATATCAAAGACTTTAGCGAAGTTCTGTCCGAGGTCATGGGATGTACCAGCTTGCAGAGCACGTTTATCTCCCATCATTGCTTCAATTGTATAGGAGGTTAGTGCCCCGGGGAACTTCTCACTATTACTTTTACGTCCCGGAATGACCGGTATAGCTGCTTCGTTTACAGCAAAATCGGTGTAGATGTCCAGAATACGTAAGGTTTCCTCTTCTGCTTCTTCATGTGTTGCGTGTGCGGTATGACCTTCCTGCCAGAAGAACTCCGTTGTACGTAGGAATAGACGTGGACGTAGTTCCCATCGTACTACGTTTCCCCATTGATTAATTAGGACGGGGAGATCACGGTAAGATTGTATCCACTGACTATACATGTGTCCGATAATGGTTTCCGATGTAGGGCGTACAACGAGTGGTTCGTCTAATTTTTTCCCGCCGCCATGTGTAACAACAGCGAGTTCCGGTTTAAAACCTTCAACGTGTTCTGCTTCTTTTTCTATGAAACTCATTGGAATAAAAAGCGGAAATGCTGCGTTTTGATGTCCAGATGCTTTAAACCGAATATCAAGTTGTTCTTTAACGTTTTCCCATAGGGAATAACCATACGGACGCACGACCATACATCCACGAACCGGTGCATAATCTGCCATTTCGGCTTGACGGATGACTTGTGTATACCATTTCGAGTAATCTTCACTGCGAGGTGTAATTTTATCAAACATAATTAATTTTCAGTTAATAGCTATTAGTTAATAATGTGAGTTTGATAAATCAGATTTTTGTGTTCTGTGCGGTTAGGAAACCGCACCTACCGAGTCCATAAGAGTAATATTATTGGAAAAATCAGGTACATATACCTATAGTCAAACTCACGTTAGTTAATAAGTTAATAGTTGTATGTTTCGTTATTTATCAGTTAATGCTGTGATACCGGGTAGGGGTTTCCCTTCTAAAAACTCCAGAGATGCGCCGCCCCCTGTAGAAACATGTGTGATTCTGTCTGTCACACCAGCTTGTTGGATTGCTGCGACACAATCCCCTCCACCAATAATGCTCATAGTATCTGACTCAGCTATTTGTCTTGCAATTTCAATTGTACCTTGAGCAAACTTTTCAAATTCGTAGACACCTAAGGGACCGTTCCATACAACAGTTTTCGATGTTTTAATTCTTTCACCAAATGCATCGACAGTTTTTGGACCAATATCTAAACCTTGCCATCCGTCAGGAATAGCGGTCTCATCAACAACCCGAGATTCAGTATCAGGATCAAATTCTCGACCGAGAATGTGGTCAATTGGTAGACTAACCTTATGAATAAACTCTTTCTTTTTAATAAGTGATGTTGCTACGTCAAGTTTCTCAGTCTCAACAAGGGAATTTCCAATTGAAATACCCATAGCAGCGAGGAATGTATAAGCCATCCCCCCACCGATTAATAGATGATCGACCTTATCCAGTAGATTTTCAATTAGTGTAATTTTGTCAGAGATTTTAGCACCACCAAGGATTGCGACATATGGAGGTGTGGGGTCTTCAATACTCATGCTAAGATACTGAATTTCTCGTGCCATGAGTAATCCTGCAGCACATGTGTTCAAATGGTGAGTTACCCCTTCTGTTGATGCGTGTGCTCGATGAGCCGTGCCGAAAGCGTCATTTACATAAACATCTGCCAGAGAAGCGAGCTGCTTTGCAAACTCAGTATCGTTATTCGTTTCTTCAGCATAGAATCTGACATTCTCAAGGAGTAGTATTTCACCATTTTCCAATGAATCAGCAGCGTTTTGAACAGATTCTCCGATGCAATCCTCAACATGCTTAATCCGTATCCCAAGTTTTTGGTTAAGGGCAGTTGCTATAGGTTCAGTTGAGAATTCTTTGTTGTTTTCGTTTGATCCTACTGTTGGTCTCCCCACATGAGTGATAAGAATAATTTTTGCATTTCTATGGAGTAGGTCTAAAATAGTAGGTAATGCAGCAGTAATACGGGTATCGTCAGTGATTTTCCCGTCCTGGATAGGGACATTAAAGTCTACGCGCACGAGAACCCGTTTTCCTGAAACGTCTATTTCTGTTAACTCAAGTTTTGCCATTGTTTTCTTTCTGTGTCCAATGTCCGTTATACAATTGCTGCATTCACGGCAAGTTCAGCCGCTTGGGAGAGTCCTTCTGCTTGTACCACATTTAAATCGGAATTATTTATAATGTTTTTCCCAAGTTCAACATTTGTTCCTTCTAAGCGAACGACAAGGGGCACATTGAGTTCAACCTGTTTTGCAGCTTCAACAATACCTGTAGCAATGGTATCGCATTTCATGATACCCCCGAAGATATTTACAAGAACGGCTTTCACGTTTTCGTCTGCAAGGATAAGACGGAAGGCGTGGGCGACTGCTTCGGCGGATGCTCCTCCACCGACATCAAGAAAGTTTGCCGGTTCACCACCTTTTTGTTTTATTATATCCATGGTTGCCATTGCCAACCCAGCACCATTTACCATACAGCCGATATTACCATCAAGACGTATATAACTTAGACCTGATTCACTTGCCTCTAATTCACTTGGATCTTCTTCGTTGGGATCACGCAATTCAGCAATTTCAGGATTTCTCCATAGAGAGTTGTCATCCAAGTTAATCTTGGAATCGAGTGCCACAATTTTTAAGTTATCTGCGTCACCTACAATTGCCAAAGGATTAATTTCAATTAATGAACAATCACATTCAACGAATGCATTGTAAAGAGAAGTAATCAATTCTGTTGCGTTGGGAATTATCTGTTGATATTCATCGTCGGCAATTAATTTGTATGCGAAATTGCGCGCTTGGAAAACGGTTAGCCCGAATGCAGGATGAATAGATGATTTTATGATTTTTTCTGGCGTATGTTCTGCAACTTCTTCTATATTGACCCCACCTTCTTCACTCCCGATTAGTGTGAGTTGTGATGTTTCGCGATCCAGTAGTATAGCAAGGTAGAATTCTTTCTGTATTTTTGCGGCTTCAACGATTAAGACTTTGCTAACAAGTTTTCCTTCCGGACCAGTCTGAGGTGTTACCAACTGCCTCCCTATCATTGATTCAGCGTGTTTTTTGACTTCAGCTGCAGAGTGTGCGAGTTTCACACCTCCAGCTTTGGCGCGCCCACCTGCATGGATTTGAGCTTTGACAACATATTGTTGACAATTGATTGTATTGGCAATTAATTCTGCTTCTTCGGGTGTTTCAGCGACTTGCCCCTGAAGGGTATTAACTCCGAAGGATTCTAAAATTTGTTTTGCTTGGAATTCATGTATATTCATCTTTTATGTAATTGATAGTAATCCTTTCGGTATTGTCACCAGTATGTAGAATGGAAAGTGTAGGTAAATTTTTACCCTACGAATTATAGCATGCATAGGTATTATTTGCAAGGATTGTCTATAGTTAAGTGCTTTAATTCTGCTTGTGTACAGTATATTTTTATGCTATTATATGCGACAAATTGTACATTGATTGAATTGTTGACAAGATCACCTTTATACCTAATTTTACCAAGTTATTGAAGGTAAATATATGAGATTAACACAAGAACAGAAAGATACCTATCGTGAACGAGGTGTTCTGGTTGTAAATGACGCATTGACAGATGAAGATGTTCAACCTGTAATAACAGAAATTGAGGATTGGATTTCAGAGCGTGCTGAAGCATTACTACAGGATGGAAAGATTGAAAACATGTGTGAAGATGAACCCTTTGATAAGCGATTTGCCAAACTCCTTGCACAGTCCGGAGAGGTGACAAAAGGCATGGACATAATGCATTATCGTGGTAAAGCGATCTTCGATTTCATGAGAAACGAGAATCTGCTGGATGTCATTGAAGGTATTGTCGGTCCAGAAATCACCTGTAATCCTATTCAGCATGTACGTGCTAAACCACCAGTAATTGATGGGAACGCCAGTTGGGCAGGTGGTGTGCCGTGGCATCAAGATGCTGGTGTTATGATGGAGGAAGCTGAAGGTTCAAATATAGTTACCTGTTGGTTACCGTTGGGGGATAGCACAATTGAAATGGGGTGTCTTGAAGCATTGCCCGGTGTAACTGAAGATATTGGGTATCTTACACATCAAAAAGAGGGTGGTACAATGATTATTCCAGACCTAATGCCTGATACTGAACCAATGATGCTTGAATGCCATCGCGGAGATGTGATATTGCTAAGTCGTTTTACCCCTCACCGTTCACAACCGAATAAATCGGATCGTTGTCGATGGTCGTTGGATCTCCGTTTTCAAACAACTGGTCATCATACGGGTAGAACTGCACATCCAGAATTTATAGTACGTAGTAAAAAGAATCCTGATACTGTTTTAACAGATCATCAAGCGTGGTGTGATCTATGGGTAGATGCGTTTGAAAATCCACGTGGTGTAGCAAAACATAGATCTATATAGAGATAAACATGGGGTTAGATATTATATTGAGTTGGAATCTATGTATTATTAACGAAGTTGGATTGATCTAAAATGTAGACTAATATTTTCGATATGTATACACATAGGAGGCGTATTTTGTATAGATTTATCACTTATGTATTTACACTAATTCTCATGCTGGGAGTCAGTATGTTGTCTTCAGCGGAAATTACCAGTGACATGGTTGTCGCTGGCTGGTTATTTGATGGTGATGCCAAGGATGTTTCCGGCAATGGTTTTGATGGTGAACTTAAGGGTGGAAAATTTGTTGAAGGGAAGATTGGTAAAGCAATCGAACTGAATGGTTCAAGTGAATGGATAGTCATCAACAAAAGAATGGGATCGTTTGAAGAGGTTACGTTGGCTCATTGGGTAAAATGTACAGGTAGAGAAAACGATTGGCGGACCTTCTTTAACAATGCTGGTTGGAAAGGTGGAGATATTCATTACCAGTTACATCCTAACAATAAAGTAGAATTCTCCATTAATGGTAATCCTGGTGGAAACGATACATTCGCTGACTTCGCAGTAGTTGGCGGTGAATTAAATAAATGGATTCACATTGCAACGGCTTATAGTGCGACAGAAAAGAAGATCCGTTTCTATATCAATGGAGAACTTAATGCGGAGCGCGATTGGGGTGGTAACCCTGGGGTTCTTGACCCGGGTAAAATCGGATCTTGGGATGGACAGCGGCATTGGCAAGGTATGTTTGACGAATTCATAGTTTTCAATACAGTGTTAAGTGAGGATGATGTTAATGCACTTATGAATGATGGACTTGAAAGTGGTCTTGCTGTTGATGCAAAAGAGAAGATAGCTGTTACATGGGGTAGCCTTAAGCAGTAGATTGATATGCAAGTATTTTCAAGATAACCCAGAGTGTTGTTTATTCTATACTAAAATAAGAAATAACCTTGTTAGGTGCGGTGTTAACTTCCGCACCTAACTATTGAATGTAATACCGTTTTTATCTATGTTTATCCCATGAACAGTTGTTAAGCATGTTTTGAAATATGGCACAAACTAAAAGTTTATGCGACATTAAAGAGACATTAATTATCAGAAATAGTATAGTAAATATATCGAAACTTCTCAACATGCTTCAAACCATATCGGAACAAAGTTATGAATAAAATACTATTGATCATTGTAGGCATAATAATTGTTCTAATCTGTGTTGCTATCTTTATAGAAATTATTAAGTTCATGTTTGGTTTAGCAAGCTTCATAATTGGAACGGTTATTTTACTATCGTTATTCGTCATTACAGTTGGCGGTGCGTATTTAATTCTTCGGAAGATATTCCAAGGATGAGTACCAATAAATCATTATACAAAGGACTAATTGTATGAAAAAAGATCTTCAATTAATTGATTTCATTAGGGGTGCATTAACAATTCTATTCATACTTGTTTTAACTGTTAGCATAACAAGTGTTTCTATTGCAAAACGCGATAAAGAGTATGTTGCCAAACAGATTGATAACATTAAGATTGATGGTAAACTCCAGGAATGGGTTCGTGCTGAGGTAGTAAATTTCGATCAGCTGAAAGATGCTGGTGCAGCATTACCAAAAGCGAGTGATTTTTCAGGTAAAGGACGAGTTGCTTGGAGTGCAAATGATGCTTCTCGTATATACTTTGCTGTAGAAATTACGGACGATAAACTCCAAGATATTAATCCAGAGAATGCGAAGTGGTGGGAAGATGATAGTGTTGAGTTTATGTTTGATTTTGATAATGAGATGGTTAGAGCTGCCCTGGTACAGTGGACACTTGGAGCGAATGGTAAAGATCATTCTGCTGCGGCTTCACGGGACAACACAGAATGGGTTCTGATAAAGGAAGGAACGAAGTACACATACGAAGTTGCTATTGATGCTTCGGGGGCACGCGGGCCAAACCCTGGGAACGCCAATGCAGGAAAGGACTTTAAAGCAAAAGATGGATTGACCATAGGATTAAGTTTCCACTTTAATGACTGTGAAGATGGGACACGGCAACACCAAATAGGCTGGATCGCAGGTCAAGCATGGGATCCTCTTGCTTTTGGAGATCTGACCTTTGATAAAGAATCTTTAGCCGTAGAACCCTTAAGTAAACTTGCTTTGACGTGGGGTTCAATCAAGAAATAAGTTCTGTATCAACCTATAAATCTCAAGATATTCATTCCATATCTCATACCAATCAGTAATCTAATTCCTATTTTAGAAGAAATTGGAATCGGAGTTCACTCCTACAAATGCAAGTCATCTGAAAAGAGACCTTCCAATGTATAATCTTAATGGAAAAGTTGCCTTAGTTACAGGTGCTGGAGGTAAAAACGGTATTGGTCGTGCAATTGCTACCCGTTTAGCAAAAGAGGGTGCTGATATTGCTGTTAATGATCTTACCGAACATCCTTATGCAGCAGATGATACAGAGTGGGGAGGATTGCCGGATGTGGTTAGTGAAATCGAAGCCATGGATAGAAAAGTTATCAGTGTTGTTGCAGATGTTTCCGATGCTCAGCAGGTGACCGAAATGGTTCACAGAACTGTTAACCATTTCGGTAAGATAGATATCCTTGTGAATAATGCAGGTACGAAGGCAGGAAAGGATCGTGTGCCTGTTGTAGATCTTGCTGAAGAGGATTGGGATAGGGTGCAAAACGTCAATGTAAAAGGTGTATTTCTTTGTTGTCAAGCAGTAGCACGGCATTTAATCAAACAGGGAACAGGTGGCAAGATAATTAATCTCTCCTCAATCACTGGTAAACAAGGTTCTGCAAGTTATGCTGCTTATTGTGCATCTAAATTTGCTGTCATCGGCTTGACTCAGTCGCTTGCTCATGAACTTGCCCCGTACCAAGTGAATGTTAATGCTATTTGTCCAAGTCTTGTAGATACGGAACGTTTGGCACATTTAGCGGCTGCGATGATGCCAGATGATCTATCTGCTGAAGAACAACGAGCCGAGTTTGCCCGTCGTTCTGAGTCAATTGTACCTTTAGGTAGACTTGCAAAAGGTGCGGATGTTGCTAATATGGCAGCTTTTCTTGCCTCTGAAGAATCCTCCTATATGACAGGTTTATCTATCACTGTATCAGGTGGATTAGTGATGTCTTAGTATTGATTCTATCCAACCTTAGAAACTTGACAGAATGGAATTAACTGATTAGAATTGAATAAAATTGGGAATGGAGATATATATGAAACTTGCTATATGCAACGAAATGTTTGAAGATTGGAAAATAGAAGATGTACTGACTTATGCTGCTGAACTCGGTTATGATGCAGTGGAAATTGCCCCCTTTACCTTAGCAGATTCTGTATTGGATATTAGCGAAGCCGAAAGAAATGGTATACGAAAAGCTGCTGTAGATGCAAAAATTGAGATTGCCGGACTGCATTGGCTCCTTGTGTCCCCGGAAGGACTCTATATAAACCATCCAGATGCGGATATTCGTCAAGAGACCCGTCATTATCTTCTTGCTTTAATTGAGCTGTGTGCGGATTTAGATGGTCGCATTTTGGTTTTCGGCTCTCCAAAACAACGGAGCGTCATGGATCCGCTGACATTTGATGAGGCATGGGATTACGCTAAAGACACCTTTACTGCAGGGGCAGAACTTGCAGGAGAAAAAGGTGTTATCTTATGTATGGAACCACTATCTAGTGATCAGACAGATTTTATAACAAATCCTGATACAGCTGTTGAGATGGTGAAGGCTGTGAACCATCCAAACTTTCAAATGATATTGGATGTGTGTAGCACTGCTAAAGAGGGTTTGGATATGCCGACACAGATACGTAACTGTGCTGAACATGTAGCACATTTTCATTCAAACGATGACAACGGTTACCTACCCGGATCAGGAAATGTTGACTATCCTCCCATAATTGAAGCGTTGAAAGAAATCGATTATACTGGCTATGTCTCAACCGAGGTGTTCGATTTCAAACCTGATCCTAAAACCATCGCTAAACGTAGTCTTGATTTCTTGAGAACCCTTATATGACCCAACTTTTAGACAACTGTTTTGAAGCCTACAGTTCACTCAGAACAGAAATGCGTCGTTGGCTGAAGCAAAGTATGATGCTTGATCCACCAGGTCCAAATGATGGTGGTGAAGATGAAGCAAACTATGCACTTGCATGGTTTCCACATTATCTTATCACAGGGGATTCAAACGTTCTTGAACACTTTGATACACTCAAAGATGCACTCGCGGGTTGGGTGGAACGGGACTGTTTCCATGGCTATGAGAAAAAGGCTGAAGCCCATCACGGTCCTGAACCTTTTCTCCTATTCCTACCTCGGTATCTCGGTTTAAGACCTGACGACATAGAAGCGATTTCTCTCTTGACAGATGCTGCTGAGCATATAGGGAATTGGGTGTCTGAAATCCCGGATTGGTATGATTACACACGGGATACATTTATCGGATATAATATCGGTACTGAATTCGTTGAAAACCAAGAGAAGGACAGATATGAACTCGCTGAACACTTTCGTTTTATTCACATTGCTTTAGCAACATATAGCATCACGGGTGAGAAACGGTATGTGGATTGGGCAATCCGATATGGACAGAAACGTGCGGAACGTCTAATTGCTGCCTCAGAACCGATGCCATTACTTTGGGATCTGAATGAAAACGGTCTAAATGAGGAAGTGGTTAATGACAAAAACCTTCATAGACTTGTTGCGAGTGGACATCATATAGCTGGTGATTCTTTAGCAGGTATTGAAAACCTTCTGGCGTCGGGTGCTATTTATGTTTTTGGTGATCTTTATCTATTGACTGGAGAAGAGATTTACAAATCTGCTGCAAGGCGTATCATAGAACCGCTCCTAACGTCGCTTAGTGATCCGTTTAATGATCCTGCTGCTGCAGCGATTAGTTATTATCGGTGGACTTTCCAAGATACCAGTTATGATTCAGTTATTGAAGAAGGTTTGCAAAACCTCCCAACAACTCCACCTGAATTACTTGCTCTTGTTTTTCCAGAAGAGATCCGTCGGCGTGAATTAGGTGTAGGTAAACGTTCAGATATGGCGTATTGGGGAGAATGGTCAGATGATGGTTCTGTTAAACCGATACAGGAACCGTCAACGGCTACGTTGACTCTTGCCTACCAACTGACAGGTGATTTAGCTTATGCCCACCGAGCATTGCAGAATGCTGCAACACGTCTGAATATCGCAAGGCGTGTGTTGCGTGGTGGGAGGGAACATGCAGATATGGGTGGTGCGGTTTGTTCGGTGGCAGCTGGACATGGTCGAAATTGGGGACATGGTGCTGTTACATCTTGCTACGGACCATTACTTCTTAGTACTCGTGAGATCTTTGGAATGGTGGAACCACTAATAGCGATCAGACAAGCGAACGGAACAATACATAACCCATCCGATCTACTATCCTTGGTAAGGCCGATTGTAAGTACAGACAACATCGAGATTATCTTCTATAATAGTGGTAAATCAGCACTCAATTTCTCTTGGCAACACCAGATAATGCACATTGATGAGGAAAACCATAAAATTGAGAAAATCACAGAATCAGATGAGAATCCTTGGAATGATGAGACACTTGATGCAAAAGGAATGCTGAAAAGACTTCTATAGTGATGAGTTGTTTTTTTGAAAGTGATTGCCTTACTCTTATTAGTTTCCAAAGTGCCGTGCGACAAGTGTTAAATCTAAAATGTTAACCACCCCGTCCTTGTTTACATCTCCCTCTGTATTTTCCTCTCCGAACCGAGATGCTATATATACCAAATCTAATATATTTATAACGCCGTCTTGGGTTACATCATAGAGTAGATTAGAGTGTATTAATTGAAATACGATATCTTGTGTATTCTCAAATTTCACGGGACCGATATTGGGTGCCAGCCATTGGTATGAAGTCGAACGTGTACTTCCTAATGTAGAGGTGCTCTTACTCTGTATTTTGATTTTCACACAATTCTTGAATACTCTTACGGGTGTGACAACGTCTTCAATCGCAACCACCTTGTTAACAGTTGTAAATGTAACAGGACCGGTTAATTTCACCTCTGTTTCTGCTGTAACCTCCCATGTATCACCAAGTTGTAATGTGTAGGGATAAAAGAGAGCAGGTGGGTAAAACACAGCGTGTGCTATACCAAATACTGGTCCCAGATCTGCTTCGATTCTATAGAGTTTGATTCCATCTTCCTCAAAATCAACATACAGTTTATCAGTCGTACTTGACTCTGTACCTAAGGTTTCAAATGTTATACTAAGAAGTCCCAACTGTTTACCATTAAAGGTTTCTGCGGATGTTTCAATAGTATAGGTGACACGTTCAGCACCATCTTCACTTTCTAATACCCATGTATTACCGTAATTAGAAGGATAATAGATTTGTGTTGACCCTATAGTAGTAAAATATAAGAGAAGTATTGTTGTGAGGGCAATCTTAAGAATTGTAATTTTATACATTTTACTCCTTCTGATAATAAGTAAATTTATGCTAAAATCAAGAATCTAAACATATCTGAATACAGACCTATCAATTTGAAATGGTATTTGGTATCGGTATTGTATTCTAAATGGAAAACGTCTTGATTAAGTGATCTTGCAACTATTTTGACTGCCAGATTACTTTTTGTCAAGACGTTCCACCAGATTGTATTGTAGATTTAATTCTACTTTAGGATTACCATTCGACGGGTTGCGGAAAAATTCTTTGTTTGAAGGGAATAGAAATAGATTCCGCTTGAAACAAACTCTCCTGCGCCGTTCTTACCATCCCAATATGCTGCGGTTTCAGATGTCATATATGAACCGGTAGACTGATGACCCAAATTCATGGTTCGAATAGATCGACCGGACACATCATAAATTTTAATGGTTACATCGCTATCCTTGCTGAGCTGATAAGGTATCCATGTCTCAGGATTAAACGGATTTGGATAATTCTGACCAAGAATAGTATCCTTAGGTCTCACGTCTCCAACTTGCAGTTGTACAGTTAAAAAAGCATTGTGTATGTCCGAAGTTTGAACAGTGCGTTCGAATGGACCAGAGACTATATATCCGTGTTCATCAAGAAGTGTGATTTCCAGTTTATCCCCGACTTGGACGACGCTCTTTCGGTTCATATCTGCCCAAACAGCGGAAACACTTTCTTTTCCACTGTTAACTTTTTCAGTGGCAATTTCACCTGTTCGAAGATTCTTCGCGGTAATAGAGTAAGATTCACCAGATTGTAGTCCGTGTAAATCACTTGTAACAATGAATGCCCAAGCGTTATGAACATTTATAATTTTTGGAGCAGCTGCATTTTCAGTATCGTTCATCCAAGCGGTACCAGTAAATGTGAATTTGCCACCCGCAGGTGTGTTAACGATATATCCGCTTCTACCGTCAATCTCGAATCCATCCCTTTCTTCAGCATAGGAATATCCAACGAATGTTTGTGTTGCAGCATCTAATTTAATGACGATAGATGCTCCCAACTTCATAGCAAGTGATTTTGCTGAATATGGTTCAGAAGGCATTAATGGGATTGATATCATATTCAATCCTTGCACAAGCGTCACATCATAATTGGATTCAGGTATAGGAACTTCATCTGAAACAGGTTTGATAGTTAGTGTTGCTGTAGGTTCAGTCCAAGCAAACGCTTCTCCTACATCACCAACACCTTGAATTCCTGGATGGAGTGAAATGACACCATCTTCAGTAGGTACACGTGCATTACTTCCTTCAGGGTCAGCTTCAGCATCTAAGCCAACTGGGCCTGGTATGTCGGAAGCAAGTTCTGTGTTGTCTTCACTACCCGCATCATAAGCCATCAGATCTAATGTCATTGTAACAGGCATTCCATCCTCATCAAAGAGTGGAATCCCATCAGCGACAATGAATCCATCATTTGTGGAGACTAACATTGAAGCCACTGTAAGGGAAGTATTAATTTGGTTTCCCTTTAACTTAACGGTAACAGAGCCACCTGGTATGACAACGCCATCAGCGACAGCGGTATCTGCTTGTATAGAAGTTGCGATTTGTAACATTACAGATACATCACCATTTTCAGCAAGTGCGACGAGTGCGGGACTTGCGGGTTCACCAACTGGGGCAAGTTTTTCACCAGGTAGGTGGGTTGCGAAAATTGGAGGTGATAAGATTTGACCACCCATTCCGGGTTCACCAATTGTTAGATTCGTTAATGTGATTTCAAACTCTTGTTCACTAATCGAAGGTATACCGGGTGGTAATTCGATAATTGGTTCTTGATCTATAGGAGTTTCAACGGGAGGAGTTACAACCTCTGGGGTTTCAACTTGCGGGTCTTCAATCTGGGGTTCATCAAGTAAGCTATAACTCTGCAATTCATAAACAATGTCTTGGTCATCTACATACTTGACAGGGCCTACATCAGGTGCTAACCACTGATATGATGTAAGACGCAAAGTTACAACTGCAGTGACAACTTTTCTACTAATTTCAAGCTTGATGCAGTTTTCAAAAGTACCAGCGGGTGTTTCAAGATCCTCAATATCAACAACAGTTATTGTACTGGTGGTATTTGCTGTTCCTACCAAGTTCAGTTCAGTTATTGTTACGACATCCCAGGTGCGACCAAGTGGTAAATCTGCGGGAAAGAATAATGCGGGTGGATCTAAAGTTGCTGCAATCCCAAATGTTCCTTCATCTAAATGTGTCTTGTGAAGTAATAGATCCCCATTATCATCAGAAATATAATAGACATCATCGTCAACTGTATCTGTACCAAGAGTTTCAGTATATATTCTTAGAATTATAATACCTTCAGCTTCACCTTCTGCCTCCTCAATGGTATAGGTGCGTCTTTCAGCACCATCAGCATCAAAAAACACCCAAGTGTTGCCCACAACTGTAGGATAATAATCTTGTGCTGTTGCGGTTATTGAAAAAGTGCCAAGAAAACATACTATAAATACCGACAGTAGAACAAATTTCATTCGGGTAAATCCCATTTTATAAATCTCCTTTATTAAACTATATTTTTTAAATAAATTATATTCTGTAAAGTAGTATGATCAATTTTAGCATAAGAATAATTGCTAATGTGAGATGTTAATGCTCCAAGAACTTCACCTTTAGTCTGGATATTTTTCGCTTGATGGTGGATATCATCTTGTTCGGATATATATCGATACCCTAACCAGAATCCTATTGCCATAATCAAAATACCGATACCGATTATTATTAACGCTGCTTTCCAAGTTTTCATAACGAACCAATCTAATGAAGACAATGCTTATAAATAGAAATCAATTATTCTGATGAAATCCGTTATCCTCAAAACGAGTATTCATTCTAATTACATTTGTTAATATAACAGTTTTTAGGGAGTTAATCAAATCTTTTGGCAGTAGCAATATTCCATATTGATAAGACATCAAATACTGAAATTCTGAACAATAGCCACTAAGTCTAAAATATTGACGACACCATCACCCGTTACGTCTACTTCAGCATTTTCTTCACCGAAGTACGAAACCATGCGAACAAGATCCAGGATGTTGACCACTCCATCACCAGTAATATCGTAAGGATTCTTTGTTTCTTTGTCTTCGTCATTTTCAGGTGTAGGCATCATCGTTTCATCTTCTTCAGTTTCTGTGGTCATTTCAGAGTCATCAGTCATAGGGTCTGTCTCAGGGGGTTGATTGTTTGTAATATTTTCTGGATCGGTAGCAACATCTTCCTCGTTAGTACTCTCAGGTTCCTGCGTGTCTGTTTGTAAATTGTAACTCACCAACTCATAGATTACTCCCTGACTATTCTCATACTTTATAGGTCCGACATCAGGTGCTAACCATTGGTATGATGTTGTAGGTGCTATATTTATTAACCCAGTCGTTGAAACTTTTAACTCTACTTTTGCACAAAAATGGAATGTCCCTGCTGGCGTTTCAACATCTTCATATCCTACGACTTCTAAATTTGTTATACTTTCTAATTCAATATCTGCGATTTTTGCGTCTGCGACTATCTTCCATTTATCTCCTTCACTTAATACATTCCGAAAGAATATGACAGGAGGAGAAAAATTTGCAACTATATCCCCAATTGCAGCATATGTACCAATAGTAAAGGCAGTTTTGTGGAGTTTGATACCTTCATCGTCAGTGGTGACAAAATATCTATCTATATCTATCTCTTTGTTCGCAAAATCCTCGGTTACAATCTTTAGGAGGATATATTCCTGATCTGCGGGGTCTTCAGGTGTTTCAAGTGTATAGGTTCGTTTTTCTTTTCCGTTTGTACTTTCCATAACCCATTCATTACCAATGTCAGCAGGATAGTAATTTTGTGCTGTTGCAGGCGTAAAGGTATAAACAAGACTAAAAACAATGACTAATATAAATCCACGCAAAAAAGTTGAGAGATTCATGATATAATGCTCCGTGTGACAATTGTTTTGATAGACATAGTAATTACAGAATTGGAATTCATGACATAATTGACATTTTAGAATAATCTTGTGATAATAATATCTTAATACATTATAGCGTACGTTTCAAGTATAAATACTGGTAAGGTTGAATACATTTTCACTTATATAGTTCATTAAATAAGGAGATATAGATGCGGTTGGATGGTCGCGTTGCGATTGTAACTGGAGGGGGTGGTGGAATAGGCAAAGCAACCTGTCTTGCGTTTGCTAGGGAAGGAGCGGATATTGTTATTCCAGAGGTAAATATTACAAATGCAGAATCAGCATCTGAAGAGATCACTGCTCTTGGTAGACGGTGTGTTGTGGTTGAAACGGATGTTGCAGATGGAGTATCTGTACGGAAGATGGTAGATAAAACCCTGGAAGAATTCGGACAGATTGATATTTTAGTGAATAATGCAGGTGTTTTTAGTTATACCAGAATAGATGCTTGTACCGAGGAAGAATGGGATCGAATGCTGGCAGTAAACTTAAAGGGTCCGTTTCTCTGTTCGCAGGCAGTTATGGAGACAATGAAGGAGCAAAGGTTCGGTCGTATTATCAACCTTGGATCATTAGCCGGACAAGTTGGGGGAATAGTTGCATCTGCTCCATATTCTGCTTCTAAGGCGGGGGTGATGTGCCTAACTAAATCTTTTGCACGTGTTTTAGGGGAGTATGGGATTACAGTAAATTCTATTGCACCGGGGATTGCAGCAACTGAAATGGCTAAAAATCACCCGGACATGACCGATGACATACCGTTAGGTCGTGTTGCAGATCCCTCAGAGGTTGCTAACGTAATTCTGTTTCTTGCATCAAAAGAGGGACAGTATATTACAGGGGCAACACTGGATGTTAACGGGGGTATTCGGATGGCTTAGGATGAGTCGTAAGGAGTGGTTTAATGGATTATAAGACTTTGGGTAGGGCAGGTGTAAAGGTATCATCACTGTGTCTTGGAACAATGATGTTTGGTGGACCAACGACTGAGAAAGATTCCATCCGTATTATTCAACGTGCTATGGATTCGGGTATTAACTTTCTTGATACAGCAAACGTTTACAACGGTGGTGAATCTGAACGGGTTATAGGGAAGGCTGTAAGTGAGAATCGGGACAAATGGGTTATTGCCACAAAGGTTCATGGTTCTATGGGGGATGATGTGAATGAGAGCGGTTCACACCGATTGCATATTATGTCTGCAGTTGAAGCGAGTTTAAAACGGCTTGGCACAGATCATATTGATGTGTATTACTTGCATCGTTGGGATGCAACGACACGTATAGAAGAATCTTTACGTGCACTTGACGATTGTGTTCGGCATGGGAAGGTGCGGTATATTGCGTGTTCTAACTTTGAAGCATGGCGTGTATGTGAGGCTCTGTGGATGAGTAAGAGTCAAAGATTAGAGGAATTTGTTTGTATTCAACCTTTATACAACATCGTGAATCGTGATATAGAAGTAGAATTGCTGCCGTTTTGTGAGAAATACGAACTCGGCGTAGTGCCATATAGTCCACTGGCACGAGGGGTGTTATCCGGTAAATATCTGCCCGGGAAAGAGCCACCTGAAGGGTCAAGGGCAGCTCGTAAAGATAGAAGGATATTACAAACGGAATTGCGCGATGAGAGTTTTGAAGTCGCACAACAGTTGATGCCATTAGCCGAAAACCATGGGAAAACATTGACACAATTTGCATTGGCATGGGTTTTAGCAAATCCAACAATTACCTCTGTGATTATCGGTCCCCGTACGATGGAACAGTTAGAAGATAACTTAGGTTGTTTGGATTGCGAGATTAACGAAGATGATGAGCAGGTTATTAACCAATTAGTGCCGTCTGGAGAGCATACCGGTAAAGGGTATAATGATCCTGCCTATCCTGTTCTTGGAAGGTAGAGACATAGATAAAAGGGTATATTCTTCACCTCAAGTGTTGGTCTTGAAGTATGGGTGCGTTGGCATAATTCATTCGCTGAACCTTCATCCCTACATTGCGAAATTACTACTGAGTGATCGATTCGTATCCTTAAGATACAAACCGAGAATTATTTAGTGGCAATACCTATCCCCATATCTCAAGACCCAACAATTTTTTACCGAGTTCGGTTAGTTCTGCAGTTTCACCTGATTCATGTTCTTTTTCTGGACGTTCCCCACCAAAACCTGCCATCCGATTTTTCCATCCATTGATCCGTCGATCTCTGGCTTCTTGGTTTGCCTCTCCAGTAGGACTCATGGTAATGTATTGAGCCACACGGGGTGCATCAGCAGTATTGATTCCTGCGCTATGTGGTAAAGCACTATGCCATATCACCAAATCCCCTGCATTCCCAGGAACAGGAATCATGCCTAAGGCTTCTAAATTTTGCTGTTTTGGATTAGCATCTTCTGGTAGGCTTTTAATCCAATCCTCAATTTTGTTATGAAAACCTGGAACACAAACAAATGCCCCTTGATTTTCAGCGGTATCGGTTAGATAGAGAACACCTTGTACATGGAATCGGATGGGTAGATCTATGGACATGTCCCAATGAAGGCCGACACTTGTCCGTTCATATTTTCCGGGGACATTTGGCGGACTCATACTCGCCCGGTCAAAACTCACCCATAATTTTTCGTTATTCCATATTTCTGAGAAGGCTTGATGTATCCGTGGATATTGGCGTGTTGCCCACAGAGCGGGATGCTGATATATCTCTACCATGATACCGCGTGGTGGATCTGTATACCAACTCTCTTTATTGTTCGCATCCATTTCAAGGAAATCCCAGACAGCCTTTGCTGCGTTTTCAATTAATTCATCGGGTGCTGCATTTGAGATTACGACATACCCATTTTCTTCCCAAAATGCTCTATCTTCTTTACTTAATACTGGCATCTGTCTTTCTCCTTTATACTATAGTTGTTTAAATGTCTATTCTAATACACCATTCGCCGTAGATATGCAGATAGAAATATAATAATCATACCTAATACAATGATCAGGTTCAACCATGGTGAAGGTTTCTTTTGAAATACCTCAAATACAGGATACGGAAAAGTTAAGATAATTGCAAGTGTGTAGATAAGAAAAACAATGAAGAATTTGACGGCTAAGATTAGTATATAGAGTGAGTAATCTGAAGCAATAGAATCTGCTGCAGTTGCACGGGCAGTGCGGAAGAATGAAATTACATTGTACACACCAGAGAAGAGGACCGTAAGTAGCGTACACCATACAACTGCCCTGAACCGTGTAAGTGCTGAGGAAATAAGGATGGTTGGTTCAGATTGACGGTTTGCAATTGGCATGAGGACAATACGAAGAAAGAAAAAACCTCCTATCAATAGAACAACAGAAGCTACATGCACCCATTGAATTAATGGTTTTAGAAACATGGTTAATTGTCCAAAAAAGAATAGTGGAGAGTTAAAAGAATTGTCTTTAACTCTCCACTATACAATTGTAGTATTTCCTTTGAACGTTTTATACTATCGGCTTTCCACCTATTGGTTTAAAGCAAGAACGGGAACGTTCGCATGACACTGGTGATACAAAATCGTCATCGGGACCGACAACCTGCGAAGTACAGTTACACCAATAGTGTGTACCGGGATTATATTCAACAAGATTCTGCAAGTTGCCACCGGGAATATAAAGTGCCTTCGTCCGAAGGTTTTCACATATCGGCTTGTCAAAAATTGGGAGTGTTTTTCCTTGTAACATCTTCTTCCTCCTTTAACTTAGAGCCATCATAGCGGTACGACTGATGAGATTCTGTGTTAAGGTTACCTTGTATGCATTATCGTTCAAAGGCTGTGCATCTTTTACAGCAGATGCGCCGGCGTTATTACTGACTGCTTGGTTAATTAACTTGCCTGAAAGAATGCTTTCAGCTTCAGTAGACCGCCATGGTGCAGGGGCAACTCCACCCAGGACGATACTTGCATTTTGACATGTTTTTCCGTCCATCTGGAAAACACCAGCGACACTTGCCAATGCGAAATCCGGTGCCCCTTTTTCGCGTGCTTTCAGATAGAAGCTCTTTGTACCTTGCTTGGGTTGTGGTACATGAACTTCAACAACAATTTCATTGGGCTGAAGTACATTCTCACGGAATGGGTTTGTTGCGGGTAAAGTGAAAAACTCTTCGACTTTTATTGTTTTTTCACCTTCTGGACCAACAATCTTAATAGACGCACCCAAGGCAATCAATGCTGGTGCAATGTCAGAGGGGTGTACAATGAATACCGGATCACCGCCAAGAATGGCATGGTATTTACTTAGACCATCAACAGCATAACATGTGTCTCCCCCTTTTTTGAGACAATTGACAGTTTCATCTCTGTAATACCAACAACGAGGTCTTTGGCAGAGATTCCCACCGAGTGTTCCAACGTTGCGTATTTGTGGTGTAGCGACAGAACTGGCTGCTTGTGCCAATACGGTGTACCGTTGCTGAATCGTCGGATGATTGGCAATATCCGCGACAGTTGTTAATGCCCCAATGGTTATACCGGTGGTATCCATTGAAATGCTGTCCATACCGGGTAATGATTTGAGATTTATGAGTGTTTTCGGAGTTTCTATATACTCCTTAAGTTCACCGAGGAGGTCAGTTCCCCCTGCTACCACCATTACTTCACCCCACCCGTTATCACTCAATAGCGAGGTAACCTGTTCTAAGTCAGTTGCGTTGACGTAACTAAAATTATCCATTGTTAACCTCCTTATGCCTTCTTTTCAGCAAGTGCGGTGAGAACTTTATCAGGTGTAATTGGGAGTTCACGAATGCGTACACCGATAGCATTATATACAGCGTTTGCAATAGCCCCAAGTGTCGGTATACATGGGGGTTCACCGACACCGGAAACTTTCCTATGTGTATCAAAAACGATGGGTTTTATCTCAGGTATTTCGAAAGTCCCCGGAACTTTATAATCTTCAAGATTTGCATTGAGCATGCGTCCAGTTTGTGGATCCATGATGCGTTCTTCCAATAGTGTCTGTCCTAATCCCATGATAACACCTCCGTTAATTTGACTCTCGGTAGCTAATTTATTAATCGCTAACCCACAGTCTTGAACGGCGACGATTTTTAAGACTTTTACCTGACCTGTTTGTGTGTCAACTTCCACTTCAGCAAACTGTGTACCAGCGACCCCACCTTGACGTAGTTCTTCATCCCAATTTCCACCTTCACTAATGCTCTCCATTCCGAGTTGTCCAGTAGCTTGCTTCCATGTAATAGTTTTCGTTCTATCAGATGCTACATAGATCGTACCAGTTCCGATACGAAGGTCGTCCACCGGTGCTTGAAGTAAAGGAGCAACATGTGCAAACAATTTCTGTTTTGCTGCTTCTGCTGCAGTCTTGATGACAGGAGCAACAGATGGTGTTGTTTGACTTCCACCACTACCACCCGATGGTAAACCGGGTTCACTATCACCAACTGTTACAGAAATATCGGTAGGTTGGAGACCAAATTCTTCAGCAACGATAATTGCTATGGCAGTTCGAATTCCTGTACCGATATCTTGTGTGCCAGTGACAGCCTCAACAGTACCATCAGCATTGATAGTAACACGCGCTTGCGTGCCTCTACCACCGCCGCCACCCCATTGACCACTACCAACACCCATCCCACGTTTCATGATACCATTACCAGAACCGGGAATAGTGTTGCGTTTATGCCATCCGATTTCTTGTGCCCCAAGGGTGTATTGTGCTTGTCGGACTTCGCTTTGATCATTAAGACGACGGAATTCAAGTGGGTTCATTCCGAGTTTTTCTGCAAGTTCATCCATTAATGAATCCATGGCGAAAGCACCTTGTGGGTGACCTGGGGCACGCATTGCACGTTGGTTACCAGCATTAGTTGCAACGTTAAAACGTTGTGTCCTTAAATTTTCGACATGATAGACGTAAGGTCCTGTGAAACTTGCTCCGCTGCTTATGCCACCTGTACCGTAACCCTGCATATCGTAAGCAACGAGTCGTCCATCGCTTGTTGCGCCAGCCTTAACATGCTGAGTCATTGAAGGTCTATTTCCAGCAACAAGGTGTTCTGCCCTTCGGGTCAACATTAGTTTTACTGGTTTACCTGTCATTTTTGACAATCGAACAGCTGTATGCCCTTCAAGACCTGGACCAAATTTACTACCAAAGCCACCACCCATGTGTTCGGTAATCACTCTGACTTGGTTGGCAGGAAGTTCAAAAGTACGTGCAAGATCGTTCCGTACACCAAATACAGCTTGTGTAGAAGCCCAAAATGTTAGATACTCTTCACCTCTCCATTCTGCTACATTTCCGTGTGTTTCCAAACATACGTGGGTTTGGACAGGTGTGTGATATGTCGCTTCTACTGTAACGACGGCTTCTTCAAATCCTGCTTCCAGGTCACCCCTTTCATCAACACCCGGATTGCTCTTGTTTCCTGACCAATCACGAATTTCGGGGGCACCTTCAGCCATTGCATCTTCTTCAGTGACAACGAAAGGTAATTCTTCCAATTCAACATGAATCAAGCGTAGAGCATCTTTAGCAATGTCATCCGTTTCCGCAGCAACTGCTGCGATTTCCTGTCCCTGATAACGGAGTTGGTTACCTACTTGAGTCAATTCAATTACTGCTTTAACACCTGGTAGTTCTTCCGCTGCTGTTAGATCTAAACCCACAACGTTTGCACGTGCAACTTCAGATCTTAGAATACGTCCGTATAACATTCCTGGACGATTAATATCATAAGTATACTTTGCTTTTCCTGTAACTTTATCCTTACCGGACAAACGGGTAATCCGCTTGCCAATTAGTCGTGACTGGCTTGCTTCTCCCCATGATGCCATTTGTTTTCTCCTTCTGAATTCGTTTCTTACTTATACGACGACCCGATATAAGACTCTTTGTCAAGTTACATTTTCTCAGAGGCTGTTTCGACAGCGTCAAAAATGAATGGGTATGTGCCGCAACGGCAAGTGTTGCCCGATAAGCCATCCTTAATCTCTTCGAGGGTCGGCTTTTTGTTCTCGTTCAAGAGTGCCACCGATGAAACAACGAAACCGGGAGTACAGAATCCACACATCATTGCGTCATGTTCGATAAATGCTTCTTGTACAGGATGTAATTCATCCCCATTTGCAATACCTTCAACAGTAGTAAGCTGTTTCCCTTGTGCGTCCATCGCAAGCATCATACAAGCATATACAGGTTTTTCGTCTACAAGGATGGTACATCCCCCACATTCACCTTTATCACAAATAAGTTTTGCCCCAGTTAGATCGACGTTGTTTCCATTTGTGTCAATTCCATCGCGAAGTACAGTTAATAAGGTGGTTCGTGATTCAACTTCAATCTCATATAACTTACCGTTGATATTCAACTGAATTTCAGCATTAGTAGTTGCCTCATCTGTCTGTGCTTCGGCTGTCTTTTCATCCCCAACTAAGATAGTTGGTACAACGGTTGCTGCAACGGTACCAGTACCAACACCTTTAATGAAACTTCGTCGTGAAATTTCCGTGCCTTGTTTTTTCTCTTTATCCGACATTCCTTCCCTCCTTTTCTTATGAATTCCTTATATATTGTGGTCTATAATCGCAATTCCTAATATTATGAATACCCTCACATCTGATGTGTTTTATATGTTTTTAACCATAAACATTCAAGATGTATAATCTATGTAGAATATAGCAGTTTTCACGTTTTTCATCAAGTGAATTGTCAGAACGTGGCAATAATTGATTGGAATATTATTCCAGAATACTGTAAAATAATACATTATAAAGTTTGTTATAAGCAGAATATTATCATTCCATCATTAGTAGGAATTAGTATCACAATTTTGTTTATGCAATTGTAAGACCCTTTGACTTTTTGGTGGAAACATATCCTAAAAATCTTAACATTCACAGTGTATTAAGGAGTTATGATGGCTGAAAATACATTTGAAATAACCGACGACACATTTGAAGGAATGGTGCTGACATCAGATACACCTGTCGTTGTTGACTTCTGGGCAGAATGGTGTGGTCCGTGCAAAATGATTGCACCGATTTTAGATGAACTTGCCGCTGAAAACTCAGAAAAATTCAAAGTTGGCAAGGTTAATGTAGACGATAATCGTGAAACAGCAATGAAATATAGCGTAAGAAGTATTCCTACATTACTTGTCTTTAAAGATGGGGAAGTTGCTGATCAGATTGTTGGTGCAATGGCAAAAGATGCTCTTAAAAAGAAAATCTTAGACGCAATATAACCTACCCATAAGAATATAGAAGCAATACAACCGGGGTTATACTGCTCCGGTGTGCTTCTATACAATTCCTATTTTCTGTTCCTTGTATAATATAGCATTATGTTCTGGCGATTCATTTATAACATCTTCGCGCTTCCTACTATGTTCATTTGTTTTAATGTGGTAGGTTTATTTAATGTTAAAATACGTGAGGGAATCACGGGTCGCCGACAGGTTTTTCGTGATTTAGAGGAGCAACTTAGTCAATCCAGAGAATTAGTAAAGACAGTTTGGTTTCATTTTACTTCTGTTGGAGAATTTGAACAGGCAAAACCGTTGATTGAAGCGATCTATTCAGATGTACGAATAGTTTCAACCTTTTTCTCACCTTCGGTTGCATCCAACGTAAAAAAATATGCATATCTTGATGCAGCGATTTATCTCCCTTTTGACACAGTTGGAAATGCCAAACGTTTAATAGATCAAATCAATCCGACCTGTTTGGTATTTTCGAAATCCGATATTTGGCCTAATCTTGTCTGGAGAGCATCTAAGAACGATATTCCTCTCATCCTAATTGCTGGTACACTTCATCCCGGGTCAAAAAGTCTATCATGGTTCAGTAAATCTTTCTTTAAGAGTATACACCGGTATATGACATTGTATTGTACCATTTCTAAATCAGACGCGGATCGGTTTCGATTACTATGTTCAGCAAATCAGGAAATAGTTGTTACTGGGGATACTCGGTTTGATCAGGTATATAAAAGAGCAATTTCAGTTGAGCCAGATACGAACTTTTTTCTTGGACAATCTACTCTAACCCGTCCAATCTTTATTGCCGGTAGTACATATAGAGATGATGAGAAGGTCGTATTAGATACATACCGAATTCTTGCTGAAGATAATTCTGAACTAATCCCGCATTTAATCTTAGTACCACATGAACCTACACCCGAACGAATTACAGAGATTATAGATGAATTAAATCAAAGAGGATTATCGTACCACTGTTATACTAAACTAAGCGAAGATGTTGATCTAATAGATACGGATGTACTAATCATTGATACAGTAGGAATTTTAGCTAAATTGTATCAAATAGCAGATATAGTGTTTGTTGGAGGGAGTTTTCATGGTAAGGTACACAATGTGATGGAACCGGCTGCGATGTCAAAACCTGTGATAATTGGTCCAACTATCCAAAATGCGTATGAAGCTTCTTTACTATTGGAAAGAGGTGCAGCAAAAAGAGTGGAGACTCCTGAACAGATGGCAAATGTAATTGATGAATGGATGGGTTGTGATGAGACGAGAATATCCGCTGGGAAAATCGGTAAACAAGTTATTGAGGAGAATATTGGAGCAGTGGAACGAACACTTGAGCATTTACAGAAGTATGTGTATAGGTAGTGATTCTTCAATTATCTTCTGAGTCGAAAAACTATCCTCAAATCTTCCAATATATTTCCCAAGATTGCAGGGCAATATGTCGGTTAATTTTGTACGTCCATACTGGTTGTCACTTAATATATTGTCGCAACCTGATCGTGCAGCATCTACACTTGATTCAATGTGTTGATTGACATCTATTGTATTTCTATCGGTTCTATCTCTGATTTTGTGTTATAGCGGATGGTTAAGATAGGCCGAAGTTTTTCATCAGCCGCTTCTTTTGAGGAGAATATGATAGGTTTGTTTCCCTCACGTAATGCGAAAAGATATCCGTAATTGTAATCGGGATTTGCAACCCAAAAGCGTACTGCTTCCGTCATTAATTCGCTCTTGAATGTATGGCGTTTTCCAGTCTCCTTTATTTTGAATGCCCCGTCAATCCGGTGTGCAACATCCTCTGAACCGTTGTAATCGCTTTCATTGTCGCCATCAATTCCAGACAGCATTGCTTGTGCAGGTGCTTTATTCCATGGTAGGTTACGATGTAAAGGACTGTTGAAAGTAAGTTCGTTGTCTTTTGCTTTGTCTCCTGTTCCTCTTCCTTCCCGCCACGGGAGCAATACTCTTCGTAAGATAACAGTATGGTCTGTATCAATTTCATTCTTATTTGAATGTAAGCTGATTGAAACATCTAATACTCGATTTGGGTCTCTTATTCCCATATCTTCAAATGCATCGTATAGGTCAAAGGCAATAAAGAATATACTTCCTGATGGTTCACAGTTGAGTGTTGGTTCAGCCCCGGCGTTATTATTTCTCGTCTTACGATTCTTATTAACGATAAGAGTGGTATCTTGTAAACCTCCAGAGAATGTAACGTTGTCACCTGCACCGAATGTAATCTCGTTTTCAGCTGGTAGTTTTATGTCAATCTCAGATTCAATGATTTTTAATTTAAGACGGTACAATTTTTCAATTTCCATTGGAGAGGTAAATAAAAGGACTCGGTTTGGTGTAATACCTAATAATGCCATTTCAATAGTTATTCCAGGTGTAATTTGATAGTGTATGGGGTTTTCTGCTTCTTCAGCATTCAACTCCCAGTCAAATTGTAGTTGAATGGCGGTTTGGGAGAGTGGAATTGCTTTTAATAACGTTGGTTTATCTTCTGCTTGTAGATTTTCCGCTACAGAGAAAATTAGACAAAAGATGCCTATAATTGTAATATAATATTTCACGTTATACCTCCATGATCATTTTTGTGATATGTCTTTTGTAATAAAAACAGCGTTTAGGACATCTCTTTCTTTTTTTCCTGAGGGTTTATTGATAACTTGCCCATCAACGATAAAAGTGCTGGATGAACCACCATCCAAATTTATAGCTTCTTTCGCACCAAGTTCAATCAGAATACTGGCAAGTTCATAGAGTGTTAATCCTGTGCTATATTTAGGTTGCCTTCCGTCAGCAACAATTAAGAAGAGTGTATTATCATTGTATCCAAGTGCAGTTCTGGGTTCATGGCTCAAATTTAGGAACTGATCCCGTTTGCCGGGAACGTGTTTCTTTTCTTTAAAATGTCTATCAGCAATTTCCTGATTCACTTTTCCGTTCTTGAGAAGGCGAAGTCGACCACCAATTCCATAACGTACTTGATTCCACTTAGAAGGAGAAAGAGACACCGAAAGTGTTCCACTGACACCAGGATTGAACTGTTGGACAGCTGCATCCTTTATTTGAGAACTAATCCAAAGAACAGCACCATCACTCGGGATCGTTGCATTGCCGTTGTTATTTATCATTTTTACTTGATAAGGATTCTCATAGTACTGTGTCAATGGAAGTTGGAGACCGGTTAGTATTATTTCTTTACCTCTACGCCGAAGTGTATGGGTTGACTCTCCCAATCGGGGTGTATAAAGTGTAATCTTGCAACCATCAAGTCTCCGTTGGTTTATACATCCAATTTCAAGTTTATGATTGTTAATCTGTATGTTTGCCTTCATTTGCACGGGATCACTTAAGAATTCCCCATCATCGGTTACACCGAAGCATGCATCTATATCCGTTGGTTGTGTGATTAATTCTCCATCCTGAATGTGTAGGTTTTCCAAGACCCCACCGTATCCACGCATATCCCCTAAAACACCGAAGCCACCGTTGACTGCTACGAGCACCTGCCGATCCCCTTTTTGGTTGCGACGATCTGCCATAGATCGAACAGTTTCTTTACCTAAGACTTGTGAATTACCAAGTGCAACCTCAAATTGCAATGTGGACTCGTCTCTTGACATTTCTGCTACATACATCACACATGTTTCAACATCCCATTCATATCGATAGATATTCAGTCCAGGTGATAATTCTTGAAAGAGTTGTATTTTCTTTCCTCCAGCTTGTACAGAGATGCATATTAAATAGGACAATAGTATGATTATAGATAGACGTGCAACAAATCTCATATTTATTCCTTTTTACGACAGATTTCAACGGCGAAATAGGTAATTGGTTGTTTAATTGGTGGATGTAGTTTTTTTACTTTTATTTTGACAGATTCCACTGGAAATTGTTTTAAAATATCAGAAGCAATAGTCTCTGCTAAGGCTTCTATCAATTTGAATGATTGTTGTGTTCCGATGTCAGTAATAAGGTCAACGACCTTAGCATAGTCAATCGTATGTTCAAGAGCATCAGTTTTTCCAGCATCTGCAAGTGAGTAGTTCAAAATAGCATCAACTTCGTAATGTCCACCAACTTCACGTTCTTCAACGGGAACACCGTGAAAACCATGAAATCGGATATCTTTTATGATGAAATTATCCATGATATGTCTAAGATGTTAATTTTATTTTATAGAAATAATTATTAATAAGTGCTAAACGAAATTTGTAGGTAAGCATAATTAGTCTGACAGCATTCTGTTTAAATCAAGGTAGAATTGAGTTAGTTTATTCATCAAATCCTAATCTTTTTACCTCGGTGTGTAGGTAAATCCCTGTTTTCTCTCGGACTTGTTTTTGAATATATGTTACTAAATCCAGTACATCTTGTGCAGTCGCATTGTCAGTATTTAGAATGAAATTGCCATGTACTGTAGAAACTTCTGCCCCACCGATTCGATGACCTTTTAATCCACATATATCAATTAGACGACCTGCGGAATCACCAGCAGGATTTTTAAACATACATCCTGCGTTTTCTTCAACAAAAGGTTGTGTATCTGTCTTCTGTTTGAAGAGTTTCTGCATCTTTTCTGTAATTGTATCAACATCACCAGATTCAAGCGTTAGGGTAGCTTCGGTAATACAGAAATAATTGTCTAAACCACTACGTCTATATTCAAAACATGCATCATCGTGTGTTAATTTAATGAGTTTGCCTGTATCACTCATCACAGTTACGTCTGTAACCACATCTCCAAAACTACTTCCCCATGCCCCTGCGTTCATAATAAGGGCCCCACCTACAGCCCCAGGGATACCTAAAGCAAATTCGAGACCGCTCAATCCATTGCGAGACATCGTCTTGGACAGATGTAGTAATGAGAGACCTGCTCCAACTATGACGTTGTTGTCTTGTATTTCAAGTTTAGCTAAATCATCTATTAATTTAACACAGATACCATGAAACCCGCTATCACTGACCAGTAGGTTTGATCCTCGTCCAATGATAGCAATGGGGATTTGCCATTTATGTTGAAAGTGAGCTAACTTTGATAATTCTTCTATAGAACTAACTTCAATAAAGGCGGATGCATCACCACCAATTCCAAAGTGAGTATGCTTTGTGAGAGATTCGCCAAACCTGAGTCGTGTTGTGGGTTGGGTGACTATTTCCGGTAGGGCAGTTTTCCAATCCATTTGTTTTCCTTCTGTGTCAATTTTAACATATCCATTATCAGGTATCAAGAAAGGGTTTGAAATATGCAATTATTTTTCCTGAAGAAACAGATTACTTGGTATAATAGATGAAGAATTTTTATATATAACGATACAACCCAAGTGTTAAGAACAGAATTATAAATAAGTCTGTACCATTATCTTGTCTCTTATCCAGAAATTTTACATTCAGAAGGTATTCAAACGGGACGACTCTTTTTTAATGCGTAATTATCACTTAGAAATGGTACAACATTCCATGTAAATTTTATATTCTCAAGTTTTAGATTTTAAAAATGCAATTTATGAGCATGAAATCGAACTTTTTTTAATTTAACTTGACTAAACATTCAAAATAAGATGAACATGCATTTTGAAGCGACTTAATGGTGTTCAATTCGATTCTTACATTACGACTTTTGATTAAGCAATAACTTTGAAACAGAAATTAGGGTTATACATTAAACTAAGGAGAAAGAAATGAAACAGAAATTTTTCACACTCGGCATAATCGCACTTTTGGCAGTAGTTTGTCTCTTTGTTTTTGAACATGTTACTTCAGCACAACGTCCGGATAGAAATGATCAACCAGAACGTGGACAACGTGCGGATCGCGGTGGAGCAGAACGCCGTGGTGGAAATATGATGGGTAATTTTAATCCATCTTCCTTTATTGATAATTCATGGTTGGATCTGACGTTTGCTATAAAGGTTGATGACGAAACACTCATTAATGCTCGTTCTGTTCACCAAGAAGCACGCGATAAGATTGCAGAAAAGATGAAGGAAATGGCTAAGTTGCGGGAATCGGGTGATTTCCAAGCTATGACGCAAGGTATGCGTACTATTTCAACGACGGCAATCAAAGAATTACAGACGGGTTTGAAAGAGGTATTGTCTGATGAGCAGATGAAACAATTGACTGAATCTATGAAAAAACGTGCTGAAGCCGAGGCAGAACGTCGGAATAGATTCCGTGGAAGACAACAAGGTGGGAATGATGGTCAACGCGGACAAGGTAGACGTGAATTACGCGAGACCCCATAAATTTCCATACATTTACAAAGAGAAGGTCGGATGCTCCCATCCGACCTTTTTATTTTTAACCTGAGTAATGAATTTATTTTAGATAGTCTTGGGTAGGTTGCATCTAATGGAACAATACAACTGTTTGATATACATCAGATCATTTACCGATCATTAATTGTGTTATCTATATCAGGATTTAACTTATCCAGTAAGCTTTTTATTTCTGTGCTGCGATCTGTATCGTTATGTGCTTCAAAACCAAGCGCCAATTTTATTCCAGTATTAATCAATAATTGTTTCTGTTTTTCTGAATTTCTATCCATTGCCTCTTTATATTTTATAAGGGCAGAATCGAATTGTTGCTGGCTCATCAAGCAAATAGCAAGTGCACAACGTGCACGGATAAGTTTTTCATTTTTCTCTTTCTCAAATAGACGACTTGAGATTTGCGATTCAAGGGACATAAGATTCTGATATGTGGATAAATTGTTTGGCTCAATAGCAATAACTTTTTCAAATGCGGTCAATGCCTCTGAATATTTGCGTTGCACGAGATATAGATAACCGATAATGTTGTGAATTACCGTATCCCTATGTTCTTCAGGAATAGAGGTAAATTGAGTGAGTGCGGCTGTATAGTTTTTCTGTTTAACTAAAACGTTCCCGCGTCGAATATAAAGGTTGATCTGTTCAGTAGATGCCTGTTCATTGTTGGGTTTGTCCTTTAACACCTGTGACAGTTGGACTTGTGCGCTGTCATAGTCCCCAATATTCTGAAATGCATGTGCTAAACTAACACGTATATTCGGTTCGTCAGGAGCAATAACAACGGCTTTCTGAAGTAGAATTATTGCAGATTGATAATTTCGCGTATCAATTAGATTCTGTGCTGACTGATGATATGCCGCAATTAAATTGTGTCGTGCCTGAGGAACATCAGGTTCGGACGTATATACCTTATGAAAAGCAGAGACAGCTGCCGTAAAATTACCTTTCTTTAGGTATAATTCACCAAGTAAACTGGAGATTCGGGTATCTTCTGGATTGAGTTTTTGCAATTTAAGATAGGTATCAATAGCTTTTGCTACCTTACCTGCATTTCGTAGTGTGTTTGCTTTTTGCCAAAATGCATCTGTGAGATTTACACGAGCAATATGAAAGTTGGGTTGTAATTCCAGTGCTTTTCGATAAGTAGCTATTGCTTCATCCCATTTTTGACTATTTCTAAGTGTCACACCGTGGTTGTTATAACATCTTGCCAATCCTTTCTTCGTTAAACTACTAACAGGATTCAGTTCCAATGCTTTTTGATAGTATTTTATAGCTGATATGTAGTCATCAACTTGTGCATATCCATCAGCGATCAAAGTATAGGATCTGGAATCGAGAGGATTAAGTTGTATTATTCTCTCAAGAGCATGAGTTGCTTCTGAATAGTTCTTCGCCTTCATAGCAGTGAACGCTTTTTCTCTAAATAGTTGATGAAGATTGTGTTTAGGTGCTTTTAAATAAGGGTCGAGTTTCACTGCACTTTCAAAAGCATTAATCGCTGTGTCAAACTCACCTTGTTGATAATAATAAATACCAAGCGTATTATAGTCTGCAGCACTCGGTTTCTTTTTTATCCTCTGTTCAAGCAGGTTAATAGCAGTATCTAATTGACCTGTATCTTTGTATGCTTGAAGGAGTTTTTCAATGGCAGGTTTAAAGGATTTATTTAGATTGATACAATCTTTTAAATGATGAATCGCAGACTCCATATCACCTTTATCATAATATACAGTCCCAAGTAAAAAGTGAGGGTAGTGCTGTCTTGGTGATAACATTATTTCGGTTTTTAATTTCTTTATTGCTATATCATGTTGAGGGGTATCAATAGGGGTATTATAGAGTTTTAGTAATGTGTTAATATCCCGTTGGGAAGGATATTGAGATGATGCGGTTGGATAACAGATATCGCCGGGATGAGGACTATGTCCCCATAGACCGATAGCGTGTCCAATTTCATGAAGACATACAGTCCGCATCTCTTTTTGAGATAGTTCTGTATGTGGTTCTTCACCCTCTAAAATTAGGATAACTTCAACACTGATGTTCCTACTGTGTTGCGGTGTAGTGTTTCCCACGTGATTATCGAGATAAGAAGTAGATGACGTTTTATCTGTTAATCGTCTTAATACTGCACTTCCTAAACGTGTATCATGAAAATCCATAAGATTGGAATATCCCCATGAGATACGGATGTCTGCTTCTATTGATGTATCTGTCTCATGGAATTTGATCTTACCTTTAGAGACTGATTCCCATATCTGCATGGCATATCTGATTTCAGGTAAGAACGGACTTTCTTTTATGACGGGAGAGATATATACCTGAATTGGTGTATGGGTGAATCGTGTGATTCTCCCATCGGAGAATAGGGTGATGTGGTTGAAGTAGTCCGTTTGGGATGTGTTTGAGGATTCCTGTGCATTTCCGAGTGTTAAGAAGGAATACAGTAGGAGGAATATAAAACACGTAGCAATACAGGTAAGCAATGACTTAAATGGCATCAGGGAATCCTTAATCTATTTGTATATGGATGGAATAGTTAAATGATAGTATCTGCCAACTATAATATTTGTGTCTCCAGTGACTATTAAATAAATATCAGATACCAATTACATAATATCATAGAAGAATTTTAGTCTCGAAAGATTAACTCCGACTTGCCAATTTGTTTGCGAAGATGCTGATTAATCCTCCCAGCATCATATATCCAAAGATTACTTCCAATGTTACAAGAAAACGTGCAGTTGTGTTATCAGCGACAACATCACCAAATCCAAGTGTGGTAAAGGTGACGATGCTAAAATAGAACGAATTCCAAAATGTTAGCGATTCCCCACTATACTTGCCAGTCGCTTGATGAAATTGGGGTGACCAACTTTGCATCCATTCAGGTATCCAAGATGGATACGGCAGATATGCTATGGCAAATAGGAACGCAATTAAGATTGACCATAATGCCCAAAGTACAAGATTTCGTCCGTAGTCAGAACTCCATCGCCATAAACCTGCCAATAACGGGTTCGCTTTATTGAAGGCACGAATAAACTGTTGATCTGCAACATACCTTTTAAAGAACGGATTTGCGACCTCGTCCACGTGCTGACTATCTAAATAGAATTCCGTAGGTGTATTAGATTTCTTGTTGAATCTATTTTTGAGTGATTGCCGAATTGTGTTTGGGGTGTATTTAACATCTCTAAACGAGGCGACATCAGCAAATTTAGTACCCGTGAAAAGTGACCTTCCATAGAAAATTGCACGGTTGAAGACAATTCCTTCGGCAAATTGTGCACCTGTAAAGTCAAGAGTCTGTTGGAACAGGACGTTGCTAAAGTTTGCTTCCTTCAGAAATTGAGCTTCGTGGAATACAACATTGTCATGAAATACTGCTTGGTTAAAATCGCTTACATTACAAAAATTTGCGCGCCAAAAACTGGCACTCTTATGGAAGATCGCGTTATGAAAATTTGCACGTCCACGAAAGGCTGCCTCACGGAAACCACATTGATTGTGTAATGTTGCTTCATCTAAGTCTATGTCTGCTTCAAAAATAGAACGACGGAATGAAATTTCTTCATTAAAGACAACAGTTCTGAAATTGACGACGTTTTTGAAAATACATCCATTAAAGGTGAGGGTCTTATTGATATTGATATTGTCGTGTTCGTCGTGTTCCAAATGTGTTGAATGAAGGTCAACGACTCCTTCAATCGTACAATTATTCAATAGTATTTCAGTTGTATCACCTTCTAATGCATCAAGTAATTCACGCGCCTCAATAGTTTCATCATATTTTTCGTACATGTACATTAATCTCCTATGAAACGCGTTCCCTTTGACTAATTACACATTTCCGCCCATCCTTTACTACCACGAATAGCATCAATAGCGATTTGGTAACGGTATCCATCGTGTAGTGTCAAATACGGTTCGTGTGGTTGTCCCTGAATATCTGCCAGAAAATCACGAACAAGTGCAGTCCACTTGTTCTGAATTTCTTCTCCTATTTGTGGTAAATTATCTGTAAAGTTCTGTGGAACAGACAATTCTTCAGTTTCCTCACCAATATGTTTTGTAATAGGAGATAGAATATGTCCACCCCTTCCAACCAATGTCCCTTCTCTTCCATAAAAGAACCATCCGCCAGTTGGTCTATGAGATGGCACACCTGGGTGTGTTCGCATTGTTGCGAGAATAGAATTAACGTTCTCAGAATCTGGGTTTCTCAGTTTGAAAAATGCAGAATAATCCCATTCTGCATCACATTGTTGCCAATCGTAATTTTGTGCTTCTTCGCGGGTAATCATCTTACTACGCCATACACGAAAGTCTCGTATTTCCGGTACAACTGGTGCCTTATGTGGATAAATCTTAGCTTCACCTACAGCGGATGTAGCTACTAAACCTGTCATGCGTTCAAGCATACCGAGTCGGTGTGTCAATCCATTGTTCAACGCACCTCCACCGTGTGCGAGCGAACTCATCCAATTCCACGGTTTTACCATATCAGATGAAGACGTGCCTGATATCCGGCGTGTGTATCCAATATCAACAGCAGTCAATTCACCGATGACATTCTGCTTTGTAATCAGATCGCGAATGTAAGCAACACTTGGATCGTATAGATGTGTTGCTGCGAAAGCGTGCTTTAGGTCGACATCTTTTATGAGATTGTAGATATGTTGCGCTGCTTCAGCATTAAGTGCTAACGGTTTTTCACAGATAATGTGACAACCGAGTTCAACTGCTAATTCTATCACCTCTGTCCGTAAAATGGCGGGTGTTGTTATTGCAACAATATCTGGCTTATGTTCTAACAAACTCTTTCGCCAATCTACGGATGCATCAGCTACTCCTAAACCTGATGCTACTTTCTTGACGATATCAGGTTTCCGCGCACAAATAGCGAGTACTTCCACACCGTAATGTTGAAGCGCTTTTGTATGTCCTTCCGCTGACCACCCTGCACCGACAACAACTGCCGTTAGTTTTTTATGCATTGCTATTTCACATCTCCAACATGATTTCTTTAAAATACCTTTGGGAATCAACACCAATGTACGTATTGCATTTGGAGGGTTTCGTTACATCTCATCTGCATTTATGGAGTATACTCTAACTACTCCATAGGTGTCAATTTAGCACCATTCTGCAAATCATATATCCATACGCTAAGGACAATAAAATACCATTTTCTCTGCTTAGTAAAAATAATATCAGATTTTCGTCCTTTATTCAACCAACAAAACCTTTTCGGTATGTAAAACCAATTCTATTTAAAATACTCACATTACAAGACATCTTAATAATCCTTATAAGGAGAATTTAGGGTTTCTTTTGTTCGTAATGTGTAATCATTATTTTGAAAATTAAAAATAAAAAACGAAGTGATTTTATGCTCATTCGTTATAATTTCTTCGTAGTTTATAGTTAACAATAAAATTAATACAACATTTTCAATTGGGACAACATATGTTCACATCACACAACTCTTCTGTAGGAGCGAACTCCCGGTCGCGACCAGGAGGACACTCCTTCAAGTAAAGTGTCTAATTAAATCTAATGTTTACTATAAAAATAAATTGAAGAATTTTAAAATACAGACATCACATATACGAAAAGAGATTGACACAAGAGTAAATATACGTTACAATAACATATAGTGAA
>CAZZBB010000051.1:0-18821 GCA_964652195.1 uncultured bacterium | reverse complement strand
TTGCTATTGACTAAATCGGCAGCACCAGCGGTGCGGAATGTGTGTAGAAACCTAAATGCCCCAAGTAACCGAGCACCAGCGGTGCGAAAGGTGTATGTATACAGTTGTTAGAGAAATTACGAAAATTGTCCAAACTATAGTAAATACAAGACTATTAATAGTAAACTATTGAATTAATGGAATACTTTGAGATGTAGGAGGGAACTCCGATTCCCGACTATCACTGAGTTAAGTCGCGATTCGGAGATCGCTCCTACAGGGATTTTGTGTTATTATTTTCAATATTCACTATAAATATCTTCAACAGGAGCTTAGGATGATACAGAAACGCCCGATTCTCTCTGTGCTTCTACTCATTTTAATATCAATCTCAATCAGTTATGCTCAGAATAATACACAAACCGGTTTGCCGGATGGTGCAATAGGAAGATTGGGTAAAGGTGGGATAAATATCTTACGTTTTTCTCCTGATGGGTCACGTCTGGCAGTGGGAACGGATGTAGGGGTATGGGTTTACGATGTAGCCGATGGTATTGGAACTGCTCTATCAAGCGAAAACTATGGTCAAGTCAGCACCCTTGTGTTTTCACCTGATGGTAGTATTCTTGCCAGTGGTGGGGGTGACAATCCAAACATAACTATATGGGAATTAGAAACAGGAAAGATCCTTACAACCCTTGCAATAAATGGAAAACATCCGGATGTAACAGGTCTTTTCTTTCACGACTCATTTCTTTTTAGTGTAAGAGATCATTACGAAATCATGAAATGGGGTATTCATACAATTAAAGAGGAATTGAGTTTAGAATTAGAGAATTCTAAAAAAACAGTATCATCTACTGATGAAAAAATTACTGTCTCAGGAGATAGTTCTGGTAAAATCACTATACGGAACCTAATTAATGGGGATAGGGTAGCAACCCTAAATGGACATAAAGAATCGACTGAACCAGAAATAATTACACTTGCAGTAACTGAAGATCATAAGATATTGGCAAGTGCAGGTAGAGATAAGACAATACAATTATGGGATATACCGAATCAGATTCAGTTAGCAACCATCCAAAAGCATAAGGTGTGGGTTACATCTCTTGCATTTTCTGAAGATAGAAAAATACTTGCTGGTGGGTATGCCTCGAATGTGATTAAATTGTGGAATGTGTATACACAACGCGAAATAAGTACATTAAGAGGACATAAAAACACCATTAACGCATTAGCCTTTTCACCTGAAAATACACCTGTTTATGGTACATGTCTTGCCAGTGGAAGTGCCGATGGAACAATACGATTTTGGGATCTAAAAACAGGAAAAGAACTGATAACATTCACCGATGGACACACTGAGTGGGTTAAAACTGTTGCTTTCACCAATACTGATTCACAAATCGTTAGTGCAGGTTATAACGGAGTGATTGAAAAATGGAATTTACAAACGAATCTGAGAGAGGGTATATTCAATACTCCTCAGTTTGATGACACAGAATCGGTTGTGTTGTCATCAGATGCTACACACTATGCAGTGCTTGGAAAGAAAGGAACACAATTCGCCTTTGAACATGATAGTTGGGGGTATAAATCCACAGGACCGTATCGTTCAAGTTTTCAATTGTGGAATCTGACAACCAGAAAGAAAATCCCTGGTCCTTGGCACAGTTTCTTTGTCAAAATAGCAGGTTCTGCATTCTCACCTGATAACAATCTATTTGCTTATGACAACTCAAAGGAAATTATAATCGTTGATTTCAATACGAAGAGCGAATTATTTCGTATTGAGGAGGATAGATTTTTTGATAGAAAGTTCTTGCTATCTCCTGATGGCAAATTACTTGCGTTTACAGATAAATCTGGCAAAGCGAAAGTCTTGGTATTAGACACCCAACATGAGATCGCTCTTCCTTTAGATGATCGTTCGAGTGTCTTCGCATTCTCACCAGATGGTTCTACATTTGCCACTAAAGGAATGAATATACAGATTTGGAAAATGGATTTAGACAAAAAGGGAGAGAACAAGGTTTTATCGAACAGTTTTTATGCGATCAATAATGTCATGACATTCTCTCCAGATGGTAATATACTTGTTTGTTTTAATTTAGATACATATGAGGATAGATGGAGATTTGGGATTAAAATGATTGATATCCGAACAGATAAAGTATTAGGTATACTATCGGGACACACTGAACCAATTCAGACATTAGTCTTTTCTCATAATGGAAGAATCTTGGCAAGTGGAAGTATGGATGGAACAATCCTGCTTTGGAATTGGGAAGAAATAGTGGCACAACTAATAAAGGATGGATAGACAATGAAATATAGGATGAGCTACTTATACATACTATCATGTGTATTGGTAATTATTATTTCCTCAATGAGTCATGCACAAGACGATACTTACTCTGAGATACCAGAAGGAGCAATCGGAAGACTTGGAAAAGGAAGTATTATCGCCATGAAGTTTTCAGCAGATGGTAAACATCTCGCTGTTGGTACAACGATTGGTGTGTGGTTATATGATGTGGATACACATGATGTTATTGGATTACATCCAACTCAACCGAGACAGGTTGACAACACAGAATTCAAATCAGAAAACAATAACGAAACATGGAACCCAAGTGATGTGTCTACAGTCAATCATCTAACATTTTCTTCTGACAATCGTATACTTGCTGCAAGCGAATCATCAAATGGAATAATACAATTATGGGATGTTGAAACGGGGAAACAACTTAAAACACTTCCCTTAACAATCAAACGTGATTCTGTTTCAGCCATTGCATTTTTAGATGACAATAAAACACTCATAGCACCAAATAATTTAGGTGAGATAATACATTGGGATATATCCACTGGTCAGTTGAAAAACCATATTGATAGTTACAGACCTGGTCTAACGTTAAAAGAAGAAAATAATAAATCAGGTAACCATGCTGGGGATATAGTGGCATTTTCAAAGGATAGTAAGACCTTTGTTAGTGGTGATCCCAAAGAAGGGCAGATCCGTTTATGGGATGCAATTACGGGACAACAACTTGGGAAATTTAAACCGAAGACACGATTTAAAGGGATATCCAAGAAAGAGCCTGATCCCTTAAAAGGAGTTAATGTACTGGCATATTCCCCGAATGGCAAAACTATTGCCTGTGGTCATGATGACAATACTATAAGATTATATGACATTGTAACAAAAACAGAGATTGCGGTACTTAAAGGTCATCAAGAGCGTATTAACACGATTGTATACTCACCTGATAGTTCAAAACTGGTTAGTGGTAGTGCGGATAACACAATATATTTTTGGGATGTTGATAAGAAACGTGAAATATCGAAAATTACTGGTTATCCAAGTCAAATCGTTGAGTTGACATTCTCTCCTGATGGGAAAATACTTGCAAGTGGCGTTTATGATGGAACTATTCGATTTTTAGATCCAAATAGTGGGAGAGAATTGAAGATATTTGCTACAGGACATATTAGTTCAACAATTGGTTTATCCTTTACTGAAAATAACAAAAGGCTTGTCAGTGCAGCCTATTATGGTTCAGTTCATATATGGGATGTTATGAATGGGACAGTCCTTCCTGCGCCTAATGTTAAACAATATGATCGAACGGAAGCCTTTGCTTTTTCCACAGATGCTACACTGTATACCAGTAATGGGGCAGATACAACAATTCGGTCAAGGGGGGCTAACACACGAACAAGTTGGTTACCCCTTCCTGAAACACATCTTTGGTCACTTCCACATGGACAAGATATAATTACAATTCCCAACAGTTATGAGGCATTGGCATTTTCACCAGACAAACAATTACTTGCAGCAAGTAAGTCAAGAGAAACACATTTATGGGAGATACAGACAGGTAAACAACTATACAAAATAGTTGTCAGACAATTCTTCACTGGCGTGAATGTAAGATTCTCACATGACGGCAATACTTTGGCAACAGGCGGAATTAATGGTGAAGTACATATTTGGGATGTAAAATCTGGTGATAAAATCAGTACGTTGAGTTCTGGGTTACGTGAGTATTCAAGAGATATTGCTTATTCCCCAGACAATTCTATTCTCGCCGTCAGCTATGTTAATGACTACTTAAAACTATGGAATTTAAAAACTAAGAAGGAAATGTATACACTTCTCACACATAAGGATAATGTTTGGATAGAAAGGATACTGTTTTCTCCTGATGGTAAGACATTATTGGTCACAACCCGAGACTTCAAAACCCTCAGAGAAATACGATTGTTTGATGTTGAATCAAGAATGGAATTTCCTCCTATCCGCACAGGTCATACAGTAGGTATTAATACATTAGTATTTTCACATGGCGGGAAAACACTTGCTACTGGGGCAGCGGATGGAACTATTCTGCTGTGGGATTGGGAGAAAATTAATAGGAAGATATCAATCGGAAATTGACAGATGTTAAGAAGACACTATTGTATTGGAATTGGCAAATAATGTCACAACTGAAAATGGATGGTAAAACAATGAATTATAGAAGGAACGTCTTATACTGACTATCATGTGTCTTGATTATGAGCTTTTCCTCAATTAATCATGCACAAAGTGATTCTTACTCTGAGTTACCAGATGGGGCAATTAGAAGACTTGGAAAGGGTAGATTTATGGTCATGAAGTTTTCTCCTGATGGTAAACATCTGGCTGTTGGTACAACGATTGGTGTCTGGTTATATGATGTAGATACACATAGTGTAATAAGATTGAAACCAACTCAACCGAGGCAGGTTGACAACAGGGAATTTAGATCAGAAATTAATACCGATACATGGAACCCAAGTGAAGTATCTATAATCAATCACTTATCATTCTCTTCTGACAGTCGGATACTTGCCACATGTGAATTAACAAATAGTATTATACAATTATGGGATGTTGAAACAGGTGAACAACTTAAAACACTTCCTTTACCAAGACAAGGTGATTCAGTTTTAGCAATTGCATTTTCAGATGACAATAAAACATTGATTGCACCAAATTATTTTGGTGAGATAATACATTGGGATGTAACCACCGGTAACTTGGTGGATCATATTGAGAATTTCAGATCTGATCTAACTCATATTGAAGAAAAATATAAAGCAGTATACCATATTGGAGGTATATTGGTATTTTCAAATGATAGTAGGACCTTTGTCAGTGGTAATCGAATGGAAGGACAGATACGTTTATGGGAATCAATTACAGGACAACAACTTGGTGTATTTGAACCTGGATCTCAATTTCAAGCGAATTCCAAACAAGAATCTGAACCATTAAAAGGAGTTAATGTACTGGCATATTCACCGAATGGAAAAAATATTGCTTATGGTTATGATGACAATACGATAAGAATATATGACATAGTAACAAAAGCAGAGATTGCTGTGCTCAATGGTCATCAAGAACGAATTAACACGATTACATTCTCTCCGGACAGTTCAAAACTGGTTAGTGGCAGTTTAGATAACACAATTCGTTTTTGGGATGTTAATAAGAAAAAGGAAATATCCAAACTAACTGGTTTTCAAGTTCATATCGTTGAATTGTCTTTCTCTCCTGATGGAAAAATACTTGCAAGTGCTGGTAATGATGGAACTATTCGATTCTTAGGTCCAAATAGTGGCAGAGAATTGAAGATTTTTGCTAAAGGACATAATTGGTCAAGAATTGGTTTAACCTTTACAAAAGATAACAAAATGCTTGTCAGTGCAGCTAATAATGGTTCAGTTCATATATGGGATGTTAAGAATGGAACCCATCTTCAAACACCAATTGTTGAATATTATGATAGAACAGAAGCAATTGCCTTTTCAACGGATGCAACACTATATGCAAGCCATGGTGCGGATGCTGTAGTTCAAACAAACGGAAATAACACCCGTGTAAGATGGGAATCACATTCTGAAACACATCTTTGGTCCCTACCTCATGGACAGAATGTTTTCTCACTTCCCAACAGTAATCGTGCCTTTAATCTTGCCTTGACATTTTCTCCTGACAATAATTTACTTGTAGCTTCTAACTCCGATACAACAAGTTTATGGGATGTTCAAAAACAGCAAGAATTATACCGTATTGACGTCAGACAATTTTTCGCAGGTGTGGTCGTTAGATTTTCTCCTGATGGATCGACTCTTGTTGGTTCGGAAGATATGTGGTATAACCAGATAAAAATACTGGATGTTGATACTGGAAAGATATACACAACCTTAACAGGACATACAGAAGATATTACAGCGTTTGCGTTTTCACAAGATGGCATGACACTTGCAAGTGCAAGTAAGGACGGTACGATATTACTCTGGGATTGGAATAAAATTATTAAAAATGATTACTAATGGAGATTAATAGATGTTACAAAAAACTATTTCAAATTCACTTTTATTTCTTCTCTTGACGGTAGCTATTACCGTTTACGCACAAGATATTACTAAATCAGAACTACCTGAAGGTGCAATGACAAGACTGGGTAAGGGTGGAATTAACCTGATGCATTTTTCACCAGATGGGAAATATTTGGTGGTTGGAACAGATGTTGGTGTTTGGGTATATGATACAGACACAGGTAATGCAAGAGAACTATCATCTGATGAACCTGGGCACATTAATGCGCTGGCATTTTCACCTGACGGGAAAACACTTGCAACTGGTGGGTTTGCAAACCCGATAATTCAGTTATGGGAATTGGATACAGGTAAGAAGCTCAATAATTTTCGATTTACAAGTGAAACAGATTCAGTAGTCGGTATGGCTTTTACTGAGGATGGCAATAAACTCATTATTTTTGACAAATTTGGTGAACTGAGACATTGGGAAATAGAGACGAATCGAATTGTGTTTAATACCCATAGTGTAAGTAATAACTTCCAAGTGATTGCATATTCTAAACACCACAATGTATTTGCTACTGGACAAGAAAATGGGAGGATACACTTTTTTGATGCTTCTTCAGGTAAACAGCAAAAAGGTTTAATTGGCCATTCCAGTCTTTTAAAAAGAGACGATAGAGATATTTGGTCGTTGGCATTCTCTCATGATGGATCTAAGTTGGCAAGTGGAAGTATGGATAAGACAGTCCGTTTATGGGATGCTGAGAATCGTAAGCACATTGCGAGATTCTCAGCACATGAAACATGGATTACAGCCGTAGCTCTCTCATCCGATGGTAGTATTCTGGCAAGTGGTGATGCAAATAAGAGAATTATACTTTGGGATACCCAATCAAAAGAAATAAGTGTAGAACTGGAAGGACACACGAATGGGATTTCTGCGCTCGCTTTTTCTCCTGATGGAACAATATTAGCAAGTTCAAGTTACGATGGATCCATCCGCTTCTGGAATCCAAACACAGGTAAAGAAATATCAATCTTCGCAACAGGACATACTAAATGGATATCCGCATTGGCATTCTCGAAAGATGATACAATACTTACCTCTGTGGATTTTAATGGTATTGTTGATTTATGGAATATGAAGAAAAAACAGGGACATTCCTATCTAAACATTGGGCAAAATACAACGGATAAATCAACTGCTATTTCACATGATGGGATTCTATATGCAGGAATGGGCAATACCTATACAACCGCTTTTTATCCATTAGGTTTTGGAAGGAGGGGAGGAGGAAGCAGAAGAGATGGGAAATTTCAAGTATGGAATTTATCTACTGGAGAGGAATTGCATGGACCTTGGACGGATCAGAATTATTATATTAATGCGGTAACTTTTTCACCTGATAACAAGATGCTTGTCGTCAGTGACAGAAGTAAAGGTGTATTCTCATGGAACATTGAAACGGGTGAAGAAACAGTTTTATTTAATCAACGATCTCCTTGGGAAAATAGACTAATCTTCTCTCCAAATGGAAAGATGCTTGCATATCAAGGAACTCATTTCTCAACACATATATGGAATTATGAGACACAAAATGAGATTACACCTGAGTATTTAAAACAAAATATTACTGCTATATCATTTTCCCCAGACAATATGATTCTTGCTACAGCATACCGTAACAATAAGATTGGCTTATGGGATATTGTGGAGAATGAATTTAAAGACCGAGGTAGTATTAAATCAGGTAATATTGAAGAAATGACATTTTCTCCAAACGGAAAATTTCTTATCACTGCGAACATACATGGATGGAAATATTACATAAAAGTTTGGGATGTAGAAACAGGAAATGAACTATTAAAATTAAAAAGTCATACTGAAAGAATAAAAGTGTTGCGGTTTTCTCATGATGGGAAAATCCTTGCCACTGGAGGTATGGATGGAACTATTCTTCTATGGGATTGGGAGCAAATCGCTAAGAGACTCTTAATTGAACGTGCAAATAATCTTGCAATTAATCTCATACCTCCTGTAATTCTGCCAAAATACGAAAGTAAAGAAGCTGAAGCTGCCGCGGTAAAATTCTGGCTAAAAGAGAATGGATATACACTGGAAATCACCGAAAACAGGTTTTCGCTAAAGCATGGCAACGGAAGAAGTACTATTTCTGGCTCTGGTGGTGGTAGACTATCCAGTGGTGATCTGGAAATAATTGTCAATAATGACTTTTTTACTATAAAAGTTTATCAGATTGGTACAGGGACATTCAGGCATGAAGATGGTGAAATCAAATATCATGAAATTGATGATGCAGAAAATACAAAAGAGGAATAAACAATGAAACATCATATTTTCAGACTTTTAGTTCTGTTGACAGTACCCTTTCATTTTAGTGTGTATGGTCAGGAATCAACCCACCACAATCTACCTGAAGGAGCAATAGCACGACTGGGGAAAGGTGGTATTAATAACCTTCAGTTTTCTACCGACGGAAACCGACTGATTGTTGGAACAAACATTGGGTTGTGGCTATATGATGTGAAGACCGGAGATGAAACTGGTTTATTGACTAACCCACCAGGACAAGTTAAATCACTTGCATTCTCATCAGATGGGAATACCTTGGCAACCGGCGGGTATGGAAATAAAGTTATACAATTTTGGGATTTAAAAACAAAAAATAAGATAAAAACTCTTTCATTAGAGAATATATACAAACCTCTGCAAGGGTTGCTTTTAGATGGTACGACACTTCTTAGTCTAAACGATCAACCAACGCTTACATATTGGAACGTTGAAACCGGTAAGAAACTTCGTGAATTTGAGTTAGTCGGATACACTAATGTGTTCGCATTTTCTCCAGATGGAAATGAACTTGCATTGTTAGATGAAGACCATAATATACTCTTATGGAACACCTCCACAGGTAAGAAAAAGACTACCCTTACAGTTCTTACTGAAGACTTACAAGATAATGAGTCTGGAAGAATACTTGCTTTAGCATATTCAATGGATGGTAAATTTCTTGCATGTGGAATTGAAGACACAACTGTTAGAATATGGGATATTGAGAAACAGGAAGAATCAGCAATACTAAAAGCACATGATGGTTGGGTAACCAGTGTAACATTCTCACATGATGGTAGTAAACTTGTTAGTGGAGGGACTGACAATCAAATTATCTTGTGGGATCTCAATCTCAATCATCAGTTAGCAACATTTTCGGGACATACCAATTCTATTAGTGTCCTTGCCTTTTCACCTGACAACAAGACTGTCGCAAGCGCAAGTATTGACGGTACATTACGTTTATGGAATATAGATTCTGGTAGTGAAATCACCACTTTATCCTCAGACCATGTTGAATGGGTAAAAGGGATCGCCTTTGATGGACTCGGAAACACAGTTACCTCCGTAGCTTTCAATGGAATTGTTGATATATGGAACGTAAAAACAAAAAGCCATCAGGATACAATTAGCGTTGGACATTGCGATATGGTCAGTTCGGTTACATTGTCACAAGATGGTGAATTCATGATTTTATATACGGGAAATGGGAGGGTTACCTTTAATAGAAATACCAATGGGTACCATGCATTTTTGACTGGGGCAAATGTACTGCAATTATGGAATATAACCACAGGTGAGGAGATTCAAGGACCTTGGCAGAACCGTTCAGGAATTGCTGCTATTTCACCACATAACGATTTCTTGGTAGTCCTTGATTGGCAAGATATATATGCATGGCATATAAAGACAGGAGTTGAGTTATTAAATTCCACTTATTCGAAATTTCCTCGACCATCTGCATTGAGAAATAGTAAGATTACTCTCTCGCCAGATGGTGCTATGATCGCATCAATTGTAAATGAAAGGCCAACTTATGGGGTTTTACATTTATGGAATATCAAAAATAATGAAAAGGTACACATACCATCAAATGGGAAAGTGTTGACAGTAGCATTTTCCCCCAAGAAACCTGTCCTTGCGATAGCAACTCTTAATGGAACAAAGTTGGTTAATTTGGACAAGAATGGAGAATATAACGAAATTTCACTTGATAATTTAAAAGTGAGAGGAAAAACACTGACCTTTTCGCCAAATGGAAATTTCCTTCTTGGAGGAGACCGGAATTCTGGAATAGTCCTATGGGATATAAACTCAGGAGATAGAGTTCTGACTCTCAATGGACATACAAATGATATAGAAACACTCGTATTTTCAGAAGATGAGAAAATTCTTGCCAGCGGAAGCAGGGATGGAACTATACTCTTATGGGATTGGGAGAAAATCTCATCGCAACTGAATCAATAATATGTGGAGACATTAATGAAAAGTGTATTATTTTCTATTTTTCTATTCCTAATTGCGTTATACCATCATAGCTATGCTGATCATCATTCTCAGATCGGTATTCCTGAGGATGCAATTGCGCGTTTCGGGAAAGGTGGGATAAATTTGATTCGATTTTCACCGGACGGTTCAAAACTGGCTGTTGGAACGGATATTGGACTTTGGTTGTATGATGTCAAGGAAGGCCCTTTATCTGGTAAATTCAGTGGTGGATTTAGTCAAGTGAATGTATTGGCATTTTCTAAAGATGGAACTTGGCTTGCAAGTGGCGGAATTGATAATCCTGAGATACAGATTATGACAACCGGTAATAACAGAAACCATTCGTCATATAACATCTCTGAAGATAGTATAGAAATACGTGCAATTACGTTTCATGATAATTCAATAATTTCCATAAACAGAACCGGTGGAATGGTGCGTTATATACCTAACGGAGAGAATAGATCCAGACTTCCTCTACAATCTGTATACGAGCTTGCTGTTTTTTCACCTGATGGAACAACCCTTGCTGCTGTAGATGAATTTGGAGAGATTCAGATTCTGGATTCTTTAACTGGTAAATCTAAAGGACTCTTGATTGGACATGAAGATATCCGGAAAAGAGACATCTCTGCTTTTGCCTTTTCACCGAATGGCAAGATGTTAGCAAGTGGTAGTGATGATAAGACTGTGATTTTATGGGATATTGAAAAGAAGAAACAGATAATTACGCTTAAAGGTCATAAAGGAAAGATTTCTGCCATTGCGTTTGCTGGAAATGGGAAGACGCTTGCTACAGGAGACGAAGTTAAGGAGATAAGAATTTGGGATTTAGATAAATATAAACTACATAGTACTATCACAGATCTTAACGATTCTGTCATTAGTCTTACAATTTCTCCTATCACAACACCTGAATTTGGTATGTGTGTGGTAAGTGGTACTGCAGACGGAGTAATTCAATTCTGGGATCCAATAAATGGAATGGAACTGTCAACATTTTCAACAGGATTTACTGATAAGGTAGAAACCGTATCGTTTTCAGATGATTCTACACATCTATCTACAACTTATAACAATGTCGAAAACCTATGGAATTTAAACTCTTATGAAGTTCAATCAACCTTGCCAAAAGAACAGTTAACATTACCGAAAGGTATTTCTTTTAACAACCTTGTGTTTTCACCAGATGACAATATAATCACAGTACCGGGACATAAGAAAATAACTGGTTACCATGTTTCAACCGGAACAGAACTGTTCGTTTTAAAGGCGGGAACAGCGATATTAAGTGCTGGCAAACCTGTGTTTTCACCCGATGGAAAGTGGCTTGCCTATGGAGGTTTATTTGGTGATACCTACGTCTGGAAGGTTGAATCTCCAGAAGAACGACCGATAACTTTGCCGATAGAAGTGAGGACACTGATTTTTACGCCTGATAGTAAAATGCTTGCTTTGGCAGGTTTAGATGGTCTGTATTTATGGGATTTCCAAGTAAAAACCACGGATCTTATTACTATTACCACTCAGAAAATGAGTATGGGGAATTGTATTTTGGCATTCTCTCCTGATGGAACAATGTTGTTAGAATGTCCAATGATGTTGGATAACTCATTTCGTATTTGGGAAGTAAAGTCAGGAAAGGAATTGGATGTCTTGACCGGTCATACAGAACCTATTTCCGCTCTTGTATATTCACATGATGGAAAGATATTAGCGAGTGGAAGTGATGATGGAACTGTTCTGTTATGGGATTGGGAGAAAATCGTTAGTCGTATAAAAGCAGGAAAATAATAACCGAAGACTGTTTCCTAATAGATAATACATGCCCCACCTGTACATACACTCCCAGCTTGTTGGGTCGCATCACCAGCATTAGATTCTGATTCACCTGCTTCAAATTCAGATATGAGTGAGACGGTATTTTCAGATGGTTTCGTTATGTTAAATTGAAGTGCATCACTCGATGTGAATGTGACTGAACATCCTGAAAGTAATCCTACTAACAAAAACACACCTAATAACAATAGTATTGAGATGGTTCTAATTTTCACGAGTCTATACCTCAATTTTCAGTAAATTCACTTGATCAAGTGAATTTACACCTAATTCTAAACCTGCTGCTGATGAAATATGGTTGGCAAACCTTGATATAGAATCTAATCCCATTTCTTCCCGTTTTTGATTTACAGTTTGGAGAATTAATGTATCAAGGATGACTGGGTCAGGACCAACAAACATAGTTCCATAATTCCATGTGCTTTCCTCGTGATAAATAGGTCCACGGTCAAAGGAGGCAACCAGTCCGTCAACGATGTTTAGAACAACCTTTTCTTTGATTACCTTGTTTTCAAAGATCTCACTGATAGCTGGATTACAATATAGAGGTTTTCCATGAAATCTTCGAGTATTATCAACACTTCCAAAAGCCATGTTTTTTAAACATCCGCTTACCCCTGCCATATCGTGCTGTTTTAAGACTGGCACATTTATTACCACATCCACTATGTTCGTTAGAATACGCGAATATCTTGATCGAGTGCTTTCATTCTCTCGTCTGGCAAACCTATCTTTCTCGGTTTCATAGAAGACATCATCATCATATCCGATACCATCTGTATCAGATGCAAAAGTTCGTACATCCCCATCATCTTTCTTAATTGGATAACCTGCATTTAGAAGATGTGCTTCAAACCGATCCCAGATGATAATCTGTTTTCTTAGAACACCCGCAGTGAATAAATTCTCAATAATTTTATCGACAATAACAGAGTGTGTGCTTAGTTTTGGTCCAGCGAGTGGGTTGATTTTTATTCCAACAATTGCATCAGGCAGAATAAAATCGCGCCATGCTTCTTTAGCAGTTTCACGACCTGTCAGTTTCATCATAGCGTTGTCAATCATTTCACCGACAACATCTTCGTTAAGAGTATCATTTTCCCAGACAGATTTACCTATGACTTCAGCGACTGGTGGAAGTGTTTCCTTTTGTATAGGATCACTTATAACTCTACCGCCAATTTGTCCGAAAGCAGGGAGTGTCGTTAAAGCAGCCGTACTAAGTATACCCATCTGTCCAAGGAATTGGCGACGGTTAAATTTGTCTTGTTGATCTATTATTTCTTTACAGTCAGAAAGAATATTGTCTACTACTAAGTCGTTCTTATTCATTAAGTTTATTCAATTCTTCCAATGTCGTCGCGGTTGGCACTCTACCGAACTGTTTATCCAAAGATTTCCAAGCGAATGTGCCATCTGAATCAATGATGAATGTTGCAGCTCGTGAATTCTGGTTGTGTGGTTGTTCAAAAACGTTGTATAATGCGGTGGCTACCTTTTTGCCATCGGATAGTACAATATATGTCAGATTACTATTATCAGTTGTCCGTTTAGTTAATCCAATACCCTCAACACTGATTGCAATTAACTCTGCTCCAGCTGTTTTGATCTCACCATAGTTTTGTTGCAACTCAACGAGTTGATTAATACAAGCCCCTCAGCCACCAGTACGATAGAATACAAGAACCACCTTCTTTTTTTCACCGATATAATCAGATAAGGTATATAGGTCTCCGTTACCATCAGGTAATTCAAAATTTGGTGCTATTGCACCGATTTTTAAACCTTCACCTGGAGGTAGTTCAGTTGATTGTGGAGGCAGATCAAGTTCTTCACCTTCGGGAAAAGTTTGTTTTATGAGGATTACTTTTCTTATAGCAACACTTGTACCTTGGGTCACTACCACATTCACCTCGAATGGATCATACCCGTTAGCAATAAACTTAATCGTATAATTTCCAGCAGTGAGATCTGTGAATTCAAAACTACCTTCCGCAACGGTTTGTCTGATTAATTGGCTATCTGACAATAGGTTAACTTGAATCGGAACACCAGCGATCAGCTGCACCTCTCCTTGAATTGTGCCAGATGAAGTCTCAGCTCCAGTGATAACATCTAAAGAATTGTCAGTAGTACTACAGCCTAACACTACAAACCAGACAGCAGTTATCATCAAGAAGATATATGATTGTTTCAATGTATTCCTCCTCATCTAATTTTAATCTCCCTAATTATCTCTATAACACATCAATTAATTTACAACAAAGACAAGGTGTTATTGCTGTTGTACTATATTTAATTAGACAATATACTACATACTGTTAGAATTTTCTGTTATGAAAAAAATGAAAACTAACAGGATGTAGTACAGTCAGGTTAGCTTTATAACTAAAGTTTCCCTAATTCTGTCAGGATCTGTGCGGTGGGTACACGATGGTTTTTTGTTCCAAGAGTTGTCCAAGCAACAGTACCATCTAATTTAATGACAAAGCCTGATGGACGTGCGATCCTTTTATTATTTGGATCAATTACATTATATGCATCAATAGTTTCTCTTCCTGAGTCAGAAAGAACAGGAAACTTTAACTTCCTATTATCGACAGATTTTTTCGTCGCTGCTTGATTATCAGAACTAATGGCGATTAATTCTGCACCTTCTGCTTTTATTTTATCATAGTTTTGCTGCAACTCAACGAGTTGGTCTAAGCAGAATGGTCACCAACCACCCCTATAAAAGATGACAACGACCTTTTTACTTCCGATAAGATCTTCAAGAGCCAACAAATCTCCATCACCATTAGGAAGTTCAAAAACAGGTGCTTCACTTCCAATGCTCAAGCCTTCGCCTGGATCTAATTCCTCAATTACAGGAATTGCTGTGAGTACTACATTCAATTCATAGGTCTCATTTGCTGGGATGGGATCAAGATTAACTGTTCCAGCATTATATCCTTCAAGTGAGGCCATTATTGTAAATGCTTGATCAACAGGGAGATTCTCAATTAGAAATGTACCATCAGCTGCGGTTAATGTTTCATGTTTTTCTCCAGATTTATCTGTTAATTGGACAAGCACACCAGATAAATTATCTCCGGATTCAGCATCTGTTAACACACCTTTTATGTGTGATACAGGTGCTGTTGATTTTACGAGTGAAACTTTATCTAATGATTTTGTTTCACCAGCTGCAACGGTTGCATTTAATTCTGTCGTTTCATATCCTTGGGCAGATACTTGAATTGTATAACTACCTGCTTCAAGATCTTTAAATTCATAACTGCCATCTGCTTCAACTTGTGCAACAAGGATTCCATCTTTTAGCAGACGTACTTGAACCGTAACACTATCAATGGAATCCACTTCTCCCATGAGTATACTCGGTTCAATCTCGACTTCTGGCATAGGGTCTACTGGATCTTTAGTAGACCCACACCCAAATACCACCAATATCAAGAACGGCAATATGAGAAACAACTGTAAATGTTTCATGACTTTGTTCCTTTAGATCAATAATTCTTCATTAAATATAATTAATATGCTTTCTGACTTTCTGAAGTGTACGTTGAACGGAGTATATGCTTCTGAAACACTATATTTAATATATAGCTTTACTTTTTAAACTACCCCAAGAGGTTGCAAGTTTACCTGCTGCCTCAACAGCGGTAATTGTTGCTAATCCATCGTTCATAATGGATTGTAAATCTGATTCATTCAGAGCAACATCATAGAGGACAACTTCATCAATAATCCCAGTGGTATATCGATCAAAATGTCGACCTATATGGAATACACCTTCACTATTACCATATCCACTATCGGTAGCATAATCAAGTTCAGCTTCCATTTTACCATCTACCCATAGACTTGCTTTACCCGTATCAGCATTTGCTACACCAGCAATAAAATGCCATGTGTCATCTGCAATATCGGTTGTGCTTTGGGGTCTGTAACTTGTTCCAGCACTATTTCGCAGGAAGAAGGTTATTTTTTTGTCTCCCCCACCATTCCAGAACATATACCAAGGAAGTGCTTGTGATTTGTCTTCATAGTTTTTCCCTGCAAGTGAACCACCGACACTTGTACCTTTGTAATATACTGTTAATGAAAATGAAGACCCGGCTTCAAATCCTACAGCATCTGAATGGGGAACTTCGACCCAATTCCCGGCACCATCAAATTGAAGTGCTTTTCCAAATTTTCCGTCTACCCATTGTGCTCCGTGAATTGTACCGTCGTTTTCACTTTTAGAAGAATCGGTTGCAACCTCTCCACTGCCTTCATCAAACAACCACATTCCTCTGATATTATCATAACCGAATTCTGCATAACTTGAAAGTTGTAGAATAGCAAATAAGCCGATAATTGCGAAAACTAACCAAACACCTCTATATAATCTCATTAAAATCCCCTTTATTGATTCTTGTCTTTAATTCTACCCCATGTAGTAGCTAATTTGTTTGACGCCTCAACAGCAGCAGCCTCTTCAAGTCCGTTATCCATGATTGTGTTCATATCGTCTTCATCTAATGCAGCACTGAAGAGTCCCACCTCATCAATAATCCCTGCTGTATATCTATTGAAATGGCGTCCAAAATGTAATACACTTTCAGTTGTACCGTAGCCATCATTCTTATCGAATTCTACTTCTGCTTCCATTTTTCCATCTATCCAGATACTGATTTTCCCTGCTTTTGCATCTGCTCTTCCTACTACGAAGTGCCACTTATCGTCACCGATTTGACTTGTGCTATCAGCACGAAAACTCTGACTTGCGGTATTACGTAGATATAACGTTACTTTGTTATCTCCACCACCATTCCATAACAAGAACCACGGCAAAACTTGTGATGTGTCTTCATAGCCTTTACCAACAAGTGCCCCTCCAACTTTGGATCCCTTAAAATAAACTGTGATTGTGAAGGATGTACCTTTCTTAAATCCGACTGTATTTGAATGATCAACGGAAACCCATCCATCTGTACCATTATATTCCAAGGCTTTGCCAAACTTTCCATCTACCCATTTGACACCGCCTTCAATTTTTCCATCATTCCCGTTTGTCGAAGAATCTTTTGCTGTATTTCCAGTGCCTTCATTAAATAGCCACATCCCCATGATGGTATCAGGCTCTATGGCAGCGTTCGTAGTGGTGAATACAAGAAAACATAAACCTACTACTAATAGACCAATTCGCATTATATTCATATTTCTCTCACTCACTTTATAGGTAAATAAACTTCCTAAAATTCAATTTTAGACCGATTAACTGTATAGAACAACCTTAGAAAGTATACCATACATACCCTTATCGGTCAAGGGTTTTAATGTCGTTAGGCAGGGCTATTTAGTTTTCGTATTTTCTGTTATATTTCACATTTCTATATAAACTACTGAATTACCGTTGGCAGTTCAATTTGTCTGTTTTATATAATAGTCTTAACGTGAGTCCGATAAATAGTTAGACTTCCACATTTCCTCTTATAGTCCTCCTGATAAAGGGATTTAGGAGGTTAAAAGACAAAAAAGTACTTAATTGTCGGATTTTTTGACTAAAATCTCCTATTTTCTACACAAACTGCGTAAGTCCTGACTGCAAAACTGTCCTTCCTTATATCAGGGTTATTTAGTTTTCGGTTTTCTGTGCGTTTTTTATCACAGTTGTTAATATTTCATACAAAAGCAGATATAGCGTGACTTTTCACGCTATATCTGCTTTGCTTCACCTTTTAGATCAAACTTTTTAAGGTGAACAATGACAAAAACAAAATCTTGCCACTTGATAGATATGTTAGCAGAAGTTTTTGACCCACGCAACAATAAAGGAAAACAACATCCGTTGAAATCAATCCTCGGTCTCCTCGTTGGACTTATGTGGGCATAAAGGATATACATCCATAGCAACTTGGGCACGAAACCAAACACAACTCGCAAAAGCACTCGGTTTTACATATAAGAATACACCTTGTGCTGGCACCATTCACAATGTATTGAAAATGTTAGATGTGACGGAAGTAGAAAAGGTATTGACGAAATGGGTAAATACCGTCGTTGAGAGTCGTCCTGATCTGAAAGGATGTCTTGACGCTATTGCTATAGATGGCAAAACGATGCGTGCCTCTCAAAAAAGTGGGGCGATAACAAGCCACTTACTCTCTGTTGTTTCACAGGAGCTACACGGATCGCTGATATGATGAAATATTACGCTTCAAATCCTAAACTCGCAGTTAACATCATAAAATGAGAAGTCTTTAAACTAAATAACCCTGAATCCTGTGTCAATTCAATTGATTTCGCACCTAAG
>CAZZBB010000050.1:0-76633 GCA_964652195.1 uncultured bacterium | reverse complement strand
ATCTCGTTGACATTGATCGAGTATAACTTGATATTGTTTGGCTGGCATAATAGACTCCAAAGTAATTGAATAATTGTCTTGAGTCTAAGGATACCATTTTCAAAATAAACTATCAAACTATTTTTGACTAAGTACTAGTCTATGCTGCACGTTTATACGGAATTTCATCCGCAGAAGCAAATAAGAAAGCAGAATCCATATTAGAAAGACTCGGTTTTGAAGTTAAACGTATGGATGAAGAGATGGAAGCACTTTCAAGGGGTATGCAACAGAAAGTGGCGATTGCTCGTGCATTGTTAACGACGCCAATGCTTCTTCTACTTGATGAACCGACCACCGGTCTTGACCCAAAATCTAAACGCGATGTTCAAGCTTTTATTGAAGAAATTCGAAATGATCGTAATGCTGTTATTGTATTGACAACACACGATATGGCTGAAGCAGAAAGACTATGTGATAGAGTTGCCATTATTGATAACGGCAAGTTTATTGCTGAAGGAACAGTGAAAGAACTGCTTGCCATGGTTCCAGCTAAAGAGAATACTACAACAACAATGGAAGATGTTTTTATTGAACTTACAGGCAAAGAATTGGAAGAGGGAGATGAGTAAACAATGTTAAATATAAAAAGAGAGACAATCATCTCCTATGCTTTTATTGAACGGAATTTTAATCTACTTAAACGATATTTAAATTGGGAGATTTTGTTTTTTAGCTACTCTATTGTTAATGCATTAACTATAGGTCTTATTATGGTTGGTCGTGGGAGTAGTCAGGACGTTCTCTACCTTGTAATAGGCGCATTAATTTGGGGTTTTCTCTCAATTATGATGCGTGAAGTTAGCGATGCTATAACATGGGAACGTTGGGAGGGTACAATTGAATATACGTTCATGGCTCCGATATATCGGATAACCCATCTTGTAGGATCATGCTTTTTCGCTATTCTATATGGTTTATTAAGAACTGGATTGGTATTGGCAATTATGCCACTCTTTTTTGGAGAACATATTGATCTTGGAAGTGCGAATTGGTTGACGATGGGAGTCACAGTATTTGTATCGAGTCTATCGTTTATTGGAATTGGATTAATGGCTGCGATTTTTCCTTTACTCTCTCCTGAGAAGGGACAAGCTGCGACAGGGATATTACAGTCGGTTCTGTTACTCATATCTGGAATCTATTACGATATAACAGTACTACCAGATTGGTTGCAACCGTTATCACATATTTCACCCGCTACCTATACACTTAGATCTATCCGTGCGGCTATGTTAGAAAACGCATCAATAGAAAGTCAAGCAAGCAACTTGTTGCTACTGCTTGTTATCGGTATTGTCCTTATTCCGTTTGGGTTTTGGGTATTCCATATCGCAGAGAAATACGCCAAACGGGTCGGTAGACTAAAACGGAGCGGATAATAATAACCCAATTAGGAATGGCTTGATTTGAAATAGATGAATACCATCTACCATGTATCTCGAACACTTACTCCTTCATCTGCAAGGTATGTTTTTATACCGTCAATCGTAAATTCACCATAATGTGTAATAGATGCGACAATTGCGGCATCTGCGTTGCTATCAACAAACACATCGCGTAAATGCTGTGGATTGCCTGCCCCTCCTGATGCGATTACTGGAACTGAAACTAAATCAGATATTGCCCCAGTTAATTCCAACTCATATCCTGCTTTTGTTCCATCAGCATCTATACTGTTGACGACTATCTCACCTGCCCCTAATTCCACACCACGTACAGACCATTCAAGTGCATCCCATCCAACCGGTTTTCGTCCACCATCAATATAGATTTCGTAACCACTCGGTATTTCATTTCTTTTCTCGACTTTTTTCACCTGCATACTTAACACAACACACTGACTCCCAAAGGCCTGTGCACCTTCTGAAATGATATCAGGATTCCGGACAGCCCCAGAATCAATACTCACTTTTTCTGCCCCAGCAAGTAAGGCACGTCTCATATCGTCAAGAGTTCGTAAACCACCACCAACCGAAAATGGTATAAAGATCTCTGATGCAACAGCTGATACCACATCAATCATGATATCGCGCCGTTCATTACTTGCTGTGATATCATAAAACACTAATTCATCAGCACCACTTTCATAGTAAAACCGTGCCATCTCTACAGGATCACCAACATCAACATTCCCCTTAAATGCAATTCCTTTGGTAACTTTACCATCCCGAACGTCTAAACATGGTATTATCCGTTTTGTAAGCATATTTACCTTTCTTAGATCTATCTCTTATTCTCAAAATATAGTTAATTTTGTAATTTCTTTTTAAAGATGTTTAGTATATCATCAAATTCTTCTACCTTCAATATCTTATACATACCTGAAAGTGTAGCCAGACTGATTCCAATTGGAACAAACACAACAATAATTCGTTCAATAAATCCATCTGTTCCTAACCAATCTATCCCTATAATTCCATGAGTTAACCAACATATAAGTCCCATCACAACTGAGGCAAGTATTATCTTCAATGCAGATGGAACAATTGATTTCATACCTATCCGTTCAACTTTCTGTCTGAGTAAAAATAACAATACTATACTATTCAGGGACACTGTAAAAACAGTAGAAAATACAACTGCACGAGGATCAAAATAGAGTCCACGTAAGATAAAGATATAATTCAGTATGATATTTAGTAACACACCACATAAACTAACAATCACGGGTGCTCTTATATCTTTATATGCATAAAATCCATCTGTTAGGATCTTGAGGGCAGAAAAACCACATAAACCAAAAGCATATACAAACAGGACTCCCGCTGTCCCAATTGTATCAGTTTCTATGAATGCCCCACGCTGATAAAGGAGTCTACAGATTGGTTCTGACAATACCATCAATCCTATTGATGCAGGTATTATCACGGTTAACATCAATCGAAGTGCATAGGAAAGTGAATTTCGGAATAATTCAGTCTCACCTGAATTGGCATGTTTGGCAAGTTGGGGTAAGGCAACGGTGGATATAGCAACACCAAATATACCAAGGGGTAGGTGCATTATCCTATATGCCCCTTGTATCCAAGGTAGCCATTCATCCTCAGAGGTAATAAACCATGTATTGGTAAGTTGATTAATCTGGACTGCCGCTACACCTAAAATTGCAGGTCCCATCAGTTTTAGTACTTGGATAACTCTCTCATCACGAAAGTTTAGAAGGAGTCTATAACGAAATCCTACCTTATACATCGATGGAACTTGTATTAGGAATTGTAAAAGTCCTCCAACTATAACACCAACAGCCATTCCAGTTGTTGGGTGCATATCAAATTCTGGGAATAGATAATATCCACTTATACCAATCAATAGTGAACTGAGATTGAAAAAGGAGGATGCTAAAGCTGGGATTCCAAATTTACCTTTACTATTTAATAATCCCATAGCAATTGCTGCCATAGAGACAAATAAAAGGAAAGGAAACATAATTTGAGTAAGATAGACTGTCAGATCAATTTTTGTTTCAAACTGATAGTGCGTACTAATATCTAATGTTTCATCGAAATTCTCACGTGCTAAGATATCAACAATTGTAGGGGCGAAGAATATACCAAGAATTGTTATACCTATTAGTACAACCAAGGTGAGGTTTAAGATACGATTCGTAAGGTTAAAAGCTGCTTCTTCTCCATCTTCTGCCTCAGTAGCAAGGAATGTGGTGATGAATGCTTTACTCAGAATCCCTTCACCAAACATGTCTCGGAGAAAATTTGGAATACGGAAGGCAAGATAGAAGGCAGAACCACTTATTTTCGTTGGAAAATAGTTGAAAATAGTCATCTCGCGTACAAGACCTAATATACGAGATGACATAACTGCAAGACTTACTATTCCTGCATCACGAGTAACTTGATGATTCTCCTGTTCGGCAGAATCTGTTTCATTTTCTAACATTAAATGTTCTGTAATCCAGCATTAACGCATGGAGGTATATCAGTGAATTTCATATATAAAAATGTATTAGACGTATAAGTAATAGTAGTCTGTCCACCTTTGAATCGTAGGTGAACTCGTTCGTAGTAGGGCGATTCATCGCCCGTCGTAATGTGAAAGAAATCAGTTGACGCCAAACAAACTCGAATTTTAGACTGGACAGACTAATAGGCTTAACTCTGCAAATTTGATGCTTGACACTGATACTAAATTCAGATAAAGTTATATAGATAAGGAGACCTTCATATGGAAGAAAAACGATATTTTACTGTTGAAGAGGCAAACGCCTGTATACCAAAAATAAAACCTGATATCTTTGCTCTTCAAGAAATAAGAGAGGATTTAGAGAAACTACATGGTGAACTTAAACCCTTCATAGAATCTATTCCTTCCAATGGAGGTCACAAGAAAACTCTTTCCCTCATGCATGCTGGTGATGAATTCAGACGGATTGTTAAACGAATAGAAAGCCATGGGTGTCATCTGAAAGGACTTGATCCGCCATTGTTAGATTTCCCACATATCCGAGATGGTAAAGAAGTTTACCTATGTTGGCGTTTTGGTGAAGATGAAATTCGTTATTGGCATGAAATTGACAGCGGTTTTGCAGGACGGAAACCCTTGTAGAAAACCATTTTGTTGAAAGGATGAATCCCCCTATTTCGATGAATTCATATTATAGAAGTGGTTTGTGGGTCCGTGACCGTTACCGATATCTAATGCGTTTTGGATTGCCCCAGTGATATATTTTTTTGCTGTCTGAATTGCTTCAATTAGATCCTTTCCTTGTCCTAAGTGTGTTGCAATCGCGGCAGAATATGTACACCCCGTACCGTGAGTATTTTTTGTTTCTACCCATACAGATTCGAAAAACGACCAATCCCCTTTATAATATAGTACATCCGTTGCCTTTTCATCCTCCAAGTGTCCACCCTTTACAAGTACAGCCTTACATCCGAGTTGAGCAATTGATTTTGCTGCCTTTTTAGCATCCTCAACAGATTGAATTTCTTGTTGAGCTAAGAGTTTTGCTTCGTGTATATTCGGCGTGATTAGTGTTGCAATAGGAATTAGTTCCTGTTTAAGGCTATTAATTGCTTCCTCTTTTAGTAAAGAGAAATTGCTTTTTGATATCATTACAGGATCTACAACAACAGAATTCGGTGTGTATTCTTGAAGTTTCTTTGTGACTGTAGTTACGATGTCAGAGGAAGAGAGCATACCGGTTTTCACACTGGCTACATCAAAATCCGTAAACACAGCATCAAGTTGTGCTTCAATTAAGGAAATCGGCAGATCAAAGGCTTCTGTTACAGCCACAGTATTCTGTGCAGTGACAGAGGTGATTGCCGACATAGCATAGCCACCGTTAGCAGAAATTGCCTTTATGTCGGCTTGAATTCCTGCGCCACCACCAGAATCTGAGCCTGCAATCGTTAATATCTGTTTCATAATGAATATAATCTCATTCTTATATTGGAATACTTTTCAATCCGATATCAAAGCAAACAGTATATTTACTATAGTTTGGACAATTTTTGTAATTTCTTTAACAACGGTATACACACACCTTTCGCACCGCTGGTGCTCGGTTACTTGTGGCATTTACGTTTCTACACACCTTCCACACCGCTGGTGCTGCCGATTTAGTCAATAGTAATCTTTTTCTACAAGTTTCAGAATGTGACTTAACTCATCAATTAATAAGTTCTTATCAAACAACAGTCTGGTAAATGCTATCTTACATTAAATCCCAAGCACAGCAGTGAGGTATGTGTCTAAAGATAAAGAATGGACTTTCAAGTCTTTGTTTAATTCTTAAAACTGTCCAAACTATAGTATATTTAGTAAACTGAAGATAATTCTGAATTATATCACTATATTCTTATCAATGCAAACCCCGCAATTCCTATGATTGGTGGATATAGTTCCATGTTTCTGATTCAAATCTCCTTATGACAGATCGGTATTAGATTCAAAATTCTGTCAACATAATTTAAGATTCTATATATTTTTGTGTTCGTTGTTCCTTTCCTGTAATACCATTATTTAGTATATATAAAAAATAAAAACAATGTAATTTTATACTCGTTACACCTATGAGAGATTTATAATTAATTACTATATTGTTAATTTATTTTGGATACTAATCTCTTTTCAACTGTTTCGATTCTTCGGTTTAAAAAGTGTCGAAAAACGGGAAAATGTTACACTTTTTGACACATTGTGTGTCATTTATTTTCGGTAAAATTATGGCTTTCAGAGCAGTACTGTACTGGGTTTATTGCCATAGAATTAGAAAATAGTAAAATTACCAATTTTCTCATTTTTGTGTTATTTCTCTATTTTCTGTTTTTGTGTTATATTATCACATATGTTAATATTTCGTTGGTAATTATTTGTTGTAATTTCATAGTTGTTATCTGTGTCTTTAGTTCTGTAATTTGTGCGGGATTCATGGTAATCCTTGTTTTGTTTTCTTGTCAATTTGCTATAAACCCAGAACGGTAAAGGGATTGTACAGAATTGCCTGATATTTGTCAGTTGAATTTTAAAATCGCAATTTAACATAACAGAATAGACCTATATTACTTATATATCCTATATCACATAATACTATTATAACATAAGTGTAAAACATTTGCAATCTTATTTTTCACGCATGTAACTTTAGATGGTAGTGTATAGATTTTTCTTCATTATTTTTATTCTGAATCGCGAATTACGTGGTTTTTTTCTCTGAATTGCGGAATACGCGGATAAGAGGGTGTGATAAGGGGAATGGTTTTGTGGAGTAATGGTTTCTTGGAATGTCTGAATCACATATTGTGCGGAATACACGGTTTTTTTGTCTGAATCGCGGATCACGCGGATTACGCGGATTACACGGATAAGAGGGTTGTGATAAAGTGAATGGTTTGGACTGTCATTTACCGACTGTTAGGAGCGAAACAGGGAATGTCAATCTGACAGTTTATGTGATACTGCCTAACCTAAAGGTTATGCATAAAAAAGAGATATTTTTATAAAGAAATTGTATTATAACATTAATGGTAATACCTATTCTTCCCAAAAATTTTCAACAGGAAAAGGCTTACTCCGCCCTTTATATTTTAACTTTACACATATTGTGCCCGATGGCCGAGGTGGAGGTGTAAGAATAGCAGCATCCCAGTTGAGGATGTCTTCTTCATTGTATGATGGAAATGTGAGACGTTGCGCCTGTTTGCCGTTAGTTGTGTTTGTGCGTTGTGGTGTTTTCATGAGATGTTTAGTTGCTCCTTTTACGGACAATTTTAACAGAAGTTGATGATAGCGACAGATAATTTATTCAGTTTGGACTGGGAAGGCAAGGTTTTGGCAGATAGTAACGCAAACACTTAAAAATCTTGTTGTTTCAAGATCACATCAACCTATTGTCGAGCATTCATGAGTACGAAATGAATAATATTTTGTGCGTTCTTCAAGTTTTTTCAGTAGAGAACATAGATGATTCACTAGAAAACGATTGAGTCTACCGTTTCTCAGTTGCGTCATTTTGTAAGTACTGATTCCCAAGCAATTCGCAGCTGCTTTTTGAGTCATTCCTTGTGCAGCAATTAGATGATTGATTCTATAAGCCAATTTTGCTTTTGTTAATCTTTCATCAGGTGAAGGAAGTTCTAAATCTTTAAATACATTGCCTGAACTTAGCTTATAATTTGCCATAAATTTACGCAATGAGTAGATTTGGGATTGGTAAAATTTGTTTTACACTACTTCTTGCGTTTAAATTTTGGTTTATGTTGGCTATTCTTCACGTTCTTTCAATAGTATAGCAACTGTACGATTTTTAGGTGCAATCATATCGGAAGGATTTAGACTAATACATTTATCAAAATCTGCTATAGCGAGGTTATATTCATCCTTTTCAGTGTAAGCAACTCCTCGCGTATTATAGGCACTGCTATAATGAGGGTCTATTTCAATCGCCTTACTACAATCTGCTATAGCATGGTCATACATCTTTTTTTGATTGTAAGCAAATCCGCGATTGCTGTATGCAACAACACAATGAGGGTCTATTTCAATCGCCTTACTACAATCTGCTATAGCATGGTCATACATATCTGTTTTATTGTAAACAAGTCCGCGATTGGCGTAGGCCATAGCATGATTGGGGTTTATTTCAATCCTACTATCGTTTATTTCAATTGCTTTGTTATGATCTACTATGGCGCGGTTAAACTTGCTTTTATGGTCATAAGCACATCCGCGATTAGTATAGGCATCAGCATAATCAGGACAAATTTTGATTGCTGTAGTGCATGCTGCTATAGCGTGGTCATACATTCCTTTTGCATTGTAAGCAGCTGCAAGGTTGTTGTAAGCTTTAGCATGATTAGGATTTATTTCAATGGCTTTATTATGCTCTGCTATAGCACGGTCATACTCGCCTTTTGCACTGTAAGCAGTGCCACGGTTATTGTAAAATATAGGACAATCAGGCGATATTTCAATCGCTTTACTATAATCTGCTATAGCATGGTCATACTCACCTTTTATTTGAAAGGTATATCCGCGTTGATTATAGGCTTCAGCACAGTTTGGGTCTAATTTAAGAATAGATGTATAAACTGCTGTTGCTATATCAAAAAGATTAGACGATATAAAAAGGCAACCTTGTCCCAACAATTTTTCAACAGATATGTTTTTTTTGCTGTTACTGGCTGAAGTCGTCTTCTTTTGATGGTTATTGACAGCTGTTCGGATACCGTTTACTACGTTTTGCCAAGCCTCACTTTCTATATTCCATGACTTAATCGGTTCAGCATTTAATGGAAGAATACGAGGTCTTCTTATAATTTCATGATTTTCCCAATCACAAGATTCTAATAAAATAGGGATAATAGGCATGTTGTGATTAACTGCCCTTTTTAATTCTAACTTGCAACCGTTAGAGGCAAGACTTGCTGAAGAAAGGAGAAACAGAAGTATATCACAATCAACAAGTTTCTCAAGAATATCATCTTGCGATGCGAACTCTCCGGGTATAATTATATCATCGTGCCATACTGTTATCTCACGGTTTTGTATCATCACAGCAAGTTTTTCTATTAGAATATTTTTGTCACGTCTGTTTTGATGTGAATAAGAAAGAAATATTTTTGTCGGTATATTCATAATTAGTGGATCCTTTTTTATTGTGCAGACTTCTCCCTACATCTTTTGTAGGTTTTAAATCAAGCGAAAAGTCAATAAACTCAAGGATTCATGACGATTTTTAACAAATTTTCCAAGCCCGAAACTACTCATTGCGTAATTTATTATTTGAACGGTGGAATATCGGTAGGTAAACCAACCCGCATGAAAAGACGGGCAAAAGACTGAGAAAGATGTTCTCGATACGGAGACAACAAGCGAATACGGTCTCCTGATTTTGCTGCGAACTGCCTGCAATAATCTATAGGGAGCGTGTAAATACAACGAAAATCAACAATTCTAAATTCTCTTTCTGCGTTTGGTAGTTTACACTCGTTTAACACATGATGTCGGATAAGTTGTCCTTTTCGTGCTTGTTCCAGGCCTTCTGGCTTGGACAATAACCCCTCTACATGTTCTGAACGATCCGTTATTAGGCACAGCAAAACTTCCGCTATATCTTTCCTGCCTTTAACCAAATCGCAACTTTGAGACATCATTATAACATTTCGTCGTGTCCACTTAAAATTTGCTTCTAAGGAATTGAGTGTTAAATTGGATGGTGGAGAAAATACGGGACATCCTTCAAGTATATCTCCTTGCTGAAGTTCGTCACCGTTCACTAAACAATACCAAGGATCAGTCGTTTCTGAAATATTCATATAAAACTAACACTTATTCTTCCCAAGGATCTTCAACTGGAAGTGGTTTACTCGGTTCTTCATATATTAACTTGACTCGTATTGTGCCCGATTCACGAGGTTCGGGAATCGGTATATCGGCATCCAGATTAAGTATATCATCTTCATTATAGAAGAGAAAAGCGGGCAGCTGCTGTTGTGTATCGGCAAATTCTTGCGTCGCTCCAGATCCATACTCTTCAGTAGAGAATAATTTAAAAGTTGCATTCGTGTTTTGACCTGAAGACTCTGGCGTGATCCATTTCTTTATTCTGCGGGATTGATAATCAATAAAATCCAATTCGGACAACGAATACGTATTTTGCCAGAACGACTTTTCAGTACCCAAATTTCCCACGTCAGATGCCTGAAAGGTAAAGGTAATGTCTCTATTTATTGTTGCTGCAGTCGTTGTGTAGTGTTCTAATATCATTTTCGCCCCCAGAACTCTTCCTGAATTTCGTCACTTATGAGATTACAGAAAAGGTTCATAATTGTATTGTGTGCGTCCCCAAACCAAGATAGCGTAGGCTGATACGCCCGATTGCTCATTGCATTAAATTCCATGTGGATAAACTCCTGCTTGTTAGAATCTCGTTGAGCATTACGAATTGAGATCACTATTTCTCCTAAACCTTTTGGTAAATCTAAAATAATTTGCCATCCGACACTTCTTACATTACTCAAAAGTATACCTTGTTTTGTTAGAGACAGCAAGTTTGGAAATATTTTTTCCAAATTACCAGGACTTTCCCACCCTTGTCCTTTAGGAATGAGATCAATGTATGTCAACTCGTATTGTTGTGGTACGATATTTCCTAAGTTTTCCTCTACCAAAAATTCTTGGAAACGAGATAGATATATTTCAAAATTTTCAACGACTCTTTCATACCCTGGATATTCGTCATTTACCCTTCTTTTTCGCCAATTGTGAAGAAAGCGGTTGCGTTGGATCTGAATAATCTCATTTTCGTCTTTGTGTATGAACCAAACCCTTGGCAAAGGTAACTTATCAAGATTTTCAACTATCTCTATAGGAATAGGATTTATCAGATTTTGATCTTCAATTTTCGGAAAATCAGGTCTGAATTTTTGCCATAAGATTCCGAAATGTCCCGATTTTAATTCCTTAATTGAATCAAAACTTATACCACACACAATTTCATCAATAGGTGGATTTTCAAATTTTATGGTTGATTCTGTTATTTTATTCATAAGTATTTCTAAAATGCACTTTGTGTATTTGTTCCTGCAGGAAAATCTTAATTAAATTTATTTTGTATAAAATTCATTATGATTATAGCATAAAAACAACAATTCGGACAACGGTTTTGTTACATTCACAAATATTCAACTTGTGTCCATATTTAGCAGTAAAATTTTGTTGATGTAAATGAATATACCCAATATGCTTACTTTAGTTGCATACCGTTCGTTTTTTCTTCTAAATTTATTTAATTGTGAGAAAAAAACGAACGGTATGCAACTTTTGCTGTGAATTCTCTACAAACACGATCTATATTGCTGTTACGAAAATTATGCAATACGATTTTCTATACAGTCGTAGGAATAAATTTGGGTATGATTCTATAGTTTTTTAACAGAGATTCTAAATCGTCAACTGTGAAACTATTTAATCGTCCGTTTCTGAGTTGCGTCATTTTGTAACGGCTGATTTCTAAGCAATTCGCAGCGTCCCTTTGAGTCATTCCTTGTTCGGCAATTAGAGTATTGATTTTATAAGCCAATTTTGCTTTTGCTAATCTTTCATCAGGTGAAGGAAGTTCTAAATCTTTAAATACATTGCCTGAATTTAGCTTATAATTTGCCATAATCCAATACCTATTCTTCCCAAGGATCCGCGACAGGCATCGGTTTACTCGGTTCTTCATATATCAACTTAACCCGTATTGTCCCCGATTCACGTGGCGGTGGGATGTCTATGACAGCATCCACGTTAAGGATGTCTTCTTCATTGTATGATGGAAAGGCAAGTCGTTGCTCCTGTTTGTCGTTAGTTGTATTTGTGCGTTGTGGTGTTTTCATGAGGTGTTTAGTTGCTCCTTTGTTTACAATTTTAAAAGAAGTTAGTTGTGATTGCAACCGTATTACAAAGGAAAGAATACGCTTCCACAATGATCTTGAATCGCATACCATTTCAGGCACCAATTGCCAATTCTTGTTTTGGGTCTTGATACAGTAAAATGCTCTCCTTCTTCAGGCAGGTACTTTCTTTCTTTTAACCAATCCATCGTTGATCGAAGACTGTCTGTCGTCTTTAACTTTTCTATAAGGTGGTTAGCTCGGATAACCGGGACTTCTGGTAATTGAACATTACCATACCCAATCCAATTCTCCGACACAACGACTCCTTCAAGTCTGTAACTGGAATCAATGTTGAGTCTTTTTAATAACGGTTCGTAATTATCCAAAGCCATCTGTCTTAATTTTAGTACCTGTGCGATACCATCCTTAATCTCTTTGGATTTATTAATACGTTCTTGCGCCGTGGTTGGCGCAATAAACCATTTTAGTTCTAAAAGTAAACATGCTTTTTCAGAATGACTTACAATGGCGAGGTCAATATCTGTTAAGTTTGCTATATTTCCAGAATAAGTTTTAAAACCTGAATCAGATAATTGGGTCTTAATACGCTTTTTCATTAGATCTTCTTTTTCATTAACATATTTTTCATAGATCCCTTTTTCAGATGGAAGTCTATTTACGAGAGAAATAAAATTTCGCTCTGCTGCAGAAGAAATCCATATATTTGGAACAATTGCGTAGTGTTTGTGATTTAGTTTAATTATAGGTTGTAAAGCAGGGACAGGACTTGTAATACCACTTTTTCCATAAGTCAAATCATCAATAACGCTTTGTACTTCTATAGGTGACATACCAGAATATCTAGCAACAGTCCTAATCAATTTACCGTAGGTCATCATATAAAGACTATCAACATAACCTTTATGAATAACACCTTGTTTCACAGCCATTTTATGTGCTTTCCAGTGAATATGTGCTATAGCACAAATTACTTCAAAAACCTTTCGAAATTCACCCAGCGTGTAACGGCTAAATTCCCAGCAACTTGGCAATATAAACATTCTATTAAATAAAGGCTGCAGATACGTTTTCATATCAGCAACCATTTTTGGTTCCAATGTATAGTGAAATCTATTACCTTCTATCTTTAGATATTCCTTGATTGCATTTATAGGAAAATATTCACGATTTAGAAAAGGTAGTGCTTCCTCAGATTCACGCGGATCAATTAAGATATTGTATGCCTCGTACTCTATACTTGCGAAAAAATCCCCGGTTGGTTGAATAGTTGTCCCTTGGAGTTCCAAGTCAAGTACCCTTTCCTTGCCGCTGGCGGATGTAAATGCAAAGATGAACCAGTCGTATTTCTGACTTAGCTCAAATAAATCCTTCGATGCTTTGTAAAGATCGTTATCTCTTACAAAGGGAATTTGTCCATTTTGTTCACCTGCATGGTAAAGCCAAGACATAGAATGCTCAATTTCAGTAATGAAATCACTACAAAGATTGTGAATATCTTGTACCCTACTAACACCGCCCATTTGCTCATTTAGCATATACTCTTCAGCGGACGACAACAAATACCATGCAGCAGATGCAAACGGGAGTTTGAGCAAAGGATTAGATTTGTAATAGTCATCTATCTCTTTTTCTGCTTTTCGCAATTCGGGTGAAACGTTATCTGTACTACTCATAATAAACCACCTTCACCTTAATTTCCCAAACCCATACGATATTTGATATCATAGTTGATGATGAAGTCTAATTCCTCGTCTGTGAATCCGTAGTGTTGTGCAAGTACACGGTCAATTTTATCTATGATGTATTTGGAATAACGTGGAAAAAACTCATCATAGATTACTTTGCCTGTAGTCTTGTAATTTGTTTCTTTCCGTTGTGCATGATGTTTTAAATCTTGCATTAAATCCGCAGATAGTTCAGAAAGAGTTTGTTTGATAGTCTCATCCATTTGATCAACACCGATTGGAAAAGTTCTAACTTCACGCATAGTCAAGTCACGACAATTAGAATGGATAACAAACCACCAATAAAAAAGTGAACTATTTAAAGTTGCTGCAACTATCGACGCATCTAATTCAGTTGTTAGACATAGGGGTTTAACATGCGTTGAGATTTTCTCTCCATCTTGTTCGTTCCAGAAATAAGGAACGAAATTGGTTGAGCGAATCCAATATTGAGGTGAATTGTGAAAATGGCAAGCGAATTTCCCTTTCTTAAAAGTCAAAATAGATTTTTTGGCATTCCTGAGTTTGTTTGCAACTCGTTTTCCCAAAGAACCCGCTATTTTGGGAAATGCCCCTTCAACGCAAATATCTGTAATATCTTTAAAAACTACGCCCTCAAACAACATCGAACGTACTTCCGTAAACCATCTATTATATTTGGTAGAATATAGGATAGGTTTATCCGAAACCTTTTCTTTTTTAGAAAAGAATATCGTAGCGCGAATATGTTGCAGATCTTTAAAAAGTTTTCCCGGTCTATCATCAAAATTAGCGAACCAACTTATCGTATTTGGAGATTTGAAAAGCGATTGTGCTGGTATCATGCGGTCAGTACACACAAGAGGTAGTTGAACAATCATTCCAACAGGACCTTTGCTTAAATCAAACGATCTTTCAATGGACATTGCATACAAATTTCCGCATTTTTCAGTATTGTATTCTTTCACTGTGTATTGTTTCTTAACCTTACTATACTCCACATAAGGTGGATTACCAATTATCACATCAAACCCACCCTCTTGCAGAATACCATAAAACGCAATAAACCAGTGGAAAGGTTTGTGTGAATCTAACCATTTCTCATAATTATCATGATTGTTTGGGTCTATACCGTAATCCCTTGAAAGGTAATTGTTCAGTTCATCTTCTAACACACCGAGTCTGCTCTGCAAATTCTCCTTGTTCTCTGGCAGCACGTCACCACTCAATTCTGTTTGCTGGTCACGAAATTTGTCAAACAATACCTTAACCCCCGCAGCTTTTTCTTCAATCCGTTCCATAGCATCATCCAGTTTAAGCTTGCTTTCCACCACCTCTTTTACTTGCTCATATGTTGCAAAACCGACAAGCGTATTCCCTGCTTGAATGTTAAAGTCAATATCAGGCAACGGCTCAATATCCTTAACATCCTCAATTTGTGCCACCATTTTGAGGAATAGACGTAACTTGCATATCTCAATTGCCTCGTCCATAATGTCTACACCGTAAAGGTTATGGACAATGATTGATTTTAGAATGAAGTATTTTTGGTTTGGGTGTTGTTTTATTTTTTCAAGTTCTTCGCGAAAATCTATGTACTTTTGTGCATGTGGTTTTTCATCAGAGGGTTGTAACTCATCAACGAAAACTTGCATGCGTTGGAGACATGCCTCATAGAGCGGTTCAAGGATGTTCAATGCGGCAAACAGGAATGCACCAGATCCGCAGGTTGGGTCAAGAACTGTCACTTCAGTGATAGCTTTCCAGAAGGCGCGGAGCAGTTCTGGTCCCTCACAGTTTTCTATAACATCGTGTGCGAATTGACGAATATTTAGGTTATAAGTAATCAAATCATTAATATTTCCAATCTCCCCGTTTTCCATTTTTGACTTAATAGTCCTATATCGTTGGTGTCGTGCGACCGTTTCTCGCCAAATTTCTGTCGGCAGAGCAAATTTTTCTGGTGCAAGTGTGTTCCACTCAGTGCGTTCTGAAACGTCGTCAATTCCAACAGCAATTTCATCTGGTAGGTCTAAATCTACACCTTTCTTGACGGCATTGTATATATATTTATCTGGGTCTTCTTGCAGCAGTTTCCATACGGAAGCGTCTCCTTCAAATGCAATCTTACACTCTTTGCGTGCTGCATCAAAGAGGAATGGAATGATGGTATTTTTGCTGATGTATTCCGTGATATCCTCTTTGGTGTAGTATGCACCCATCTGTTTCTGGTTGATGTATTTTTCAAAGATGTATCCGAGTACATCAGGGTTGATTTCTTTATCGTTTTTTAAAGGTGTGTCATCAAGATGCCATTGGTATTTTTCAAAGAATATGAATAGCTTCTCAAAAGCAGCGTCGGGGATTTCAATGGTGGAACCGTGTAGTTCCTCAATTTCATGTTTCAGAAAGATACCACCGTTGAGATATGGGATTTTTCCGAGTAGGTTTCTCATATCACGATCACGTTCATCTTCTGGTTTTGCAAATCCTTCAAAAAAGAGCGGACAAAGGAATTCTTTATAGTATTTATCTGTTCCTCTGGTTTGCATATCATTAAGTTTGTTTCTTAGATAGTATTGGTCGTTATTTAGAAATCCTTTCTTTTGAATAAAATATATAAACATCAGACGATTCAGCATGACAGAGACATACCACTTTTGCATATCTTCATCGGGGATACCGATAAGGAATTCAAGGAATGCATCGTGTTCCTTTTTAAAATGATCGTAAAACTTCTTAGTGACTTTTTCAACGTCAAAAGCAGCTTCAAGACGTTGGGTAACATCAAGCAGAGATGTTTGTTCCTCTTCTCCAAAACTAAAGGCAATATTCCGTAATATCTGATTTAGTTCTTCCTCAGACAGGCCAATTTTGTAACAGATTTCATCTCGTTTAATGGGATTCTTCCGGTGTCTACTTCCCCATTGCCATTTTTGTTCAGACCGTTCAGCATCTGTGTATACAATCATGTTTTCATGTGATGATTTTGAGACTTCTCTATGTATCTTTTCCCTGATTTTACGTTCAGGTATATTACCTTCAGTTGTAGGTGGACAATGGTAGATTGCTACTCCACGTTTCTCTGCAATAGGAGTGAGTAAGAATACTGTTTCTTCTACTACAATTGGGAGTGATTGTGTGTTGTACACCTCCCAACCGAGAACTTGCGTAAAGAGGTCTTCAAATTCTGATTCCCTGAGATAATTGCGTACTTCTTGATGGTCATATTGCATAAATAATTCTCCCCTTTAAAACTAACTCTTAAATAAAATTACTATAGTTTGGACAATTTTCGGATTTTCTATTCGAACTGTTTTTATACACCTTTCGCACCGCTGGTGCTTGATTAGTTGTGGCATTTACGTTTCTACACACCTTCCGCACCGCTGGTGCTACCAATATGGTTGATAGTATTCTTTATTGGCAAGTTACAGGTAGTGGCTTAACTCACCAATTAATAAGTTTATATTAAACAATAGCATGGTGAATACTATTTATACTGAACTATAGAATTAATTAAACACTCCACAACGGGCGAGGGGACCTCGCCCCTACGCTGGGTGGTCTTCGTCTACATCGAAATGTCTCATTAATTATTAACTTTACTATAACATTCATAGCTCTATTTTGTGGTGTTATGCCACTGTTTAATTCTTAAAACTGTCCAACTATAGTAAAATTATCAGAATGAGTTATAATTCTTCTCTGTTTGAAAGTCCTAATGAACATACGATTTTGGGTTCCTGCATTTCGTGTTCTTCCTCAATAATGCAGAGTCTACCATCATTCCATAGTTCAATCACAACATCAGCAAGATTTTGGTTTGTTATACCGAGCCGAAGTTGACGATTAAGTATATCCTTTGCTACTGGACGCAACGGGTAACGATAGATATTCTCTATAACCTGCTTGAGTTCTGGTGGTGCAAACAGAGTCTCCTCTACCTCCGATGCATAATCTTTTAGACGTTGATAGGTGCGGAAACGCGCTCCTGATGATCTACCGAGTTGCCCACCTATACGTCTGTCTTCAGATATGATTAGTTTTGCTGCATCATTGACAAGTTGATGATGTTTATCTAAAGGTTGCAATGCTTCAGTATCAGGATTGCATGCTGCTGCTTGAAGAATTGTAAATTGTGATTCAGTAACACTTTCTCCGTGTCCATTTACCCATGCCAGTGCGTCGTTATCTTCCCCAGTTCTGATATACACTAATGCTCCTTCTGGTTGGGTATCTGTCGGTGAATGTGGTTTTGTTGAATATACTACGGATGGGAGTTTTTTTACAATTTTCTCTAAATCTGGGTCATCTGTAATAGCATTTTTCCAAATCTGATATGCATGAGAGACGAGGTCTACGTCGTTATCCATATCATCGTCAAGTAGTCCCGCGTGTTCATTATATAGATCATCAATTACTTGGTCACCGTTTTCTCCGTCATCTTCAAAAAACGCCTCATCTGTTCCGATAACTTCTCCGCTCTCTTGTAAACGTGTGCGTACACGTCCCCTTAAATTGATGATACGGTCAACACCATCTGCTGGCAAGAAGGAGTAGCATAGAATGTCATCTGCTGTCTGTCCGATTCTATCAACACGACCAGCACGTTGCACCAAACGTATAATTGCCCACGGCAGATCGTAGTTGACGACGATTGCACAATCCTGCAAATTCTGACCTTCACTCAGGATATCCGTGCTGATGAGAACGCGTAATTCATTTTCTGCTCTTAAAGAACCTTTAATTTCGTTACTAACAGGACTAAACCGTGCCGCTAACTGTGTAGGATTAGCAGAGTCACCAGTAGCAGCTGCAATTTTTGTCAACCCGCGCGCCTCTAACGTGTCAGTCAAATAACGCACCGTATCAGCAAATTGTGTGAACACCAACACTTTTGTATCTGAGTGTGTCTGTGTTAATAGCTCCTCCAGTGCGTTGAGTTTGGCATCTTTTGTTTGATCCCAATCTCCGTATTCCTGTAAAATGTTGATGAGCGCTTCGGCATCTTCTGCAAGTTGTTCCTTTAGGATCGGCAGTAATAAGTCAGACCGAATCCATTTGAATCGTCTCTTGTATTTTTCTAAGTAAAGTCGATAGAACAGAGCAGCGCGTTCTTGATAATTCTCATGAGTGTATACAGTATCAAGTCTATCTTCAGGATCAATCTGTTCTGCATCTTCATCATCAGATATTGCAGTGAGTAAATTCGGATCATCCGTGTCTTCATCACTAAAACGTGTATCCAACATGGATGCATCAAGTCCACCGATTGGAAACGGTTCACCGTTTTCAATAGCATACAAAAAGATATAGTTTCGCAAGATATGCCGATCAACAGATTGTATGAATGCTTTTCCACTACTTTCAAGTCTTTTGAACAGATTTGTACGGCAAAAACCCATGAGTCTTTGACCTGCACGAGATAAATCCAGTATCTGCAAATTTTCTGCTTCAGTTGCGGAATCCAGTGCATTTTCATTGATATAATTTGCAAGTCCGTATCGTGCCAGATTAAGTCTGTTTATAGTATTCACCACAGATTCAGAATAAAGTTGCGCGTAGGAATCTTCAGGGTTATTTTCGTCAATAGAGAATTTGACAGTCTTTGGGAGACGGGTGGGGAAGTAGGAGCGCGATCCATCAGGAAATAGTAGGTATCTTCTATTTTTATCAGGATCATTTTCTGCATAGTTTTGCATGATGAAGCTACGTGTTCTTCGTACAAGATACCGACGCATGAGTTCTCTCCAGTCGTCTATTTCTTCACTATGTTCAAATGCCGCAAGCGTGTGTATCCCACTCTGATGTTTAGTCATAAATTGCAATTCACCACCAATTTTATTGATGTAGTGATCAGGTCGTATACCCAAGTCTTCGGTTTCATCAACAAAAAGGCGAAGTTGGTTAGAAAGATCAAGAAAGGTTTTGTTATATGGTGTGGCAGAAAGTAATATCACTTTACTCTCATTTTTCAGAATGTAGTCCTGTATTGCACGATAGCGTTGCCCTTCACGGTTTCTGAGATTATGACTCTCATCAATCATTACTAATTTATATCGCTTGAGATCCGCAAGTTTGTTAAGCACTTGACTAATGGAAAGGACTGTTCCACGTAATCCGTATTGTTCACGATATTGTTCCCACATACTGACAAGATTTCTTGGACAGATGATAAGTGTTTCAAGTCCTTGATCGTCTTCCATTATCCCAGCAAGTGCAGTTCCCATGAGTGTTTTTCCGAGACCTACGACATCACCGATAAGAACGCCGTTTCGCCTATTGAGGTGATGTGCAGCGATTTTTACTGCAGCAACTTGAAAATCCAGCAGTTTGTCTTCAAATTTGCTTGGAATACGAAATTCGTTCAATCCTGCGCGAGCTTCCTGTGACAGATGGTATGCCATCTTTATATAGATATGGTATGGTGGAATCCGTTCTTCTCGTGCCCAACTTTCCTCTATTATCTCAGCTAAATCTTTAGAAATATCAATACACCATCTATCGCCCCATCTGTCTTGAAACCAGTCATGTAATTTCTGACATGCATCTGAATCAAGTACATCAATGTTGAGTTCACCCTGTTGAGACAAACCTGCAAGTGTTAGATTGCTACTACCGAGATATCCAACAATTGGTGAGATTGGGTCTGGACGGTGAAGTAAATAAAGTTTGGCATGTAAGGGGTGTTGAAGAAATAATTTAACCTTTACTTTCTCATCGCGCAGTTGATGTGCTAATTGTTGTAAACCAATTTCATCGTCACGAGTGGGGATTCCAACAGTTAACTGTTCCCTGAATTCTTCCGCCAACTTTTTCTTAAGACGAAGTGCAGTCTGATTGTCAATTCTACCGGTCTCTTTTATAATACTCATGGCATATCGAAGTTCTTCATCAGGGGTGCGGTGCATTCCAATGAGAAGTCTGCAGCATTCACCTTCACCCCCGTGCCAATTATCAATGTATTGTGCAATTCTTCTCCATCCTCTGAGATTAAAATAACCGACACAGAAGTCGGCATGTGTGGAGGATTCAAGGGTTTGTTGAAGTGCTTGAAGTAGGGGTTGGTCAATATTGTCAAAGATACGAGGCATTAAAGTAGTTCCTTTATGTTCATTGATTATAATCCTATATAAAAAAAGAAGTTATTTAGTGCAAAAAAATATTACACAAAAGCAAAATGCTTAATTGACGATGATTATAATATAACATTCAACATTGTAAATTATACCATTTTTATTCTACAAAGAGTAATAAATTGTTCATTTTCTATAGTGATACTTTTACATATTCATAAGTTGCCAACAATAAGTTTTTATACCTGTAACCGTCGTCTCTAATGAAATATACTGGCTGTTAGCAAATATTTTGTAGTGTAAACTTTCTGCTTACGTCATAAAAGGCACAAACTGGTTGTCTGAATTATGTTTTTTGTTGATAAGATCGGGGATCGGAATCCCTCCTACAGAAGAGAAGAACGGGGATCGGAATCCCCTCCAACAGAAGAAATGTAAGAATTGGTATGAATGCCATTAAAGACTTTCCCAGGCTTAACCATGTGGAAGTGTTTCTACAGACATTTCGCCCTTCTGGGGCTTGTTCTTTGGGAGGTAGGACATTTCTACAGACATTTCGCGCCTCTGGGGCTACGGTTTGCTGCATCTGAGTTATTTTTCTCAGAGTAAGATTGGCGTGTGAAAAGTGGTGAAATAACAGAAATACTTTGAAAATAGGGGAAACACCTATCAGAAATAGTCTAAATTATAGTACAAATAACGCTACAAAATCACTTAGAATTGGTATAATAAACAATGGTATCTGTGAATCAGAGATGATTCTGGTGAATTTGTAAACGGGAAAGATATTTAATTCGTCAATCGCTTTACGATGGTTTCTATTACATCATCAGCACGATGACGGATCTGATCTGGCGTAAGACTTTGGATGGGATGTGCGACGGTTAATGGTTCTAAATCACTATGACCAAGGACCCGCGCTTGTACTTTACCTGCAGCATAAAACACCTCAGTACAGACTGCTACACTCGGAACACCACGTTCCTCTAAGACACTGCCATCGTGCATACTGCACGATATACATGATCCTCAGTCAGCAAGACCTTCAATAACAAAATCAGCTTGATCAGCGAGATCAGATAGTAATTCGATAGGGGCAGGACGGGAGAAAGTCGGTTTCTTTACACGAATGACTTCAGATATATCATATTGGTCGCATATCAATTCTTCCAACCGATCAAGAAATATCTCACTACCATTTTTCGTAATATCTAACAATCCCATTACTTTACCGTTTAGAGAATCAAGTCGTGGAGATAAGTATTTTACTGGAACATCTTCTTGAGCAGTAGGATCGAGCAAGATTGTATTTGCCATAAGTCTCCTATGATTATTTTGAATCTTCCATTTGAATTTGTTGTGATTTTGCCATTGCATCCTCTGCTTCCTGTATCATACCTTTACGTTGATAACAGATTGAAAGGCTTGTATATGCAAGGGGGTCATTTGGGTCAATTTCTATTGCTTTTTTAACAGCCTCTATCGCTTCATCGTATAGACTCAGACGTTCATAAGTGTGTCCTAATCCGAGATAACCTTCAATGTAATCTGGATAGGTTTCTATAAGTTCATTAAAAGCTTCAACGGCGTCTTCAAGCTTATTTTCACCAAATAGTGTCAGTGCCTTATCATATAGTTGTTCTTGTGTTGCCATTTGTTCTTCCTAAGAGATTTTGAAACAGTATATCAATTTTCGAGACAGATTACAAACTTTTTAGATGTATTCTATGCGTAAAATTAACAATTTGACATTTCCACTACCTTATGTTAAAATATGGAATATTAGAAGGAGTAGTTGCTATGGCGTATTATATAACTGAAGAATGTATAGGATGTATAGCATGTTTGACTGTATGTCCTGTTGATGCAATTACTGGTGATCGCAAAATGTTACATATTATTGATCCGAGTATATGCATTGATTGTAGTGCCTGTGGCATGGTATGTCCTGTTGAAGCAATTCGGGACCAATTCGGAGCTGTCTGTAAATTCATACCTCGTCCAACACATAGACCTATCGCCGTAATTTATGAAGAGCTTTGTTCCGGTTGCGATTTCTGTGTCCATATCTGTCCCTGGGAATGCCTTGAACTGAAAGATCCAGACACTGGTGAACATGCAGAAAGTTTCTTCGGTATTTGTGAATTAGTAAAACCGAAAGATTGTGTAGGTTGTAAATTGTGTGAAGAGGTATGTATTAAGGACGCAATCCGAGTCGAATCACCAGTACTATTAGAATTGGCAGAAGCTACAGAAGCAGCAGATTAACCATTTAAATGAATCTGACATGCATTCATCACCGCTCTATAGTCAAAATTTAGTTATTGTCATATCGGGCCCGTCTGGTGGTGGTAAAAGTACAGTCGCCCAAGTATTATGTGATAATGATGATACATTGCGACTCTCCATTTCAGCCACGTCTCGCACAGCACGTCCTGATGAAATTGATGGTGAAAATTATCATTTTTTAACAAAATCCGAGTTTGAAGAGAACATACAGAACAACCATTTCATAGAATGGGCAAAATATAGAGAGCATTATTACGGTACACCAAAATCAGAATTAGAAGCATCCCGTGAAGAAGGGAAAGACACTGTCTTAGAAATTGAGGTTAAGGGTGCCCTTCAAATCAAAAAACAAGACCTAACTCCTGCCAGAAGCATCCTAATTTTCCTTATCCCTTCAACATACGAGATTCTTGAAAATCGTCTCCGCGGAAGAAATACCGAATCAGAAGACGAACTCAAAAACAGATTAGAAATTGCTATAACAGAACTCAACCAAATTGATCAATACGACTACTGTGTAATTAATCCAGAAGACGATGTGGAACAAGCAGTGTTGGAAATCCAAAATATTATCTCCGCAGAACGATTACGTATTAACAATGATCAAATAACGACATTTCTTCAGAACTTTGGTTTACCACAATAGGTTGAATTTTATTTTTAGATAATTATGGAACTAAGAGATAAGACTATTCTTATAGGCGTAACGGGTGGAATTGCTATCTATAAATCGCTTGATTACGTCAGTCAATTGGTAAAATGGGGTGCATCAGTTCATGTAGTGATGACGCAAAATGCTACACGGTTGATTAACCCTTTACAATTCCAAGTTTTATCACGTAATCCTGTGCTTCTTGACCTTTTTGATACTCAAGCAGATTGGAAGCCACCGCATATTGATCTCGCTGATCGCGCCGACTTATTGGCAATTGTTCCTGCGACTGCTAATATATTGGGAAAAATGGCAAATGGAATTGCTGATGATGCGCTCTCGACAGTTGCTGTATCTGTACATTGTCCAATTCTCGTTGCACCTGCAATGAATGGATACATGCTACAAAACCCATCAGTACAACACAATATCAATACCCTTAGTAAAAATGGAGTAAAATTTGTTGATCCAGAAAGTGGTGATCTCGCCTGTGGATATCAAGGTGACGGAAGATTGAGTTCTGTTGATGTAATTCTTGATGGTACAAAAGAAATTCTCACACAACAAATTGATTTTCAGGGTAAAAATGTGCTTGTTACCGCGGGTGCTACGAGGGAATATATTGATCCTGTTAGATTTATTACTAATGGATCAAGTGGTAAAATGGGATATGCCATTGCTGAGGTTGCAGCATCCCGTGGGGCAACTGTCCAATTAGTAAGTGGACATACGACTATTTCTCCACCACCGGATGTGAACACTATTAGTGTTGATACTACACAAGAAATGCATGATACGGTAGTAGATTTGTTTGATGACTCCGACATAGTTGTTATGGCAGCAGCACCGGTAGACTACCGTCCAAAAGATTACTTCTCTCATAAACTAAAAAAGAAAAATGATACTCTAACCCTCAATCTTCAAAAGACTCCTGATACAGCATATACACTTGGAAAGTCAAAGACAAATCAACTGACAGTGTGTTTTGCTGCAGAAACTGAAGATGTTCTTGAAAATGCCAAAGAGAAGTTAATTCATAAAAATTGCGATTTGATAGTAGCGAATGACATACTTGCCGAGGGGGCAGGATTTGCTGGTGAAACAAATATTGTATCTCTCTTGGATAGAGACGATAGATGTGAGCAATTACCCCTTCTAACCAAACGAGAAGTGGCTAATGTCATCTTAGACAAAATCATAAAGATGACAGAGAAATAAGGCAATCAACATATATTGCTAAGTTTGGTATATGGTGTCATCATTAGAATAAATACATAGGAATTACATAAGATGACACTAATGGATCAAGTTAAAACCTTCCTGAGAACTAATCGAATCCACCCAAAAAAACAATTAGGACAACACTTTTTAATTAACGAAGAGGTGTTGCCAATAATTATTGATGCAGGCCAGGTATCCAATACCGACGTTGTCATTGAAATTGGTGCAGGTCTTGGATTTCTCACATCAGAATTAGCAAGTTATGCAGGGAAGGTAATAGCGATTGAAGTAGATTCTAATCTACATACTGAATTAGATTCACAGTTTGCCAATGATTCATCAATTGAAATCATACATGGAGATTTTCTTGAATTAGATATTCCATCACTAATACCGGAAAACACATACCCAAAGGTAATAGCGAATTTACCTTATGCTATAACAACTCCAATTTTGTGGAAATTGTTAGAACATTCAGATCAACTTGGCAGTTGTGTGCTAATGATGCAGCGTGAGGTAGCAGAGAGGATTGTCGCAACCCCTGGTGGAAAAGATTATGGTGCGTTAACTATTGGGATATCATACCATGCTGATACGGCTATGATTGGAACCCTTTCACCCGATAATTTCTATCCTGAACCAAAAGTGGAATCGGCACTACTTCACTTATCAATGCTTGAAACACCGAGAGTGACCGTAGAAGATGTATCTTTCTTTTTTCGGTTAGTACGGGAATCATTTCGTGGAAGAAGAAAAATGCTAAAAAATTCTTTGAAACGATTTGCCACCTCAGATAGATTGAACGAAATATTATCCACCTTAGATATTGCTCCCCAAAGACGTCCAGAAACTTTAGACATCACTGAATTTGCAGCATTAGCAAATGTCCTACACCCCAATATCTAAACGAAGTAGCTGCCAATATACGATTTTCCAATTTTCACCTTCACGACGTAATTCAAACAAACTTTTTGCCTGAAGATGACGAAGTATTTTATCTTCTGCCCCTTCTGAATCCACATCTAATAGAAGTTCAACTGAAGCTTTTCTGGCATGTGTAATATCCATCTCTTTGTCTTTGAACACAAATTCTAACCATGAATATTTTATGAATAAATCGGTTAAAGTTGGAATTATACTGTCATAATTTGGTGGAACGACACCCGATAAAACACCAAAAGTCGTTATAGGATCATCAGCTGCAACATAGGATTCCGAGAAATGTGATTGTATGGCAGGTATATTTTCAGGATCAAGTGATTCAATCAACTCAGAAAATGTAGTAAAAAACTCATCTAATTCTTCTTCGGTATCTATGAGTGGAATCATATCTACCGAGACAGTTAGACGTTCATTAGATACCGTAATAAACCGTGTGAAAGTTTGATAATCAGGATCTGTTGCTTTTAGTTCTTGTTCATCATAATATGGTATTCCCTGAAACACGAAAAGACCATCAGGCTCAGTTTTAACTTCTAACCCATATAATTTAACTATTGCCCCAGTTAAAGGGTTACTTGTATTTGCATCAACAACTTTACCAGCTACGGTTCCATATAGAATAGGTTCAGGTTCAATTATGGGTACAGGTATATCTTCATTCTCCTTACTACAAGCAAGGAAAATAATAAATAATAAAAATATAATTACTTTTTGTTTACAAAGATAAATTTGCATTTTCTTGCCTTTATGTGGTATTCTTATAAGTGCTAATTCGTATTAAATTATTTGCTGAGGAGGGTTTAAAATGTCTCGAATATGTAAAGTATGCGGTAAAAAGCCCCGAACTGGTCATCAGATTAGTGCTTCAGATCATCGAACAAAACGTCGTTGGTTACCAAATCTTCAACGTGTTCGCGTGTTGACCGAAGAAGGTACAAGGCGTATTAGAGTTTGTACAGCCTGTATACGTGGTGGCAAGATTAGTAAAGTGATCTCTGGAATGCCATCCTAAGTAATTACGAATTTACATTTTCCTTACCACGCTTACGACACCCTTTAATTGTTTAATAGCATCCATCACCTTTTTCAGTTGTTCTACCCCAGTAACATCCAAAGTAAAATAATCTGCAGCAGTATCATCAATAGTAGTAACAGTTGATGCTTTAAAGTTTCCTTCTCTTATGTTGACATGATATTGTGCAATGGCGGTTGTGATTTCACGTAACATACCAGGTTTATCATCGCATTCTATGAATATTTGTGCTGGATAGTTCGTCCCTTCTTCTACTAACCAATTTACGGCAAGAAACCGTTCAGGTTCATCAAGTAGTCGTGCACATTCTGACTGATGTACCGATACACCTCTTCCCCGTGTTAAATATCCGACTACATCATCACCAGGAATGGGGTTACAACACTTCATAACGCGAACCATTCCCAAATCAATTCCGTTGCCCAATTGGATTGTGGGTTCAACGCGTTTCACAGTTGTTTGTTCATCAATTTCATCAGTAATATCAGGTTTTAATTGATTTATAACCTGTGTTGCAGATTCACTTCCATTCCCTATGTTTATATAGAGTTCATCTAAACTTTCATGTCCAAGTTCTTTAGCAATTTCAATAATCTTTGGTGACTTCAAAATATCACTTGAATACAAATATGAGACTTGAAGTTCAGCTTTAAGTAATTTTCTACCTAATTCAAGTGCATCGGTTCTGTCCTTCTCTTTGAACCAATGTCGTATTTTTGTGCGTGCATTTGCAGTTTTCACAATCCGTAACCATGCGCGACTCGGTTTGCTATTTGGATGTGTAAGTATATTTACGCGGTCACCATTTTGTAGGGGTTCCCGTATTGGTGTCAGGACGTTATTTACCTCTGCCCCACAGCATGTATTCCCTATATCTGTATGAATTTTATATGCAAAATCGATGGCAGTAGAGCCGACGGGTAATGCGTGAATATCACCTTTTGGTGTAAAGACATATACCTCATCCTGAAAAAGCTCTAATTTCATAGATTCAATAAACCGGTCAGGGACATCTTGAGTATCTTGTATATCCTCTAACATCTCTTTGTAATTTGCGAAGATGGATAGTGCTTCTTTTGTTGTTGGTACACCTTCCTTATACCCCCAATGTGCAGCAATACCGTTTTCTGCGACTTGATGCATCTCTGTACTCCGAATTTGAATTTCAATTGGCTTCCCATCATCTAAAATAGTGGTATGTAAAGATTGGTAACCATTCTTTTTTGGTTGACCAATCCAATCCCGAACACGATCTGGTAGGTAATTCCATCTCAAATGTAATACACCAAGAGCACTATAACAACTCCAATCGTCTGGGACGATAACCCTTAGACCTACCAAATCACAAATCTCTTTAAAAGGTGTCCCTTTTTGGTGCATCTTTTGATATATACTATAAATGTGTTTTGTTCTGCCTCTAACTTTAGCCTTGATACCATGCTTTTTCAGTTCAGCATGTATCGTTACTTCCATTTTCTGGCAATATGACTGTCGTTCATCAAGTTTCTCGTTCAGAAGATCTGCTATTTCTCGATATGTTTCAGGTAGAAGGTATTTGAGAGAAATGTCTTCCAAACGACTCATTATTGACCAAATCCCGAGTCGATGTGCAATAGGTGCATAGATTTCCAAAGTCTCTTTTGAAATACGTTGTTGCTGTTCTTCGGATAGATATTCAAGAGTTTCCATATTATGGAGACGATCAGCGAGTTTTATCATAATAACCCGCATATCTTCAGCTGTTGCTAACAATAATTTACGATATGTTTCGGCTTGCCGTTTACGTTTTCCTCCACTGAATTTATACCGTCCTATTTTCGTTACACCTTCAACTAAATTTGCAATGTCCTTACCGAATTTCTTCTCCATTTCTGATCGTGTAATACCCGTATCTTCCAAGACATCATGCATAAGTCCCGCGCAAATGGTGTCCATGTCCATTCTGAGCTGTGCGAGGATTTCAGCAGTTCTTATACAGTGAATGAAATACGGATCACCAGATTTTCGATATTGTTTCTGATGTGCATTCTCTCCGAAATTATAACATTTTGTGAGAAACTCAAAATCAATTTCTACGTCCGGATTATGATTTTTTATTTTTTCAATTAGAGATTCTACACTCATCTTTTATTTGTTCCCAAATCGGTTGGATATTATCTTGAATTTGAAATTTTAGAAAATTCTGAGAGTTCTTTTTTAACCATTCACCCTTCTGAAATGTTGGTGATTTATCCAAACTACTCTTAGTCGATTCTACTAACCTGAAAGAATTTGTTCCGTTATCCCGTCTATTTTCAATTAACGATAGTTCTTCGAAAATTGTTAATCCCGTCTCCAATCCATCTCTTGATATGATGTCTAATCTGTCTGCTAATGTGTCAAATTCAGTATAACCCTTATTGATAATACCAATTAATTCGGAATAGACCGAACGTAGTAAGTTTTTTTCTGGATATCGATTATTAACCCATCTATTTAACATATCCACATCAGAATTGTTGTTATAGAGCAAATGTAATGAAGTGTCATTTTGAGGAAGTGTTAATGGGAAACATCTATTAAAGAAGTTAGAAGGATCTATTTCAAGATGGCAAAACAACACATGTTCAATAATTGGGAATTTCTCTAACGCAGTGTTAGAGATTGCTGAATCAGAAACGATTGCTGATAATTTACCAGTCTTAATTTTGTGTAATAAATCTATCTCCTGAATCTCCGTAAATGTCTTTTCATGTTTACCGATTACAGAGGCTTTTTCTGGGATCAACTTAGTTAATAACAGGTTAATCATCTCTGAATTCTGCACATATATAATCGAAGGTTTATTACTATCCAATAAATTTAACAGATAGTCTTTTTTATCATTAGAACGCCTGTCAACTATCCTTCCAGTTGAATGTGATTCTGTAGGTGGATATATTGCCAATTGTGGAGTGCGTTCAACAATTTGATATTCTTCTAAAGTTAGTTCTACAGAACGGTTCCCGTTAAAGTCATTAATTTGTGATGAATAAGCAAGATTAATTGATATATTGGGACTATTTAATATAGGGATGTGTTCAGCTTTTCTCCAACCAACAGTTCTTTTTGGATTCCCTCCATCACTGACATGCATATACATATGCTCTTTCTCTTTTCCCATTGGAGAAGCTTGTGCCGAGAGTTGCAACCCTTTGGTTACAAATTGAGGTGATGGGTTTTCAGTTCCAAACGGCTCTAAGGTCTCAAACTGTTGTAAAGTGTCTAACGTGAGTGAGGATAGATTTGTTTCAAAATCTAAGTATAGCTTAGGTACCAAATCAACCTCAGTTAAATTTTCAGATGCATATTCATCGAATGCTTCCTTAAATTTTGGTATTTTTTTTGTTTCAAGAGTAACCCCTGCTGCTGCTTGGTGTCCACCATGTTTTATTAGTAGATGGGAACAGTTGTTTAAACTATCTGCAAGATTCATCCCTTCAATACAACGTCCCGAACCTGATGCATTCTGTCCATCAATAGCGAGTACAAAAATCGGACGATAGAATTGTTCAAGTAAACGAGCTGCGACTATACCGACGACCCCTTTTGCATTTTCCCCCCATTTATCACTTGCTACGACCAATCCTTTTGCTTGTTTAAGGTCGTATTCATCATTGATTTGTTGAACTGCTTTTTCTTGTATTCCTTTTTCTTGTTCCCTTCGATTTAAATTATATTCGTCTAATTTTCTTGCATATTCTTCAGCCTTTTCTGGTTTATCTGTAATCAAAAGTTCTACTACAGTTTTAGCAGTATCCATTCGTCCGGCAGCATTCAAACGTGGCCCTAACTTGAATCCAAGAGAAGATCCTACAATAGGTTTACCAGCAATGCCAGCAACGTCACACAGTTTTTGTATTCCCAGTCGTTTCCGTTTGTTGATTTCTTCCAACCCCAGTTTACTTAATACACGATTCTCACCTGTGATGGGGGCAAGGTCAACTACTGTTCCTAAGGCAACGAGATCAAGGAGTGATGTTTGATACTCTTGATCATCTATGAGTCCTTGTGCCAATTTGAATGCCAATCCGACTCCCGCTAAATGTTCATAAGGATATTCGTTCCCTGGAATTTTAGGTGAGATGATTGCATAAGCGGGTGGTGTATCGTCTACAGGAGGTTGGTGGTGGTCTGTTAATATGACATCTATACCAAGACTATTTGCAATTTCTACTTCATTGACAGAGGTAATTCCACAATCCACTGTAATTAATACTGAACAACCCTTCTCAGATATTTCTCTTAAAGCGTTTTCGTTGAGACCATATCCTTCCTCATATCTATCTGGAATATAATATTCAGGAGTGTAATCTAAGTGTTGAAATACATTCATTAATAAGGCAGTAGCGGTTGTACCATCTGCATCATAGTCACCATATACACATATCTGTTCACCATTTTTAATTGCTTTCTGAATTCTTTCTACGGCTTTAGCCATATCTGCTAAATCAAAGGGTGAATGTAGGTCTTCATAGGTCGGATATAGATAGGTTTCACCTTGTTTAACAGTGGTAATGCCACGATTGATTAATAATCGTGCTATTAAAGGAGTGACACCTAAACCTGCAGCAAGGGTGAAGCTCAAATCAAGATTGGGGTTTTGGTAAATCCATTTCTTGACGTTTTTCATAGACTTGATTTCCAATTTCTCATAACTTACATACAACAGACAAATGCAAACTATAATAAATATAGCATATAAATAGACCTATTGTCAAAATAATCAAGAGTAATACCAAGAACGTGTACCCGTGTTTAATGGGTAATATATACTTGATAGACTGAATACAATGTGATATTATTAAAGAGATGAAAATGAAAGGATATTTTATCACAATAGAAGGTGTAGAAGGAGCTGGCAAAACTACACAGATACATTTATTAGCTGAAGCCCTTAATGACAATGTAGTAGTCACACGAGAACCGGGTGGTACACCTTTATCTGAAAAAATCCGAGACCTGTTTTTATTCGAAGAGACGATGTCTGCAACCACAGAATTGCTATTAATTGCAGCTGCACGTACTCAACATCTCACAGAGTTAATCATTCCAGCTTTAGAGGAAGGAAAAACTGTAATCTGTGACCGTTTTTCTGATGCCACAATTGCTTACCAAGGATTTCGTAAAGGTATTGATCTTAAATTAGTAAAACAGATTAATGACATTGCCACTCATGGACTAACTCCAGATATTACCTTCCTACTTGACCTACCACCAGACATTGGACTACAACGGAAACATGACTCAAGTGAACCGCTTACACGTCTTGAGTTTGAAACAATAACGTCACATGAGAAAGTTAGAAATGGATATTTATCAGTTGCTAATGCTGAATCAGAACGCGTGATATTAATCGATGCCCAACTTGATGTAGATACAATTCATGACAAACTCCTATCAGAAGTAAAAAACAGGTTACAATTTAGAAATGCCAAATGAGATTATTGGTCATCATAATATAGTTTATCAACTACAAAGTGCTGTAAAATCAGAACGTATTGCTGGGGCATATCTATTCTCTGGAATCAAGGGAGTTGGAAAAGAAACCGTAGCAATGTATTTTGCACGGTCAATCCTGTGTGAGAACGAGGATAATGGTGACTTACCCTGCGGGACCTGTGGAGGTTGTCGTAAAATTGCAAACGATAATCATCCTGATTTAAGAATAATTCGACCAGATGGTGCACAAATAAAGATTGACCAAATACGTGAACTTCAACAAGAAATACATTACCCACCACTTGAAGGTGTAAGAAAAATCTATATCTTAGTTAATACGGAGTGTATGAATAACTATGCGGCAAATTCGCTTCTTAAGACCTTAGAAGAACCACCTTCCGTGTCAACTATTATCCTGTTAACTGAGAATATTGAATCAATAATCCCTACGATTCGATCCCGCTGCCAAGTTCTTCCTTTCTATCCATTGGGACAACAAGAGTTATCTGAATCATTAATGGATAGGTTTACTATAGATGAACAAACTGCTTCTTCGATTGCCATATTGTCAGGTGGAGTGGTGGGAAATGCAATATCACTCATAGAAGAAGATTCAACAAGTGATGAATCAGTTCCAGAAATCCTTATTGAAACAGATACATTAGCAGCGTTTCGTTTGGCAGAACAACTGGAAGGGGATCTTGAAAACTTAGACAAATTAATTTCTTGGTATAGAGATCTGTTATTCATACAGCAGGATGCACCTATCGAACTCTTGACTCATAAGACAGCTATTGAACAACTTAGAATTCTCGTGCCAAGATATTCGAGAATACGACTTCAACAATCGATCAAGACCGTTTTTAAGACAAAAGGGATTCTAAAGAATACCAATGTGACGAAGATATTAGCTCTTGAGGTAATGTGTCTACAGTTATTACAGGATGGAAATGGATAACTTTAAGAATAACTTCTAAATATTTCTACTCTATTTGACTGATTATATTACTTTACTCTTACTACTTTAACGACTTGCCAGTTAACTAAATGTATTTGTTGTTTTCACGAAGTTTGGTTTTGTGCTATATACATTTCGTCCCTACCAAATCAACGGTATGAATGCCATTTAGGCATTCCCCGGGACTAAAGCACGGTTTAACTGATGAAAGATATTCATATAAACCTTTATTGTTATGAAACGATTGTTTATAAAAGCTCTCTGGGACAACGCGTTACATTATAATGTAGATACTTAAACCATCATGACAGATTTAACCTTAGAAGCAAAAGCAATGGAATCGGAGGAACGACTTCCTGAAGCAATTCAATTGTATGATGAGATACTTAATACAGATACAGACCCCGAATCACTGGCTTTTGTTAACTATCGCCTGGGTGCTATCTATAGAGAATGGAATGAGTTATTCGCTGCACAACGATTTCTATCTCAGGCACACTTATTAAATAGTAGTAATCCTGAAATTCGTCAGGCGATTGATTCACTAAATGAGTATTTTTCTGAGAACAGAGAACTGGTTGTTGATCAAATGTCCAGGCAGAACAGTGATCAGATTATCTCATTGTTTCGTATTGCCACTGGGATAAAACTAATCTCTATGGACAAATCAGTCCAAGCATACCCCCTATTGAAAAGTAGAACCAAAATCTATCCAAATGCTTCAGTAGCAAAACATCTTCTCACTGATATTAGTATTACCCAAGAAGAGCGAAATTCTGCAATTGAATTTCTAATTGAAAGAAATTGGCTCGAAAATAGCGGTGTAGATTTGTATAGTATTTCCATTCAAGGTTTATACAAGTTTTATACTACCCTTGGTAAATTACACTTGGAGAATTCTGCATACTCAGAAGGATTAAATTGTTTTGAACAAGCGTATCGGTTAGATAATTCTCGTGATGAACCTATATATAACAAAGTTATCTGTTATTCTCATCACAATGAATGGGAACAATCTATTTCACTTATTCAGGGATTGTCTGGGACTATTCCACATGACATAGATCACATTGAATATCTATCAGCTGTAGCACATAGTTATCATCACAAGTATCAAAAGAGCAAAGATGAAACAGATAAACAATTGGTGATTAAGACTTGTCAATCGTTGTTACAGATAAATAAAAAAGACAAGACGATTTTAAACTTATTAGATTCTTATCAGGATAGTAAACCTTGGTGGCGTAGATAGATAAGCAACAACAGTAAATATCCAATTTCATTAGCACAAGTATGGGGATGGATATTAGACTGTTTCAAGTAAACCTAAACTTTTATACTCTTGATGCGTCAAAATGGTAAGGTAATTGATATAAATTTTTTATCCATTTCTATAGAACATTCACCTATAACGCTTGTCAAATAGATATACATATTTTCATAAGAAACACCCGCATTAAAGTATATAGTTTTAAGGAGATGCTAATGGTTCGATGTTATTTTAGGTTTTTGCTGATTCTAACAATCCTTCAACTTACATTTACTTCTTTTATCTTTTCCCAAGAATCACAAGAGATTGATTTATCCCAACCTTTAACTCTGGAACAGTGTGTCCAAATGGGTTTGGAAAATGCAACAAGTATTCGAAATGCACGATTAAGTTTAGCTATTCAAGAACTAAGAGTTAAAAATTCTCGTGCGGGGTATTTCCCAACAGTCACATCCTCAGGTCGATACGATTTTAATGACCGGATCGATTTCGGTTTTGAACCAGAAAATTACGATTTAGGAATAACTGGTCGGTATACTCTCTGGGATAATGGTCAACGTGAAGTAAATCGTGCACAGTCAAAAGAAGGGTTAACTGCAACCATAAACAGGAATGAAGGAATCAAACAGAATCTCATCCTACAAATTACCCAAGGATATTATAATGTCTTAAAGGACTCAGAACTTGTAAAGGTCAGCCAAGAAGTTTTAGATCGTTCTAAGGAGAACACAGCGTCAACAGTAGCTCTTGAGGAAGCAGGTATTCTAATAGAAGCAGATATTGCCACTGCCAGAGTCCGTGAAGCAAATTCTGAATTGGGTTTACTTAATAACGAGAATTCATTGCAGATTTCGAAAGCAACACTTCCGCGATTGATGGGTTTAGATCCTGGCGTATTAATCACTGTGACAGTTGATGAATCTTACCAAATATACTTAGAACGGGGAACAATTGAGAGAATTGACATTACCGTAGAAGAAGCCATACAAATTGCCCTTGAAAACCGACCAGAATTTAAAGAAACAGAAGCACAGTTAAAACAGCAAGAATGGAGTTTAATTCTCTCAAAATTACAACGTTGGCCGCGCTTGAGTGCTAATGCCAACTATAATGTAAATCTTGATGATTACCTTAGAGAACGAGATGCTTTTTCTAATTTTCGTAGTTGGTCTATTGGTGCTTCCCTAAATTTCACTCTATTTGACGCTGGTATTTTAGGTAATCAAGTCAAAGAACGAAATATGCAGTTAGAACAGACTCGAGAGAATGCAAGTGATCTTGAACGGTCTATTGCTCTTGGTGTACGACAAAGTTATTTGAATTTAAAACGTAGTGAAACAGCAGTTGAAATATCAAAGACACAGGTGATAAATGCGCAGAAAAGTTTAGATGTTATTGAAGGACGTTTTAAAGTCGGTAAAGCAATTCAACTTGAAGTACTTGATGCCCAGACAAGTTATGCTCAAGCACTAACGAACCAGGTGAATGCATTTTATGATTATAAAATTGCACATGCTCGATTACAAGATGCTATGGGAGTGTTACAGTAGCAATGAAATTCAGCAAAAAAAGGATAATCATTACATCTATTGCTTTAGTAGTCATTGTTGTAGGAGTGGTTGGAGTAACCCGTTTCAACTTTAACAAAAAGAATAATGAAGAGGAAGAAAAACGTGAGGTTGTTCGTCGAGGTGAATTCCTTGTAAAAATACAGGAAACAGGGAACTTGCGTTCTCTGTTGGAAGTTGATGTTAGATCTAATGTTGAAGGAGAGATCGTTGATATTTTCGTTGAGGAAAGCGAGGTTGTAAATGTGGACGATCCTTTGCTCAGAATTGATGAGGAACAGATATTAGAAGAGAAAAAACAAGCCGAAGCCTACAGAGATGCACGAAAAGCAGAACTTGAACAGGCTGATCTACGGATCCAAATTGCGGAAAAACGTGAGGAAAGTGATCTACTTCAAGCGAAAAATGCCGTATCAAAAGCTGAAGCTAACCTTCAATCTTTTGCAGTCAATAAACAACAACGCATAACAGAAGCTGAAACACTTGTCGCAACAACACAGAACTTATTAAACCGAGATAAAATAACACTCAAACAGGGTGAAATCTCATTAACACAAGCGAATTTAACACTTGATAGACGGAAGGCGAATGTTGAATCCGCAAAAATCACACTTGAAACAACAGAGTCTGAACATAAACGCAATGAAAAACTTTTTGACAAAAAATTAATATCACAACAAGCTTTAGAGGAATCCCAGAGACAACTTGTCTTAACTAAATCTAATTTTGAAACAGCTCAAAAAGAAGTTGATTCTCAAATTGAGACGATAAAATCTCAAGAAGAGAGTATAAAAGCAATGCAGGAAGCTATTCAAAGCCGAGAAGCTACACTTACTCTAAATAAAAAGAATGTTGATACTGTTAAGGAATCACATGATGCCCAAGAAAAACAACTTAAAGCAGATTTAGATAATGCTCGAACACGATTACAACAGACTGTAGAAACAACTGAAGAGGAGAAGGCACTAACAAAACATTCTAAAGTAAGTGCGCAAGCAAACCTGCTACAAGCTGAAAGTAGGCTTAAATCTCAAGAGGAGAGGTACGAATGGACGACTGTTCGAGCTCCTATGGCAGGAACAATTACTCGTATCTCCGTTGAAGAAGGGGAAATTATCACTTCTGGCAGATCATCGTTTTCTCGTGGGGAAGCAATAATGAAGATTGCCGATTTAACCCAAATGATTGTTAGAACCCAAATTAACCAGGTTGAAATAGGGAAAATTAAACCTGGACAACGAGTGGAAATTCGGGTTGATAGTTACCGGAATAAAGTATTCCAAGGTGCAGTCAGTGAAATCTCACCAAGTTCTACTCCCCGCGGTCCAAATAGTGGTGGATCAGTAATTACTTTTGAGGTAGAAATATCCGTAGAAATTCCTGAAGATGAATTTAAACTTTTCCCTGGTATGTCTGCGGATGTAGATATTATTGTTTTTGAAAAGTCTGACATTCTACAGATTCCTATCTCTGCTGTCTTAAGTCCTGAGGTAGTTACAGTTAAGGCAACACTAAAACCAGACCAACTTACACAGTTTAAACAAGGACAAAAACTTAAGGTACAAGATCTGATTGGTAAACAGTTTGCAGGACAAGTTGGTAAGATATCCCCAACAGAATCACGTGGTAATCTTGAGGTATTACTTGACGAACCACCAAGAGGGCTCCGTACGGGTCCAACGGAAATTATACTTGTTATTTCTGAGAATAATCGATTATCTGGCATTCAGGCTGATATCAAGAGTGAACGGCAGCATTTTGTAAAACTTGATGCTGGTGAACCACCCAAAAAAGGTGATAAGGAAAAAGGTGTAAAAACCCACATAAAAGTCGGTAGGAGAAACAAGACCCACTTTGAAATTATTGGTGGATTAAAAGAAGGTGATCGTGTATTTGTTCCTTCAATGATGGAGTTAACAAAAGGTGAAAAGAGTGATAAGTAATCATTGCTAATATGATTGTGATTTTCACTCCATCATTAGTTTGGAAATTTATACTTTAAAAATGATGATTAGATAAGAGGAAAACTGGGATATGTTAATAGATGTAACCGATCTAACTAAAGTCTATGAGATGGGTGATGTCCAAGTTCACGCACTGAGAGGCGTAACCTTTACTGTTGACTCTGGAGAGTTCATTGCTATAATGGGACCATCTGGTTCTGGGAAGTCAACTATGATGGATATTTTAGGTTGTCTTGCAACCCCATCTTCTGGTGAATATCTTTTAGAAGGGGAAGAGGTAGGAAAATTGTCTGACAACCGGCTTGCGGATATACGAAATAAGAAAATCGGTTTTGTGTTCCAATCTTTTAACCTACTTCCACGCACCAGTGCGTTACACAATGTAGAATTACCATTGATCTATTCTGGATTAGGAAGAAAAGAAAGAAAAAGAAGAGCATTTGAGGCATTAGAAGCAGTCGGTTTAGCAGACCGTGTTGACCATAAATCTACCGAGCTCTCTGGGGGACAGGTTCAACGTGTTGCAATAGCTCGTGCCTTAGTCAATAGACCATCAATGATATTTGCTGACGAACCAACTGGAAACCTTGATACGCGATCCGGTAAAGAAATCCTTGCTATTTTTGACCGACTCAATGAGGAAGGTAATACCATAATTATGGTAACACATGAACCTGAAGTTGCTGAGCATGCAGAACGTGTGCTCCATATAAGAGATGGTCTCATTGAGCAAGATGAAAGACGAAACTAACCGAATCCAAATTACCACTCCCTCACGTCTTCATTTTTCATTAATAGATCTTAATGGAAAACTGGGTCGAATTGATGGTGGATTCGGATTAGCAATTAACAAACCCTATTTTCAGATAATTGCTGAATCGTCATCAGATATATTTGTTGAATCACATACCTACCAAAAACGTGCCACTGAAATCGTTACAAGACTACAAAACTTATACACCTTTCCCGGCATTAAGCTAAGAATAGTCAATGAGATTCCAAACCATAGCGGGTTTGGTTCAGGCACACAGCTTTCTCTGGCAATTGCTGCTGCAGTAAATAACTTATACAAACTTGATTTAAGTCTGTTGGAGCTTGCAAATGCGGTTGGACGGGGAGGCACATCAGGGATTGGTGTTGCTGCCTTTGAAACTGGTGGATTCATTTTAGATGGTGGACACCAATATCCAGAACAGAAAGCATCATTTCTCCCATCCGCAGCAGTAGGAGATATAGCACCACCTCCAATTTTAGCACGATATACTTTTCCTTCCTGGCCGCTCCTCATTGTAATCCCAAATTGTACAAAAATATATGGTGAAGCAGAATTAGAATTGTTCCGAACTCTCTGTCCGCAACCTGAATCAGTAGCACCGAAATTATCACATTTACTACTTCTCAAAATATTGCCTGCAGTTTTAGAGGATGATATTGTGAGTTTTGGTGACGCATTGAATAGTATTCAGAATTTCGGATGGAAGAAAGTAGAAATAGATGCACAAGGAATAGAATTACAACAGACCTTAGAATTTCTACAATGCAATGGTGCCTTAGGAGCAGGTGTGAGCAGTTGGGGACCTGCCATCTGTGCAATCAGCGATGATATTGATAAGTTAAAACATAATGCAGAGAATTTCTTGTCCAACTTACCTAATGGAGGAACATGTTTTATAACAAATGCGAATAACAAAGGAGTAGAAATAGAAAAAGTTGACTGAAATCTATTTGTTCCAGTCAACTTGCAATTCAATTTATGAACCAATTTTCTATTTTCCAGTTAATCGTACCAAAAGATTAGCAATTACTACATAAACTATCCTTATCCTTTTCCTTGTGAGTAGTAAGGATTATCTCCAGCAGCATGGTCGGTAGTATCAATTACTTGTTTGATCTCTGGGAATACTTCTTGTATCATAGCCTCAATTCCGTGCTTGAGGGTAACATTTGCCATTCCACATCCCTGACAACCACCCCCCATATGGATATATATAGCATCCTCTTCAACATTTAGTAACTCTATCTGTCCACCGTGGGCTGCTACTGCTGGATTAATACGTTCGTCGATTAACTCTTGAATCTTTTGTGCTTTTGGATTATCCCAAGTTGGCGTATTCGGGTTATCAATTTTAAAACCACTTGAGTTAAGATCTTCGACGTAATCAATTACGGCACCTTTGAGATCAGAGGCACTTTTTGAATCAACGAGAACTTTAAAGGAATCTTTCTCAATTACGATGTCACCATCTTCAGCTTCAGTAGCTAACCCAAGACTATATTGGAAAGATGTTGCATTTCGACCTTCAATAGAAATTCGAAGTCCTTCTACTTCAACGTCTTCTGCCTCAATTACGGATTGAATCTTTTCTTCGGCAGTCGGTGTAATCTCCAATAAGGACTCATCACTTCCCGCAATTTTTCTTAGTAGATTCTTCATATGTACCTCTTCACATTCAACTTAAGCTGCAGTTTTCCCAACCTTATATTCTGTACGAAATTCACCCATTTCATTATAAAGTGTGTTGAGTTGAGAAATTGCATATATTTCTAACTGTCTGATACGTTCTCTTGTAACGTCAAGAGCATCTCCAATTTCTCGGAGTGTTTTTCGTTCACCATCATCAAGTCCAAACCGCATTTTCAATACCTGTTGTTCCCGTTCAGGAAGTTTACTAAGGAATTGTTCCACCAAATCATTTTTAATCAGTTGTGAAATTGGTCCATCTTCAGCAGCAGTCGCTGGATCTTCAATTAAATCTCCTAATGTTGCTGCTGAACGTGAAGAACGTTCTTCTCCAAGAGGTAAATCCATTGAAATGGTATCAGCATTAAAGGTAAGAATTTCTTCTACCTGTTGTACAGTCAGGTCAAGTGCTTCAGCGATTTCTGCACGTGACGGTTCTCTTTGTAATTCTTGGCAAAGCGATGCGTAAGTTGCATCAAACTTGTTCATTTTTGCGACAATATATGCAGGTAACCGAATAGAACGAGCAAAGTTATCAAGTGTTCGCATAATGGATTGCTTGATCCACCAAATTGCATAAGTACTAAATTTGAACCCTTTCCTATAATCGAATTTACCCGCGGCTTTAATTAAGCCGATGTTTCCTTCCTGAATAAGGTCTTCAAGAGGGACCTTGTTACCTTGATATCTCACTGCAATAGAAATTACGAGCCGTAAATTAGCTTGAACTAACTCGTCCCTTGCACTCGTATCACCTGCTTCAATTCGTTTTGCTAATTCTACTTCTTCTTCTCGAGTCAATAAGCGATGTCCTGCAACACTCCGTAACCAACTCGTTAAAGCACTTCTATCACTACTCTTATAGTCGTTTGAATATTCTGTTTCCTCCGAAGGATATGTCGTCTCATCAATATATGAATCTACGCCTTCGATTTCTTCTGTGTCACCGAAAAACTCGGTTTCCATTCTTCTCCTCTCCTTATATTTGATAATCATAAAAATCTGCCGAAGATATATACTACATTATACTATAACGTTTTGTCAAGCAAATTGTTTAAAAAAACTTGTAAATTCGTGTAATTACTTAAAAATATGTATAAATCTATATATTTTCATAACTCTGACAAGAATACGAACTAATTCAGTAATTATGTGTCTAATTACATTGAACAAATTAGAAGGTTTGGAAAATTCCGTCTTAATGTACGCATACGTATTAGATTTGATAAACAATAGTTTTGTGTCACAACAAGTGAGGTATTCACCCAAATATAAATATCTTGGAATATCACATAACATTAATTGTATAATTGCATAGATATGGTATTTCCAAACAATACATTCAATTATATCTTCTAAACGGAATTTAATATTTTGCGTCATATATTCAGTTACGAAAATAAGGAAGTTAATATACTATGTACAATGCCTCAATGAAAAAATCCCTTGTTGATGTCTTACGAGAAGCAGATTTAATTTCTGATGATCAATATCAAGAGATACATGGAAGAGTACTTGAAGGTTGGGTAAGAAAACCAATTGATAACCCAGAGAATATGGATGAATCCGGTGAATCAGGATCACAAGAGTATAGACAAATACTTGATGAAATAGAGAAAGCAGGTGAATCTGAGGAAGTTATTATATCAGAGTATGTATCTTCAAGAACACTTGAACTTGCTAAAAAGGGCCGTGAATATGGCACACCTATAATTCAATTAGAAGAAGTAAATCCAGAACAAGAAGCACTTGATAAAGTACCACCCAGTTTTGCATATCGAAATACAATTGTTCCTGTAAATTTAGAAGACAACGTCTTAACTGTAGCTGTCGCAGATGTTCAAGATATAACTCTGATGGATGAGATACAGTTTGTTACAGAATGTGAGATTAACCTTCTTCTGGCAGACGAAGAAGAGATCTCTGAGTCGATTGTTAGATTATATGGACAGACAGCTGCATCTCTGCTGAGTGCTGGAATAAAAGGTCCAGTCGGTGCAGCAGCTACTGTTGAACGTGAGAGAATAGAAGATTTTGGTATTGACGAAAAAGACCTTAGCCAAGATCCCACTGTTATTCAGGCTGTCGACCAAATGATAATTGATGCTGTACGTGCTGGTGCCAGTGATATTCATATTGAACCGTATCCAGAAGAGTTAAAAATACGATTTCGCGTTGATGGGGTGTTAGAAGATCAACCACAACCCCCGGCATATCTACAATCTGCTATTACTTCACGTATTAAAATTATGGCTGGTATGGATGTCGCTGAACGACGTCGACCACAAGATGGTAAGATAAATAGAGAAATTAGTAGTGTCAATAACCGCCAGATCGACCTACGTGTATCTACAGTTCCAACTGTTGCAACCCAACATAGTGAGAGTGTAGTTCTCCGAATTCTTGATAGACAATCAATTGAATTCGGTTTAACTGAACTTGGATTAACAGATACCAATTATGAACTTTTCCAACGCATGATCCACAAACCTCATGGTATTATCCTTGCTACAGGGCCTACAGGTAGTGGAAAAACCACAACTCTTTATGCCTGCCTTAAGGAAATTAATACCCCACATGTTAAGATCATCACACTTGAAGATCCCGTTGAATATGAATTAGAAGGAATTAATCAAATTCAGGTGAATCCTGATATTGAATTTACCTTTGCAGATGGATTACGACATATTCTCAGACAAGACCCAGATAAAGTGCTTGTCGGTGAAATACGTGACTATGAAACAGCTGAAATGGCAATTCATACTGCTTTAACAGGACACCTTGTGTTTAGCACACTTCACACGAATGATGCTCCAAGTGCTATCACGCGTCTAATAGACATGAAAGTTGAACCATATTTGGTGGCATCCACTGTTGAAGGAATAATTGCCCAACGTTTAGCTCGTAGGGTTTGTAATGTATGTTGTGAAATGTATTCGCCAACTGAAGAAGAAATTGCAGGTATATTCCCTAATAACAGTGTACATGTGGACACTAATATTGAAATTCCCCGTTCAAAAGTTGGGGGATGTAAAGAGTGTCGAGGCAGAGGTTATAGAGGTAGAATCGGTATCTTTGAAGTTATCTTCATGTCAGAAGAACTGCAGTCAATGGCACTTCAACACGCTTCATCAAGTGAATTGCGCAAACTTGCAGTAAGATTAGGGATGAAAAGTCTTCGAGAAGATGGATGGCAAAAAGTGACTGCAGGTTTAACTACCGTTGATGAAATTCTCAGACTCACTCAGGAAGATGCATATGATTTTGACGAAGGCATCACTGAATAAGTTAACGTTGTGGTTATTAAATATTGTATAATTTCTTTTCTTTTTTTACATATAGTCGAATATGTAAAGACACCACACATCAAATATCCAAGCTACCCTAATATGAATTATTATTACATCGAGTAAAACGCTTTTATAGAGGTAACCATGCCGAGATTTCAATATGAAGCCATAACCTATACAGGAACAACAGTCAATAATACATTAGAAGCTGAAACGAAAGCAGACCTAATTGCCCAACTACGCCAAATGGGATATTGGCCAACAAAGATTGTTGAAGAAGGTGAACTTCTTGAAACAAAGGCTAAACGGATACTAAATATTGGTACACGTAAGGTAAAATCAGCAGATGTTGAGTTTTTTACTTACCAGTTGGCAGCTTTAATTAATGCACATGTAGCACTTCCCCGTGCAATAGAGGTGACTTTAGAGCAGATAGCAAATCCTGAATTACATAGGATAATTTCACAGGTTAAACACGATGTTGAACACGGTGCAACATTTAATGCAGCATTGCAACAACATCCCAAAATTTTTTCTGATCTATATGTAAATATGGTCAAAGCGGGAGAAACAGGTGGTGTGTTAGGTGAAGTGTTGGAACGGCTTGCTGAATTTGCTGAAAGACAGCGCTTACTAAAAAATCAAGTCATTTCAGCATTATTCTATCCAGCTATACTCTTTGGATTGATGGTTACGGCGATAATTGTATTAATGGTTCTCGTAATCCCAAAATTTACAGCTATGTTTGAAGAATTTGGTGGCGAGTTACCACTACCAACACAAATATTGATTTCTGTCTCAAATGGATTTGCCAGTTTCTGGTGGGTTGGTTTACTTGGAATTAGTATTATTGCAACTTTTCTTAGACAATATCTACGAACAGAAAATGGTCAGTTCCTACTTGACAGTATAAAAATAAAAATTCCATTGATCGGTCCTGTATTTAGTACATTCGCGATCGTACGATTTACTCGTACAATGGCTACTCTATTGGAAAATGGTGTTCGTATGCTTCAAGCCTTAAAAGTTGTGAAGGACACAATTGGGAATAAAGTTTACAGTCATATTATTTCTGAAGCTGAACAAGAAGTAGAACAAGGTTCTACCCTTTCAAGAGAACTGGAGAAAAGCAAAGATTTTCCATCACTTGTAACTCACATGATTGCGGTTGGTGAAGAGTCTGGTGAACCGGTAACAATGTTAAAGAAACTTTCAGATTACTATGATATGGAAATCAGGAAGAATTTGGAAAGATTAACAAGTTCAATCAGTCCTTTGGTAATTCTTATCATGGGTTTACTCATAGGTTTTATTGCAGTTGCAATGATTCTACCTATATTCGAAGCGCAACAGGCGTTAGGTGGAGCATAATTTCAAGTCATTTTTTCTAAACTATCACTACGGTTATTTGTCTAATTAGGCACAAGTTCATGGATATGGAAATAAAACCAGACTATACAGATATATAAAATATAAGGAGTTAAACAAATGATTAAACAATTTAAAAACGATGAATCAGGTTTAACACTAATTGAATTAACTATTGTTATTGTAATTTTAGGTATTTTAGCAGCATTCATTGCTCCAAGAATCGTAAATGCCCCTCAAAAGGCTAGAGTAACGAAAGCAAAAATGGAAATTAGTAATTTAAAAACTGCCTTAGGACTATATATGAGTGAGGTAGGAGAATATCCTTCCTCTGAACAGGGTTTAGAGGCATTATGGCGTGCACCAAATCCTTCTCCGTTGGGTTGGGCTGGACCGTATCTTGATCAACAACTAACAAACGATCCATGGGGGAATCCGTATGTCTATCGAAATCCAGGTAGCAATTATGGATACGACTATGACCTACTGTCATATGGTAAGGATGGTAAACTTGGTGGTACTGACCTTGATAAGGATATAACTAATTGGATAGAAGAGACGACACAAGGTCAATAATTCCAACGACTTCTTAGGAACTAAACATGGTTATAAGTAACAGATGGCGAATAACTGATTCTAATGAAGATGGTTTCAGCTTGATGGAAATCCTGCTGGTTTTCGCTATCATTGCAGTTATATCTTCTATCACAATGCCTGCTATGAAAGGATTTGCATCTTCCAGACGTTTGAAAACCTCCGCTCATGCAATCGTTGATACATTATCGTTTGCACGAGATATGGCAATCACAGAACGAAATACCCATCTTGTAGTATTTGATATAACGGGTAATAGATTCTGGTTGGCATCAAGCGACACATTAGATATACAGAATCCATTATCATCAGCAGGTAGAACATCTACACCGACTCCAGCACCCACTACAATTCCAGGACAAGGTAATCAAATGCTTGTATCGCGTACTGGCGGTGTAATGGGTGTGCCACGTCTTCTGCAAAAAAGTGTATCATTTGCATCAATTGTGACGAATCACAACGGAACTTACCAACGTATAACTACCGGTGCAGGTTATGCATATTTTACTCCGACTTCAAAGTCATCTGAAACAACTCTATATCTACAAAACACAAATGGAAATGCTATATCAATTTCTGTTGAAGGATCAACTGGAAAAGTAAGTATGGAACTGATGACACCAGAACAAATTGAGACACTTGGTATTGAAGGAAACTTTGAGAATGATTAACCGTATCCGCTGTCAAAAAGAAAGAGGATTTACCTTTGCAGAAATTCTTGTAACCATTGCCATAATGGCAGCAGTATTACCAGCCTTATTAAAGGTATTTGGTGATATCTCTCGCAGTCAAGCTCTCATGGATAACAGATTGACTGCTCTTAACTTACTAAAATACCAAATGGCAGAAATTGAAGCAAATGGATTACCAGATGTTGGACAGGATGGTGGTGAATTTGGGGTAGATTCACAATACCAATGGGAGTCTATTGTTACGGAAGTAGATCCAGAAGAATTAGAGGGATTATTAAGAGTAGAGGTTACAATTACATGGTCCCATTTAGGTCAGGTAAAGTCAATCGGTGCTTCCACATATATGGCAAATAGAGAATTACAGTGATATAAAAAACCCAGTCTCAGAATTTACAAATCATTAGATATAATTCTAAATACTTATTAAAATATAACTTCGGAGTGGATATCCTCAGTTCACAGAATGTGACATCCATATAGTTATGAGAAATAACAAAAACAGATCTGAAAGTGGCCTTACACTGGTGGAAATGCTAACTGCTGTTAGTGTTATCGTAATAATGAGTGGTTCTTCTTATGCCGTTTTCAATACGGCTATAAAAGTCTATCATCGAACCCAGTCTAAAGTAATTCAATCTCAACGATCCAGATATGCTTTTGAGCAATTATTCCTTGACCTGAGTCAGATGCAAGCTGGTCCATCTGATGAGATGTTAACTCTTTTTACCGAGGATATACCTACAGTAGATGGAGAAAGAGATATTATCAGTTTTGTCACATTTGTAAAATCCGATCCTGATCCATTTTCTTTACAATTACCAATTAATCCAGATAATATCACTATACCATTAAGTGATGTTAGACGGGTTGCATATTATGTTGGACCAAAAGTTCCAACATTGGACATTCAAAACGGGAATATTCCACCACCAATTTCAAATGTTGGACAGACAGCGGAACCGTCTACACCTATAACTGAGGAGTTAGTATTATATCGTGTCGTATCAACTTCGTTAAATCCTGAATTAGTTGTCAGTTCAATTATGAATACAGGAGTAATACCAACAGTTGATGAAAGTGGTCTTCCAGTTTTTGGTTTTGATGTCACCCCAGTAATTGATGGAATCATTAACTTTGATTTAAAGTACATTGATGAAGAATCAATGTATGAATCATGGGATCAAACAGATGCGACACCAATTGCAGTTCAGATACTCATTACAGTAATTGATGAAGATAGACAACAAAGTAGATCGTCTACATCAGATCCGTATTCTGATTCTCAGACTCCTACACTACCAGGGTCATTAACTCAGTCTACTATGGTGTATATTCCTACAAGTGTTAACGCTAACTCAGGTGGCCAGTAAATTTAACTGGTAGAAAGAAGGCTTCCCTTTGTCTAACCTATTTCTTCAACAATCCATTGAAATGAATTTTACAAGTTAGAACTAATTATCAGAATATGTTAACAAATAGAAGTCTTAAGGAAACAATGATCTATTCCTCCACAACCTTATCTAAGAATAGAAATTCTTCCGGTTTATCACTTGTCTCTACACTCTGGATAATTACTATCCTTTCAGTTCTGGCTATGCAGCTTCTCTATTCATTTGATTTAGAAAGCAAGGCCCGTAATAACTTTGCGGACAGAGTTAAATATCACTATGCTGCAAAATCTGGTTTTGAACTTGGGTTAATAGCATTACGTATAGATGAAACTAATTTTGATTCACTCGGGGAAGTTTGGGCAGAACCAATTCAACAACAGATTGAAGACCGCATACAAATGGGTAGACAACTTGCTTTTCAGGTTTCTATTACAGATGAGGCTTCAAGAGTTAACCTTAATAGTGCACAAGAAGACACAATCCGTAATTTACTTTCGTTTCTTGGTGTTCAACCAGAGATTAATGAAACAGGTGATCTGGCAGCAAGAATAGTTCAAGGACGTCCATTCAGATCTGTTCGTGATGTTGCACGAATTGAGGGTATGACAGAACAAATACTATATGGAATTCAACCACAACTTCAAGCAACAAGTGGATCACAAATTGTTGAACCCTCTGTACCAGACTTAACCCAAACCACACCACCGACAGATACTACACCAACATCACAGACACAACAAGCTCCACAGACATCCGGTGGTTTAATAACATACGCCACTATTTATTCTACTGATCGTAATATTGATTCAAATGGACAGCAAAGAACAAACATAAATACTGCCAATGCACAACAGATACAAGGTATTCAAGGGAATAACAATCAATCAGTTTTCACTCAGGCAGAAGCCAATGCGATTATTCAAGCACGCGACTTTGATGGTATATCGGGATTATTAGATGTACAAGCGGTATCTGATAATGTGTTTAATAATATCCGTGACCGACTGACTATTCAGAACAATAATAATAACAATAATAATAACAATAACAACAATAACAACAATGGCAATGGTGGAGATAACCGTGTGAATATCAACACTGCCGACGCAGAAGAACTTGAAGAATTACAAGGTATAGATAATGGGATTGCAGAGCGAATTGTTGCCCATAGAGATTCCCAAGGAGATTTCGCTAATATAGACGCAATTAAAGATGTAAGGGTAACAACTGTACAAGAATTCTCCAGAATTGTTGATAAAATTACCACGACGGATGATACCACCCTTTCTGGACTCATTAATATTAATACCGCACCTATTGAGATATTGTCGTTATTACCTGGAATGGATAATCAGAAAGCACAAGCGATCATCACTCGCCGTGAAGAAAACAATGAAGAACAGAACAATTCTGAAAATCCTGTCAAGGGTAATCCATTTGCTAATCTTGCCGATCTTTTAGAAATTGAAGAAATAGATAACCAAACATTCCGAGAAGTTGTCAATTGGATTACTTACAGATCACATGGTTATCGAATAAAATCATCAGGAATTGATCCCACTGGGAAAGTCACTGCAGTCTGTGAAGGAATTGTTCTTCGTACAGAAAACCAATTACAGGTACCGTATTGGCGTATTGACTAATTTTGGATTACATTTAATACAGATAGATCTTTACGCAAATTGAGGCTTAATTACATGGCAAAAAATCAGGTTGTAGCAATAGATGTTGGAACTTCATCAGCTAAGATAATTCACTTAGAAAAATCATCAGACTCAGTAAATTTAGTTGATGTTGCAACTATTGCATATTCAGATCCGGATAATTCAGAACAAATCTCCGATGCAGTTAAACAATTGTGGGATAAGTTAAAATTAAAACAGACTATATTCAACAAACATAAACTTGAAGTGGCAATTTCCTTGCCTCGTAGGTTTGTTGTTACGAAACGTTTACCTAATATACCGCCAGCAACTACTGATGACCAATTACCGACTATGGTAGCAATGGCTGCTGAAACAGAACTTCCCTTTCAATCAGATGATGCAATATTTACCTACCATGATGTACATCGTTCACCAGAAGCAGTTTCCTTAGAACTTGTTTCAAGTAGACGAGATACTGTAACCCGTTATATAGATGCCATTAAAGAAATTGGCATATCTCCTTCTGCTGTAATTCCATCCATGTTTGCCATTTCAACTGTTGCGAGAAACGCGTTGAACAATTCTACCGAACGTGTCGCTATTGTGGATATAGGTGGTGGACAGACCGATTTCTGTTTGATGTATGGGAATAAAATGGAGTTTTCACGTGGGTTTGCTGTCAGTGGTAATCAACTTACCCGTCATCTTATGACTGAATTACAGATTGAAGCAGAGGAGGCAGCACAAGAGAAACAACAGATCACTGCGTTCCAATCTTCAGCACGTACTTGGACAAGACAGTTTATTGCTGAGTTAGAAAGGTCTATCTCGGCTGCCCGTCGTGAAGTAAATGATGGTGAATTTGAAATCTCAGAAATCTGGTTATGTGGAGGTGGTGCAAGAATACCAGAATTATCTGAGACTTGTGAAGAGCAACTACAAATCACTACAAAACTATGGAATCCAATATATTCTGGTTCTGTTGATACAACAGCAGTATCAGCATCTATACTTGAAACGCATGGTGATACATTAGCTGTACCTTTAGGAGTTGGAATTCATATACTTGAATCTGAAGAACCAATTTCATTGTTACCCCAAGAAGTTGGGGTAAAACGTGCAGAATTCTCAAAAAAACGTCAGCAACTTATTGCAGCAAGTGTAGGTGGCTTAGCGCTACTTACCCTTTCCCTCGGTGGGATAACTTGGAGTGGTTCACAAAAAGCTAAAGAGACTTTATTGGATGGACAAATTGCTGATTATCAAACATTACAGACAGAAGCCAATGAACATCTCGCTCTAAATCTAATATTAGCAGACAAACTAACTCACCAAGCATCCCCCTTAGATATTTTGCATGCCCTCAGCACACTTTTTAAAGACAGAACTAAAGTTGCATGGAAAACATTCGAAGTAAACAATCTTGATGATCTTAAAAAAGCAAGAATTACTTTCAGTTTACAATCAAATTCTCATGAATCACTTGACTCAATGTTAGGAGTTTTAAGTCGTTCTGATATGTTCACAAATATTCAGGAAGGTGAGAGAACATCTACTGGAGATGAACGAAGAGCAACAATAGAAGTAAAAATCAATTGTAGTTTAACAACAAAGGCTATTCAGATGTTTGCTCAAGAAAGGTATCCTAAACCACCACCAATTACAAAAGAAGATACAACTGAAGATTTGAAAATAGAACCACCTGAAAATGAAGATAGGTCGGAAGAATCAAAGGGAGAAAATCACGAAAATAAAGATGACATTAAGATATCACCACCCGGAAAGAAGATTGATAAATCAGAGAAATCGGAAATAGAAGATATTGAAGAAGGTGATGATGAATAAAAGAAAAAAGAATAACAATAGTCTTACACATTCTAACGGGATTTATATCTCCTAAAGATTGATAAGGATAAAATAGTGAATTTAGATTTACAACTTACAACACAGACCAAATTACTTCTTGGTATTCTTGGGGTGGTACTAATTATAGCATTAGTTACACAATGGGGACCTGGTCTATACAAAATGCTATCAAACGAAGAGATGGCTGCGAAAAAACAAACTCTTCAAACATCTAAAGATTTAGTAGCCGCCTCAAGGATGCTTATACCTATTGAAATTGGATTATTCCAGAAAACTGGACTTGCCGATGAAGGTAAGGATGAATCGATTTTTAACGATAATTTTCCTGAAACTGTCATACGTGCAAAAATCACATCAATAGTAAAAGATGCCCGAATTCCACAGAATTATCAGTTGAATATGGAACCTATACCAGGCAAAAAAACAGAGAAAATATCACCTCAAGCTCGGCGTAACTTAATCAACTTTCTCTACCAGAAGAGACTTGAAACCGATAAAGACATCTTACAGTCTGAAATTGATGCTGAAAAACAAGCACAGGAAAATGCTGAAGTCGAAGCAGAAGAAGAAATGATGGACCTACTGATGAATGCATGGTTAGATGAGTCAGAGGAAAATGGAGATGAATCAGAAAAGAATCATGATAAGTTAAAAAGTCCAGATTTAATAGAGAATGCGGATACAGATAAACCTGAAAATGATGAAAAACAAGAAGCAAATGAAGATTCTTATGCGGATACCCATACTACTGAAAACAAACAGAGTCAATCTGATGAGGAAGAGTTTGCATCGTTGCCTGAGGAAATACCGATATCAATCCGTATGGAACTTATTGATCTACTACTTTCTATGGTTGAACAACAACTTGTAGGTGCAGAAAGTACTCTATTTGAAAAGGAATTCTATAAGATACAATCAGAGTCTAAAGCAGGTTTCTTCGGTTTTGGTGCGAAAAAACCAACCACTGAAATTAATTTTAATCCAAATAGTCAAATTTTAGAAACTTATGATGTTCTTATGGCTGACTACGACCAAGAATTAGATAAGAAGCAGCTTATTTTAGTTCTGCTACAGTATCTTGAAAAAATACAGACACAAATTGAAGAGCTTACAAAAGGATTGAGATTAGCTCCGTCAACATATACCCCTGAGAGTTATTCAATAAAAATGAAGTTTAAAGCTGAATTGGATAAGCTTGTAAATCTCAATCGGATAATTGAAACTTCATCAAAGTGGTTGATGGTGAGAGATCTTAAAATTTCTACAGACAATAAACAAGATAAGATAACTGTTGAGTTGTTCTTGATTGCGAGGATCTATCAATGATATTTCTCTTAAGGTTTTATTTTTCTCAAATAAGAGAAAATAAACGAAAAATATGTTTTGGCTTTTTAGTCAGTTTTTGCTTGATTGGTCTCTTAAATACAGAAGTCTATGCACAAGATCGCGGACAGATGGAAGTAGCTGAAAGAGATGAAGAAACTGGAAGAGCAACTAAGGTTAACTTCAACTTTACCAGTGAAGAAATCAAGAATGTCTTAGAATGGTTATCACGCGAAACCGATCTAACCATAATTGCTACCGAAGATGATATTCAAGGTAAGAGATTTTCGCTCATCAACATGTATGACGTAACCATTGACCAAGTAATTGAAGAAGTCAAAATAGTCCTGTCACAATATAACCTGACCTTAGTAAAAAGAAATAGCACACTTGTAGTAACAACTTTTGATAAAGCAATTGTGATGACAGGGCCGGTTAAACAAATTGAACCTGATCCAGAACAAGTGGAACTGACTGATGAAATCCAGACTTATATTATACCGCTACAGAATGCCTCTGCATCAGATCAAGCCAGCGCATTAAAACCTTTGTTAAGTAATAGAGCAAATATCTTTGCCGATAAAACAACAAATGCCCTTATCGTAACTGATGTATCTTCAAATGTCCGTAGAATTGCCTCCATCTTACAATTTGCGGATGAAGGAGAACGTTTTCCGATAAAAATTGCAGTAATTCCACTTAATGCTGCAGATGCAACAGAAATCGCACAAACTCTAACAAGAGTTTTTGAGGATAATGAAGATAGTGATGAGAAGTTTGTAGGGAATGCTCGTGTTGATCCAGAACAGATTAAGCAAGCTATAGAGCAAGGTTTAGGAGTAAATTTAATTGATGGGATGATTAAGGTATATGCTGACGCAGATTCTAATACACTCATCCTTAAAGCATCTGAAGATAATCTTGTTATTATTAAAGAAATAATACTACATCTTGATAAAGCACCAACTCTGCAAACCGAAATACGTACATATCGACTGAAATTCGCTTCAGCAGAAGATGTTGTTACTACACTTCAAGAGATAATCACTGGTAATAATATCCAAGGTAGAAGTAGACGACGAACATTGGACAGAGATGAAATGTTCCGTTTACTTCGCTATCGTCGTGATCGTGGTCTGTCTGAAAATCTATTTCAAGGAATTATCGGTTTAGTCAATATTTCTCGTAATGACCGTTTAAACATAGTTGTTATTTCAACAGATCCACGAAATTACTCAATTCTTGAAAAACTTATCACTGAACTTGATCAGAAAAAAACAGAGGAAGAAATGAGAATGTACTTCCTTCAACATTCCAATGCCGAAGCACTCTCCGCTAACTTAACAGACTTATTTGAAGGTGGTAGTACAGGTCAAGATCGAGATCGACCTTGGTGGGAGCGACGAGATCGAGAACCGACAGAAGGCGGGGGTTTCGGTGTGCAAGGAAATGTACATATAGTTCATGATGTTCGTCTGAATGCTTTACTCATTTCGACTTCCACTGCTAATTTTCCAATGATTGATGACCTTATTGCCAAGCTTGATGTTAGCATGCCAGATCAAGAGTGGGGTACAAAGATATTTTATTTAAATTATGCTGATGCTGAAAAAGTCGCTGAACTACTCAACTCACATTATGGGGGAAACCAAAGTAGCAATAGAGATCCTTATGATGATTGGTGGTGGAGACGTTCTCGTGAATCAAATACAAGAACCACTCAGACACAGGGTTCCTTGGCTGGTAACGTATCCGCTCAACCTTTTGTTAATCTGAATGCAATCATTATTTCTACTGGCACCAAAAGAAATTTTGAAATGATCGAAGATTTTATTAAACAGATTGACGTGCCCACCCCTGAAGAGCAAGTTGAAATTACAGACACTATCCGCCTTGAATATGCAACAGCAGAAACTATTGCTGAAGTACTTTCCCAAGTCTGGGAAGACCAAGACAATCAAGATGGTTTTAGTTTTAGCAGGTTTTTTAGAGAAACTACCAGCAGCGACGAACCAACAGATATTAATTCATTGCATGGAAAGGTAACCGTTTTTGCTGATACAGATACAAATTCACTCATCGTCACAACGAGAAGGCGTTATTTTGATCAAGTTAGAGCATTAATTAAAGAACTTGATTTCGTACGGGGACAAGTATGGATAGATATTAGGATTCTTGAAGTCACCCTTGATGAAACGACAAAACTTGGTATAGAAGTCGCAGCAAATGAAAGGAAATTGGGAGGTATTGAACTCAATTCGAGTAATCCTCTTGTTGGAGATACGAATGCGCAACTCGGTCTAAGTCAGGAAATAACCGGTTTTAACTACAGTTTAGCAACAAAAGAGTATATGGCACTACTACACACACTAATGCGTGAGAATAAAGTTAAAACCCTTTCTACACCCTCACTTTTGACACGGGATAGTAGGGCAGCAACTTGGAGTAGTGGTAGACGAATTCCATACTTACAGAGTGTTGATACAAATAGTATTCTCGGTGATACAGCAACACAACCACTCTTTAATTACGACTTTATTGATCCGCCAGTCGGAATTAATATTAGTCTTATTCCGTATATTGCAAGATCAAAAGCAGGAGAAGATGGTAAAAGGACAATTGGTTTAGACATTACAAATATTAGCGCGAGCAATTTTATAGAGTTTACTGAATTTAATGCTCCTATTACTGATGACAATTCACTCAGTGTCTATATTGACGTCGAAGATGGTCAGCAGCTTGTTGTCGGGGGTATCATCAGAAAGAAACAAAAGCAAGTTGAAAATAAAGTACCAATACTTGGGGATATTCCTTTACTTGGAAGACTATTCAAGAGCACTGAAACTGAAGTCCAAGATACAGAGATAGTCTTTATCATCACTCCGCATATCGTGGATATACAGAATCCTGAAGATCTTGAAAAATTAAGACAGAAAGCAGAAAACTGGCAAAAAAACGATAAAGGTGAGTTTCAAAGAATAGATGAAAAGAAGTCTAATAATTGATAACTTCATTTTTACTGAATTTCCTTTATAATAGACAAAGTTGAATATAGCACATATTATACAAATATTATACAAATGATATACAAATTTTATACCAATAATAAGAAGACAAGCCGCTGAATGTGTTCTTGGATTGTGAGGACTTATCAATGATTTATATCTTTAAAAATGTAATTAGTCCAATATGGAAACAGAAACAGAATCTATGTTTAGGTGTTCTAATATGTCTTTGCATTTTTGGACTGATGCATACAGACTCGTTGGCACAAGACCGCGGACAGATGGAAGTGGTTGAAAGGGATGAAGAAACTGGAAGAGCCACAAAGGTTAACTTCAACTTTACCAGTCAAGACATAAAAAACGTCTTGGAATGGTTATCACGAGAAACTGATCTTACCATCATTGCAACTGAAGATGATATTCGTAACAAAAGATTTTCATTAATCAACCTTTTTGATGTAACTATTGAAGAAGTCATTGAGGAAGTCAAAACCGTACTTGCCCAATATAACCTAACATTAGTAAGAAGAAATAGCACACTTATTGTAACGACTTTTGACAAAGCAATTATCATGACGGGTCCGGTTAAAAGAATTACCCCTGATCCTGATCAAGTTGAACTAACTGATGAAATACAAACCTACATAATTCAACTACAAAACGCATCCGCATCAGAGCAAGTTAACGCGCTTAAACCTTTATTGAATAACAAAGCTAATATATTTGCTGATAATGTCACAAATGCACTTGTCATTACCGATGTATCATCGAGCGTCCACAGAATCGTCTCAATCTTACAATTTGCAGATGCTGGGGAACGTTTCCCATTGAAAATAGCTGTAATTCCTCTTACTTCTGCAGATGCTCAAGCAGTCGCGCAGACACTCAATCGGGTTTTTGAAGATAACAGAGAAGATACAAAACCGATAAGAGGAGCGATTGGAATTGATCCTGAACAGATTAAAGAAGCAATAGAAGAAGGTTCAGGTGTTGAATTGATTGAAGGGATGATTAGGGTCTATGCAGATACTAACTCAAACACCCTTATTCTTAAGGCATCTGAAGATAACCTTGTAATTGTAAAAGAGATAATTACCCATCTTGATAATGCGCCCTCACTCCAGACTGAAATTCGGACATATCGTTTAAAATTTGCTTCTGCAGAAGAGGTAGTCACTACACTGGAAGAAATTATCACAGGAAATAATATACAAGGCGGTAGAAGGTCTTTTGACAGAGAAGATATCCTCGAAATGCTTACATATCGGCGAGATGAAGTAAGGACAGGTGATTTATTTCAAGGTATTGTAGGTTTAGTAAATTTATCTCGCAATGATCGATTAAATGTAGTAGTTGTATCCTCCGACCCACGTAACTTTACAATTATTGAAAAATTAATCAATGAACTTGATCAGAAAAAGACATCGGAAGAGATCAAAATGTATTTCCTGAAGCATGCAAATGCTGAAGATATGTCCACTAATTTACAAGAACTGTTTGAAGGAGATACTGGCGGAGATGAATATGACAGGTATCGTCCTTGGTGGGATCGTGATAGTGGTGATGATTCATCTGGTGGGGGTTTTGGTGTACAAGGTGAGGTACACATAGTTTTCGATGTAAGACTCAATGCCCTTATTATTACGACTGCAACACAGAATTTTCCAATGATAGATGAATTAGTAGCAAAACTTGATGTGAATATGCCAGAACAAGAGTGGGGTACCCGCATATTCAACCTAAAGTATGCTGATGCAAACAATGTCGCTGAACTACTCAATTCACATTATGGAGGGAACCAAAGTACCAGTGGAAATCGATATGATGATTGGTGGTGGATTCGTAGTCGACAGTCAACAACTGCAACATCCGCACAAACACAAGGATCACTCGCAGGTAATGTCACTGCTCAACCCTACAGTAATTTGAATGCTGTGATTGTATCAACAGGAACAAAACGAAACTTTGACCTGATTGAGGAATTTATTGGACAAATTGACGTTCCTACACCACCAAACCAAGTAGAAATTACAAAGACAATTCGTCTTGAATATGCCACCGCAGACGCAATAGCACAGATTCTATCACAGGTATGGCAGGGACGGGAACAAGAAGATGAAGGGGGATTCGGCTTCAGTAGATTCATTCAAGATACCTTCAATGATGAACCAACAGATATTAATTCTTTATTCGGAAAGGTTACCGTTTTTGCTGAAACAGACACAAATTCTCTTATTGTTACCACAAGAAGACGATATATGAATCAAGTTGAAGCACTCATCAAGAAACTTGATTTCGTTCGAGGACAAGTTTGGATAGATATTAAAATTCTTGAGGTTACCCTTGATGAAAAAACGAAACTTGGTATAGAGGCGACAGTAAATGAAAGGAATTTGGGGGGAATAGAACTGAATTCAAGAAATCCTCTTATTGGAGATGCTGAATCAAAACTCGGTCTTGACCAGGAAATCTCAGGTTTTAATTACAGTTTAGCTACGAAAGAGTATATGGCACTACTACACACACTAATGCGTGAGAATAAGGTCAAAACACTATCTACACCCTCACTACTAACACGGGATAGTAGACCAGCGACTTGGAGTAGTGGAAGACGAATTCCATATTTACAGAGTGTTGATACAAACAGTATCTTGGGAGATACGGCAACACAACCACTCTTCAATTATGACTTTATTGATCCACCCGTTGGGATTAATATTAGTCTAACACCCTATATTGCAAGATCAAAAGCAGGAGAAGATAGTAAAAGGACAATTGGTTTAGACATTACTAACATCAGTGCCAGTAATTTCATAGAGTTTACAGAATTTAACGCCCCAATTACAGATGATAATACTCTGAGCGTTTATATAGATGTAGAAGACGGACAACAGCTTGTTGTTGGAGGTATTATCCGTAAAAAACAGAAGGAAGTCGAGAATAAAGTTCCCATTCTTGGAGATATCCCATTACTTGGTAGGCTTTTCAAGAGTACTGAAACTGAAGTCCAAGATACAGAGATAGTCTTCATCATCACTCCGCATATCGTGGATATACAGAATCCATTAGATATCGAGAAATTAAAACAGAAATCAGATAATTGGCAACAGAACGGTAGAAATGGTTTTGAAAAAATAGAGGAGCCATTGAAAGAATAGAATAACTATAGGAACCAGTATAGGAACAGAATTACATCTTACACCTACATCTAAATTGAACAGGGACAGAATTCAATCTGTCCCTGTTTATTTTATCGAATATTCTTATACAATTGTGCAAGTTTGTCCGTAGAAAAACCAAAAATGTAAAGCACTGTAATTAACCAGTTGATGAATGTGGTCCGAATAATTCCACCTGTTTCCCACCTGCGTGCGGATATATGTATTTGTGGACTTACCATCAGTGTTTTTCCAAGCTTGTGCATTGCTTTTGAAAATTCAATCTCTTCCATTATTGGAACATCAGGAAAACCACCAATTTGCTGAAAACCATGTCGTGTAATAAAGATTCCACTGTCACCATAAAATATTTTTAGATATTTTCCACGGAGGTCTGCAGACTTCTCTATAATTCGGTAGAGTAGGTTTTTTCCATCTATTTTCTGCAGAAAACCTCCTCCCACAAATCCAGATGTGATTGCTCTCTCTACTTCAGAAATTGCGCCTTGTTCTAACCATACATCGGCATGTAAAAAAATAAGTATTTCACCATTTGCTTTTTTAGCTCCAGCATTTAATTGTTTTGCGCGTCCTCTATCAGAACTGATAACCGTACCATATTCTTTAGCAATTTCAACCGTTGTGTCTGTACTACCACCATCCACAATTATTAGTTCATGTCCGCTCAACTCAGGTTGTAGTCTACGTAGTGTCTTTTCTAAAATCCTATCTTCATTAAGGACAGGTATAATTACTGAAATCATATTTTGATGTCATAATCACTGGTATAAATATATTTATTCACTCAATTTCAGATATTGATTTAGTGCCAAAATAGGAAAAACAGATGCATATATTGGATCACTATATCCCCCAATTATTTCCCAATAAATACCAACACAACTATCTTTCCATGTTCCGTTTTCATCTTGTTTATCAATCAGATACTGTATCCCTTTTCGTGCAGAAGGATTTTTATAATCAGTTAATAATAGTGCATAAGTACACCATGCAGTTTGCTCAACTGTGCTTTTTGTTGGGTTTCCAAACATATCTTCTCCCCAACCACCATCAGGATTCTGATTCTGTTCCAACCAGCGGACACCTTGCGAAATCTCAGAAGCATCGTCAAATCCTGCCTTTACCAATGCTGTAATTGCACATGCAGTTCCATAGGTCCTCTTTGCTAACCATAAATCATTCCAATACCCATCAGGATGAATTGACCCTTGCAACCACTTTATACCACGATTTATCGATTCAAGACTGTCCCCATACTCTAACAACGCCTCAATAGCATGAGCAGTAATACTTACACATCCAACATCACCTTCTCCAGGTTGGTATGTATTCCAACTGCCATCTGAACCTTGATTATCAAGTAGCCACCTTATCCCATAATCTATAGAACTTCTCGCTTCATCCGTGTATAACTTAGATCGAATTAACGACAATGTTCCTAAGGCAGTATCGTCAGCATCACTGGGTAGTGTACTATCTTTCATGCCTGAAAAAGCCCATCCACCATCCTCATTCTGATGATTTACAAGCCATTGTGCAGCAGTATGAATTAAATCAGATTTATCAGACAGTAATTCATCAATCTCAGATAAAGCAATGATACTGAGGGCAGTATCCCATACATTCAGATTTATCGCTTCACGATAACCACCATCAGGATTCTTAGTTGATCTAAGCCAATTCATCCCTTTTTCGATAAAGTGTGGTATCTCAGGATCAGTATGGTCTGTCTTATCAACTTCAATCAAAGCTAACACTGATAACGCGGTAATATAATTTACACGAAACCAACTACCATCCCCTAATACTCTTGATTTTAACCACGTAACAAGGGATAAAATAACATCGGTTCGATTCGTGGTATTTAATTCAACCAGAATAAAAACTGGAACCAATGTATGTTGTTCAGCAATAAAAAACTCTTCAAATAGAGAGGTATTGAATAAATCAATTGGTGGAAGTTTATGTCTTGGAGGTTTCAGGATTTTTTTTAGAATAGGGAACTGAGATAGGAATTTAACGAGCTTAATAAGTGGGATAGCATTCTTTGGAATTGTCAAATCCTGCCAATTAAACCGTCCAAAGGTTGCATATGCCAATTTTACTAATCCAAGATTATGTTTGTACTCGGGGATATGGGACAGTGTTTTTTCAAGATTGGGATCTATTTGTTGGTTAAACACTTCTTCCAAAATTAGACTTACAAACAATGTAGAATTTGGATTTGTCTGATTAGCAGTGTCTAATCCCCATGCACCATCTTCACTCTGATTATCTATGAACCAGTTAATTAGTGATTTTTCAGGTATATTTCCTTTAATCAGTTGAATCCATGCATAAGCACAAGATGGAAAAGTACTGGAGGAGAGTTTTCCTTCAAAATTCCCTTCTGATTTCTGCATCAATGATAATGCGTCTATCGCACGAATCAGTTTTGATTGGACATTCTCATTAGTAATTGATATTTCTTGTGTTATAGATTCTTGGGTCATTGCTTTAGGCTGCCCCATACAATAGGTAAAGTTGATATTGTAAACTTAACAGATTGTGGTCCCTTAAGGTTTGGACTGAGGACATCGGTATCACGAGCAATATCACTTATTCGAACTTCATCAATCAAACCTTTCCATTTAAATTGCCGTGTGTTCTTACTCCCTATTACGACATCGTAATCACCTTTTTGTAATTTTCCACTGTGATTTGTAGATGCAGCCTCTTTTCCATCTATATAGAGTTTAATACTCTTTGAATCGAATGTTCCAGCGATGTGCTGCCACTTTTCAAGCTCAAGTGCGCCACCTGCTTCCGCTGAAGAAGTTCCTTTGCTGGTATTTATGTGAAATTTTGCTCCTCCGTTTGAAACACCTAAATGAAATGCCCCGGGTGGACCGTCCCAATTCGCACATATAAGTCGCCAACCTGTTAAATCTTCAGGATATACCCATGCTTCTACTGTGATAGCAATATCTGGGATCAACTCATCCGCTTTACCAAGTGAAATTGCTGTATTCCCATCAAATTTGAAGGATTTCCCTGCTACTTTTTCCTTATTCCAATCCTGATTATTATCCCATGCTCCTTTCCCTTCAATGTCAGCCTTCACTCCATTATCAGATTCATCTGTAACCTTTCCATCATTGAAATGCCATAAACCCAGAGTATTCCCATCAGGTATATATTCATACCCCCCATCACCATAGCAAACAATTGTACCTACAAATATTAAAACACATGACATCATAATATATGTCTTTATATTCATCATTACTATTATTCTCCTATAATCATTATCAGAGTGTATAGAAGTATATCATGATATGACAATACTGACAACATCCCGATATTGAAGAGATGTCAATTTGTTAGGGTGCAAAAACAGACCTTTAATCCTAAATTCCCTGATGATAAATCGTATAAATGTTGTGTTTTTCCCAGTGGCGAAAAAGGGAAAAAAGTTACACTTTTTGACACATTCTGTGACATTGAAATTGGTGTAAATTACCCCTCTAACCTCTGTTATAGACTGACTTTACACCACTTTGAATTAACTTTATAAGAATTTGCAAAAAGTGTGATTTTGTGTCTTTTGTGTCTTTATGAATTTTGACAATTCCTACCTGTATAATAAAGCAGATTTTTTGACATAAAGTAAATTTTGTATTTAGGATCGTTTTTGTAGATAATCATTATTTATTTCGCTTAATCTATATTTAAATTGTTCTCTCAATGGATAACTTAATACTCTTAATGGAGAACTTAATACTTAATTGCCGATTTAGTATGTGTTGAATTATTGTTATTTGTACTACTGTATATATGTTTGTATAATCTTATGAAATATATTAGTATGAGTATTATACTGATTTTCTAAATGTTATTGTAACGTATGTTTACTATTCTACCTACTCTTTTTCATATATGTGATGCATGATCAATTATATTTCTTCAATTTATTTTCCAACTATATCCTGAGTTACTGCTTTGTAATACCATTTGTAATAATAGTTTTCCATTAACAGTTGTAATGAAGGTCGGGAATCTCCTACAGAGAAGAGTCTGATTTAATGGCATACAATCAATTAGAAATGGTAATATACCCACGATACCTTAGGTGTCAATTTAGCACCTTTCCCATACATGGTAGGTTCTGTTTGGAACCACACTACAAGTGTCAATTTAGCGAATACATGTCCTCGTAGGGAATCAACCCCGCAACATGCCATAGGCGGATGCTGCGTTGATTCCCTACGAGGACATGTAATCACTGAATTGATGCCTATGGTGTATTATGATACACCTTTCGCACCGCTGGTGCTTGTGCTGGTGTGATAGGTTTCTATACACCTTTCGCACCGCTGGTGCTGAAGATACTTGAAATAGTGTTATTTCCTACATCAATACCATTAGCAGGCGGTTCCAAACGAACCTATCGGGTTGGGAGAATGATGTTTATATGTCATAAAATATCTTAGAAATGGTATTACCCAATGAACTAATGGTCTGCAGGATTTTCTGTTGATTTTGTATAAAATCTACTGTGAAAAGGTCTGTTTTTTCTCTCCCCACAACGATGGCAACTTCCTATGCGGAGAAACGGACAACGGTCCCTCTATCCAATCTGGCATTGCCTCATCAATCAGCGTGTGTGTCATCTGTATGATGCTTCTCGTTTCAAACTCATAGCGATAGAGGTTATAAGATTTCGCGTTGGGGTTATCTCTCTTCATCAGGGAAAAAAGTAGAGTTGTGTCATTCTCTATCCAACGTATACCTGCCGTTAGTGCATCATTGCCAAGTTTGTCATGAATTTCCTGGAGGACATGTACCTTGCCACCGATACGCATCACGGAGATCTTACACTTTTGGTCCTTGCCCTTCCACGTGCAATCCATAAAGACAAGCCGTTTTCCATCAGCGGACCAGCGCGGAAAGAACCGCATAATGACCGTGTCAGAACCCGGTTTCGGATCAGGCAAAACGGGACGTTGATCCTCACCATCGGCAGACATTACATAGATATTCTTATGTGAAAATCCAGAGGTAAAACCGCGACGACGTTTGACAAGGTTTTTTATAAACTTCTCATAAACGATCTGTGTGCCATCGGGAGACCAGTGAGGGGCACCAGCCCCTCCTTTATCACCTGAAAGACCTGTAAGCTGCGTTTCAGCGAGTGTGGCAAGGTCTATGACATGCACTTCATATCTTCCGCTTCGTCCACTCGTAAAAGCAATTCTTGTACCATCCGGTGACCAAGCTGGAAGTGTATCACTAACGTCATTGTACGTAAGTCGTTGGAGATGCTTTCCGTTGGCATTCATGATAAATAACTCTGAAGTTTGTTGTCTTCTCTTATCAAATCGTCGATCAAAGACAATGTGTCTTCCATCAGGTGACCAGCAAGGGTGTAAATCTTCCCACGCCGTGTTACGTGTGAGTCGAAGTCTATTGGTACCATCATCGGTGATGACAAAAATACCAGTATCTTCATAGAAAACGATTTTCGCATCAACGCGAACCACAATCCCTAAGAATAAGAGCAAAAAGCAAACAAATAAAATAAAGGGGATATAGGAGAAAACAGTTGGCTTTAGATGTTTCATCTGTAGATACCTCCTGAATAGATGTTTCTATATGACAAGCGATGTAGGAAACCTACATCGCTTGTGTTGTTACTCAACAGAGATGGTTAATCGACATTAAATTCAGTTGATGTTACTGCATGCCAACTGTCCCAAGCATCGGGCATGCCATCGTGATTGAAATCCGCATCTATGAATAAGTCAGAATCACCGGAAATCGTGTAGAGTCCGCGTATTCTGCCCTCCATATCGTAGGAGTCGAGTTCACTCTCCGAATCCTCCTCATTAGGTACTGTTACACCACTATCGTTTTCTTCTTGAGGAGGGAGATTCTCCGGACCTGTCACCTCATTTTCAAAATAGTAAGAGTATGACACAGGCACATTGTCGCCATTGTTCAAGAAAAAATAATGGGAACTATATGCGGTTGAAGTTTCGGCATCATACCAAACGGTCACGTAGCTATAACCGTATACGTCCTGAAAAGGCATGTCTGCGAAACCATAATCCCCATCGGAATTCCAATTCGCAGAAAGATCCATTAGAAATAGACAAGCTATCGCGAAAAACGCGATCAGTGTAAAAACAAAAATACGTTTCATTTTAGTTTTCCTTTCTTTTTCGAAGAATGCATTCAGAATGTAAAAGGCTAATTTTACATTCTCAGCAATCTTCGGTGTTAAGCGTGCTGGTTTTCCCTTAATATCCATTTTATGATAAAATAGAAAACCAGCGCTGTCATATCAGGTTAATAGTCGCTATGGCAGTGCTATGCGGTGTAGGTGTTGTAATCACCCGCATCGCATCCACGGATGTGCAGGTGTAAACGCATCTGTACATCCGTAAAAAGAAACCTGCCATTATATATTATAAACAATTTATAATACTATGTCAAATTATTTTAATATATTGTGTATATTATATTTATATTGTGTATATTATAATTATATTGTTTCTAACATGTAATAATATAGCATACTAATCTGCATGATAATTTCGTCATGGGGACCCGGTTGCAATAAAATGATCGTAGCGAGGTCTTCCCACCCAAATATAACCGAATTAAATTCTAAATCTTCATACAGTTTGTGGTACAGGAAGAGGTGTTTTTGTTGCGGTAAGGGGCGACCCAAAATAGCAGTTGTATGAATCGCAGATGACGCGGATTACACAGTTAAAAGGGTTGGTGAATGATGTTTATATGTCATAATATTTCTTAGGAATAGTATAAATAACCATATCCATATAGGTTAGTTCTTGATAAACAGGAGTTTTTATGATAAGATTTTGCTAAAACTACAGGAGTAAAATATGGCAATTGGATTAGGGGTTATTGGTATCAATCCTACGAACATGGGGTCAACCACATCACTCCTTAAAGATGTCCCCGATCTGAATTATGAAGTTCGTGGAATTTGTGCTAAACGGCAGGATGTCCTTGAAAACTATGCAAAAGAGATTAATGTCGATTACTGGACAACAGATTACCGTGAATTAGTTCAAAAAGATAATATTTCTGTTGTAGCAATCTACTCACCAGACCATCTCCACGCAGAACATTGTATTGCAGCAATAGAAGCTGGAAAGCATGTAATCTGTACCAAACCGATGGTGACAACATTGGATGATGCTAAGCAGTTAGTGGATTTAGTGCGGAAGCATGATGTAAAGTTTCTTGTCGGTCAAACAATGCGGTTTGACCTGCAGTTTCTAACAATGCAAAGATTACTTGACGATGGTGATTTAGGTGATCCAATGGTTGCTGAGGCATATTATGTCCATGACATGCGTGAAGTCTACGATTTCACCCCATGGAGACTCACTGAACCACAAGATTTGATGTTCGGTGGAGTTGTTCATCCCGTTGATATTTTACGTAGTTTTCTCGGTGATGTTGAAGAGGTGCACGCCTACGGTACAAAGGGTTTACTAACACCAGATTATCCTAAGAAAAATAATTTCTTTCTTAATCTTAAGTTCAAAAATGGACAAATTGCTCGTGCAATGGGATTATATGATGTTGTTCACCCTCCAATGCCAATGATGCAAGTTTCAATTTACGGGAGTAAAGGAACAATGATTGGCGATTTTACAGACAACAAAGGTGGTCAAGTAAAACTGATGCTGGATAAAATGTCTGCGAGAGAACCGTTTGAAATGACCTGTCCTCCGGAAATCGACACAAGTGTATATGGACACGGTCAAACAGTCATTCGTTATATGAGACATTTTCAGCAATGCCTTGAAGAGGATCTTGAACCATCCCCGAATGTTATTGATGGGGCAAAATCAATTGCTGTTGGGGTTGCAGCTTGGGAATCAATTGAAACTGGAAAACCTGTGAAAGTCTTTAACGAATTTTAAACTATTGCTATTGCTAAAATGTGTAATTAAAAATGCTTGACATAATTCTTCTCCAATTATATAATTTAGGTATACCTAAATTTATTTTTTGACTAAACTAATGTTTTTATATATCTTTCCTAAGAATATTGGAAAGTGAACTAACTATTTACCGTAGGATGAAGAGCATAATTGACTCTAATGCGGAATGGAAATAATAATGTTAACACATGCGGCTGAGGATTATCTTAAGTCAATATATAAGTTACAAGACAAAGGTGAGAAAGTTTCTACAGGTGTTTTAGCAGAATTCCTTGATGTGAAACCAGCATCAGCCTCAGGAATGATTAAAAAGCTCAAAACAATGAATTTGATAACCTACGAACGGTCCGAAGGTGTTACGCTTACTGATGCTGGGGAAGAAATTGCATTAGAAATCATCCGTCATCATCGATTGTTAGAGTTATATCTTAACAAAGCGCTCGGTGTACCCTGGGATGGAGTTCATGATGAAGCGGAAATATTGGAACATGTGATTTCAGAGGATGTTGAGGCGCGAATGGATGCGTTTCTTGGATATCCCACTGCTGATCCACACGGTTCACCTATACCTGACAAAAACGGGGTTGTTAAGCAAACTGAAGCCATTCCAATGACTGAGTTAAATTCAAGTCAATCTTGTGTTGTTGCTGAGGTGAGTGATGACGATTCTGCTCTACTACGACATCTCGGTAATTTTAATCTATATCCCGGGACAACATTTACGGTGATAGACGTCGCTCCATTTGAAGGACCATTTACTATAGAGATTGCAGGACAAGAGGCAGTTATTGGACGAGAAGTAGCAAAACACATTATGGTAGATAAAGTAGAGGACACTTAAAAGCATGGAAAAGAAAGAGAGAGTAAACAAGAAAACAATCAAGATATGGCGGCACCATCTTCAGGATGAAGTTGATGCGACTTTTCTTTATAGTGTTTTTGCCGAACTTGAGACTGATTATAATCGTAAGGAAATACTAAGTGATTTATCAGAGGTGGAAAGCAAACACGTCGATAGATGGGAAAAAATGTTATCTACATACGATATTAAGTTCAAGCATATTAAACCGAGTTTAAAAGCACAGTTCTGGTCATGGTATGCACGTAATATTGATAAAGTATTACCATTAGCTCGTATGTTGAAAGAAGAAGCGAGTGAAGTTAAAGAATACATTGCCCTACACAAGAGCAGTTCGCATTCTGATGCAAAAGAGACAGCGCTCATATTAGCAAAAGAATCTGCTCAACACACAGAAAGTCTTAATGAACTTACAGGGACAACGGACGAACCTTGGCATAAAACTGAATCCGGTGGTGTGTTAGGTAATATAATTTACGGCTTTAATGACGGCCTTACAGCCAATTTTGGATTGGTCGCTGGGGTCATTGCTGCATCTGAAAGTGTCAATACAATACTTGTTGCTGGAATTGTGGGTACAGTTGCCGATTCACTTTCCATGGGGGCATCTGGGTATCTCGCAGCAAAAAGTGAACAGGAGGTTTACGATCACGAAATACAGGTAGAAAAGGATGAAATCCGACTCATGCCTGACATTGAAGAAGAGGAACTTGCCCTTATATATGCTGCTCGAGGTGTACCCAAAGAACATGCACAGGAGCTCGCAAAAGAGGTGATGAGTGACCCAGAAAGGGCGTTAGAGGAGAAGATTCAAGCGGAACTGAAAATTGGTAAGATCCATTCAACACCATTCAGTGAAGGATGGATCACAGGACTTGCGACTGCGATTGGTGCCTTTATCCCTGTTGCCCCATTTCTATTTACAGAAGGAATGATTGCAATTTGGATATCTTTTACAATTGCAATGTTGTCTCACTTCATTGTTGGATCTGCAAGGAGTCTTTTCACAGGACGCGGAATAATAAGAAGTGGCTTTGATATGTTTGTTGTTGGACTCGGGGTAGCTGGCGTCGGTTATCTTGTTGGAATGCTCTTAGATTATTTATTCTTATAAATTAACATGAAATATATATACAATTTTTTAAAAAGCACATATTATCTCTATTCAAAAATTATTATACCTATATTAGTAGGGTGTTTACTCATATTTTATACTCTCACTATTACTGGATGTGATCCAAAAGTTGAAAAGAAGATTCCAGAAAATGAAAAGATACGTGTGGTTACAACAATTGGAATGATTACCGATATCGTAAAGAATGTTGGTGGAGAAACAGTTGACGTAATCGGTATGATGGGTCCAGGGGTAGACCCACATCTCTACAAACCTACAGCAAAAGACATTGAAAGACTTAATTCAGCACAGATCATATTCTATAATGGACTACATCTTGAATCGAAAATGGCAGATGTACTTGGAAGTTTATCAGGTAAAACAAAAGCTGTAGCAGTTTCAGATAGTGTTGATAAAAAACTATTACTTACTCCACCTGAATATGAAGGTCAATATGACCCTCATATATGGTTTGACATATCTTTGTGGATAAAAGCAGTGGAAGTTGTCCGAGACACTTTGGTTGAACATAAACCTGAATCACTGCAGATTTATAATGCAAATACCGACCATTACCTAATGAAACTTAATGAGCTACAGCAATATGTTAAGACACAAGCTGAACGTGTTCCCTCTGAACAGCGAATCCTTGTCACAGCACACGACGCATTTAACTATTTTGGTAAAGCATACGGTTTTGAAGTACGTGGTCTACAGGGAATGAGCACCGTATCTGAAGCCGGAATTGCTGATGTAAAAGAATTAGCAACATTTATTGCTGAAAATAAGCTCCCTGCAATTTTTGTTGAATCTTCTGTTCCTATACGTAGCTTAGAAGCTGTCAAAGCAGCAGTGAAATCAAAAGGGTTTGATGTTCAGATTGGTGGTGAATTATTCTCTGATGCTATGGGAAATGAAGGCACACCAGAAGGAACATATATCGGTATGGTAAAACATAATATAGATACGATTGTTTCTGCTCTTATTGGTGAATCCGTAGTTATGGACAGTGATAAAAAGGAACATTAATTTTGCAATCTCCTGCTACAAATGCAATCTCTGTAATGGATTTAACTGTCGCATACCATGAAACGCCAGTCTTATGGGATATAGACCTTGATGTACCACCAGGGGTATTATTAGCAATTGTTGGTCCAAATGGGGCAGGTAAAACAACCCTAATCAAAGCAATTTTAGGATTAGTACGAACAGCATCAGGCAAAGTTCTAATTCATGATAAACCCTATGAAGTCCAGAGAAAAATTGTTGGATATGTACCACAACGAGGAACTGTGGACTGGGATTTTCCTACAAATGTCCTTGATGTTGTGATGATGGGACGCTATGGTGCCCTTGGTTGGATACGTCGTCCCAGAAAGACTGATCGAGAATTGGCAATGAATGCATTAGAAAAAGTTGGAATGGAAAAATACAGTAACCGACAAATCAGCCAACTCTCTGGTGGACAACAGCAACGAGTCTTCCTTGCTCGTGCCCTCGTTCAAGATTCTAACGTCTACCTTATGGACGAACCATTTCAAGGTGTTGATGCTACTACTGAAAGGGCTATTGTAGCTTTATTACAGGAACTCCGTGAAAACGGAAAAACTGTCGTCGTTGTACATCATGACCTACAAACTGTTGCAGACTATTTCGATTGGGTAACCCTTTTGAATATTCGTCGAATTGCAAGCGGTCCAGTCCAAGAGACGTTCACACCTGAGAATCTCAGAGAGACTTACGGTGGACGAATCGCCTTCATGAAAAACCGATAAATATACCAACTTTATCGGTAGAATTCATTTGTTTTTACTACCAACCTATTTCTACCAAAATGGAATATAATATTAGTGCTAAACTTTATTAATAACCTTCTTAACCATTTTGACTATACACTCATTACAGTAGCATTGGGTGCTGCGTTTCTTGGTACAGTCAGTGGTGCACTCGGCACGTATGCAGTATTACGTCGACAAAGTTTGATGGGTGATGCAATTTCTCATGCTGCGCTTCCCGGTATCGCATTGGCATTCCTTCTCACTGGAACTAAGATCCACTTATTGCTTATTCTTGGGGCAGCAATTGCAGGATGGATAGGAACAGTAATAATCATAGCTATTGTCAGACTCACTCGGATCAAATTTGATAGTGCCCTTGCTTTAATCCTCTCAACCTTCTTCGGTTTTGGATTAGTCCTACTCTCACTTATACAACGAACGGGAAATGCAAATCAAGCTGGTTTGGATACCTTCCTCTTTGGACAAGCTGCAACAATGTTAAAACGTGATGTCGTAACTATTGGTATACTTGGAGGTATTGTCCTCATAATTATGTTGATTTTATGGAAAGAACTAAAACTACTAATTTTTGATGAAGGATTCGCTGCATCTATAGGATTCCCAATCAGAACACTTGATGTATTGTTAACAAGTCTTCTTGTAATTGCTATTGTCATTGGTTTGGAGGCAGTTGGTGCTGTTCTCATGAGTGCCATGATTGTTGCCCCTGCTGTAGCAGCACGACAATGGACAGATCGGTTCAGTTTGATGGTCACCCTCGCTGCCATATTCGGCGCTGTATCTGGAGTAATGGGAACCATCATTAGCAGCAGTGGAGCAAATATTCCAACTGGACCGACAATAATTCTCAGTGCAACTCTTTTTGTCATGATATCTATAACCATTGCCCCTAACCGTGGATTAATTTGGAATAGTTCTCGACAACGGCAGAACAGACGAAACATTAGAATGGCATCAAACAAATTGATAGAACAACCACAACAGAAAAGTGATTAATACCTATGCCGGTCCATCTTGAAATCCTACTCATTGCAATTGTAACAGCATCCGCATGTGCTATACCGGGAGTATTTCTGGTCTTACGTAGGATGACATTGATGAGTGATGCAATCAGTCATGCAATCTTACCGGGGATTGTAATTGCGTTCTTCTTTACACATACTGTTTCTTCCCCAATCCTTATTTTTGTTGCAGCAGGAACCGGAGTACTCACGGTTGTATTAGTAGAATTATTACAGAAAACTGATCTAATAAAAGAAGATGCTGCTATTGGGTTAACATTCCCCGCTCTCTTCAGTGTTGGTGTAATCCTAATATCAAGATATACACGGAATGTACATCTTGATATCGATGCTGTTCTGCTCGGGGAACTCGCTTATTCCCCACTAAATCGGTTAACTATCTTAGGGTTGGATGTAGGTCCCGTAGCACTGACGGTTATGGCAGTGATTTTGATTTTGAATCTTACTTTTATTTTCTTGTTTTACAAGGAACTAAAGTTGGTAACTTTCGATATTGGTTTGGCAGCAACGTTAGGTTTTGCCCCGACACTAATTCATTACGGATTAATGACCTTGGTTTCTATTACGATTGTTGGTGCTTTTGATGCAGTTGGATCTATTTTGGTTGTTGCTCTCATTGCTGGACCTGCTGCAACCGCTTATCTAATGACCGATAACCTAACACGTATGCTGGTTTTAAGTGCAGCAATTGGAAGTATCAATGCAGTAGTCGGGTATTTAATTGCCTATCAATTTGATGTATCAATTGCTGGGACAATTGCTTCTGTAACTTTCCTTGCATTTGTCTTGGTTTTTCTGTTTGTACCAAAACGTGGTCTATTATCAATAGCACGAAGACATTTGCGTCAAAAATGGGAGTTTGCTCAGACAATGCTTGTCATTCACCTGCTAAACCATGAAGGTTTACCTGAATCAGTAGACGAATCAGAAATCACACATTTACATGAACACCTACAATGGGAACCATCATTTGCATCTAAGGTCGTAAGATATGCTCTTAACAACAGATGTGTTTCTCAAAATGATACCCAACTCACACTGACAGATCTTGGTAGATCTATAGCAGAGCAAGCTCTTGTTCAGTAATTCATTTATTGCTTATTATTTTACAGAAATTCTCTCACCTAATGAAACAAAGGGTTCATCAACATGAAAAGTACATTACGGGTAATTATCATCCCATTAATTCTGATAAATTTTGTTTGGATTTCAGCTGCAGATGAAGATTCTCTGAAGAATCCTGATGGTACTTGGAAATGGACGAACCGTCTCATCAATGAAACAAGTCAATACCTATTACTTCATGCTCATAACCCTGTAGATTGGTATCCGTGGGGAGATGAAGCATTATCACGGGCAAAAAAAGAGAACAAACCTATATTCCTTTCTGTAGGATACTCTACATGTCACTGGTGTCATGTGATGGAACGTAAAGTATTCTCAAATCCAGAAATTGCCAAACAGATGAATGAGAACTTTATCAATATCAAAATTGATCGTGAAGAACGACCAGATCTTGATGAAATCTATATGACAGCAACGCAGTTGTTGATACAACACGGTGGATGGCCAAATTCTGTTTTTCTTACTCCTGACCTAAAACCGTTCTATGCTGGAACATATTTTCCACCAACAGACCAACCCAATAGACCAGGATTCCCTACGATTCTTGAAGCAGTGAACGATGCATGGATAACAAGAGAAACTGAAGTGATCGAATCTGCTAACAGGATAACAAAATTTATTGAAGTGGCAACAAGTAAGGGATTTACCACACTTATTGAAAAGCCAATTGACCTATCATTGATAACAGACGCTGTTGATTTCCTTGAGTCGAAATTTGACAAGGCTTATGGGGGTTTCAGTACTGCCCCAAAATTCCCAAGTCCATCCAATCTGGAATTCCTGTTAAGAGAATACGAAAGACGTTCAGAATTAGATAAACCATCCAAAGATGATGATTCTTTATTGAAAATGGTTACACATACTTTAGATATGATGGCTTATGGTGGGATCTATGACCAAATAGGAGGGGGATTTCATAGATACTCTGTTGATGCAAAATGGCTTGTTCCTCACTTTGAAAAAATGTTATATGACAATGCATTGTTAGCTAAGCTTTATTTAAAAGCATATCATATCACTAAGAAACCATTATATCGACGTATTGCGAAAGAGATATTCACTTTTATTGAACGAGAAATGACCCATCCAGATGGAGGCTTTTATTCTGCCATCGATGCAGAAACCGATGCAGAGGAAGGAAAATACTATGTATGGACAAAAGAAGAGATAAATGGTCTTCTTGATAAGAAGGATGTAATACAGTTTAATACAATTTATGGAGTTGACAAGGGTACGAATTTTGAAGGGAAGAATGTGTTATACGTACCTGAATATGATAAGTCAGAAGAATCTATACTATCTTTGAGTTCTTCAAAAGAGAAGTTATTAAATGCCCGATATGAACGGGAACGACCACTATTAGATACAAAGATTCTCGTGAGTTGGAATGGACTCATGATCGAGGCACATGCTTACGGATATCAAGTCTTAGAAGAAAAAAAGTATTATACCGCAGCATCGAAAGCTGCCCAGTTTATACTTGATACATTAACAAAACCAGATGGAGAACTATGGCATTTGTCTACTTCTAATGTAGCAAAATTTGATGGATATCTTGATGATTATGCTTTTTTTATTCAAGGTTTACTAACGTTGTATGAAGCCAGTGGTGAAGAGAAGTGGTTGGTCTCTGCACAAGAACTTACACACAAGATGATTGAACTCTTTTGGGATGATATGAATGGAGGGTTCTATTATACGAAGGCAGATGATAAACAATTGATTGTACGAACCAAAAAACCGCACGATTCAGCTATTCCATCGGGGAATGCTGTAGCAGTCAACAATCTCCTGATTCTACAAGAAAAAAATGACCATTTACTAACAAAAAACGCATATGTTAATTACCGAGAATATGCTGATAAAACCCTGCGTAGTTTTGCACAAGCAATGGACGAGACACCTTCTTCATTTATGCATATGCTATATTCGCTTAACGCATACCTGAATTCGCAAGAAATCAATAACTCACCTCAAGAAAGTATAGTAACTGACACATCAACTCAACCTATCGTAACAGCGAATGCTGAAATATTAGCAACTTCTAAGAGTAGAGAAATTGAAGTAAAGGTTCAGGTAAAAATAAAAGATGGATGGCACATAAACGCAAATCCAACCGGTCAAGAAAATCTCATACCTACAACTATTTCAGTTCCAGACGACACCTATATTTTAATTTCTGATGTAAAGTATCCCAAAGGAAAATCTGTCAAGTTTGAGTTTAGTCCAGATTATCTCTTCGTATATGAAGGAACGCCGACCTTTACTTTGAAGATAAAACCGAAAGAGAATTTAACACTGAAGAAAAACGACCAGATTCTACTAAAACTCAGCTACCAAGCTTGTAATGAGAGTATGTGTCTTTTACCTCAAACATTAGATATTCCATTGACTATAAAGTAAGAACTATTGTTGTTTGCCTATAATTCATCAACATTCGACCGTATCTTTTGGAATGCATCTAAGATAGATTGCATGTCATCAGTATCACCCAAAAACATTGCATGTCCGAAACTGCATACCTCATTATGATAAACATGTTCTGCTTGAGGACAGTGAATAGTACTATAGTCAATTGCGCGATCCCCAAGATATTCACGTGGTAATCCCAATTGGTCAAACCAGTCAGCATTTGCAAATGGACCTTCATTATATATTGGCTGACCATGTGCACCAACACCACACGGAACTCCCTCTGCTCCAAGTGCTTCCATGAATCTTCCGCGAGAGATACCTCCAAACTCTTCAGGTACGAATCGAAAATCCCAATAATAGAAACACCAACGTGTGACCCGTTCATCCCGTGGAATAGGATCTATCCCTTCAATGTCATCCATTCCCTTTACGAGGTATGCAACATTTTTCTCCCTTGTTTCCACCTGTTCAGGAAACCTTTCAAATTGAGCTAACAACAATGCAGCTTGTAAATTTGTCATTCGCATATTCAGATTTGCTATTTCCCGTGCTTTATTGGCAAGTTCTTCATCGTTGGTGATGACCATTCCACCCTCACCACATGTAAGAGTCTTACCAATTTGAAAGCTGAATGTTCCAAGATCCCCAATTGAACCCATTCCTTTTCCACGCCATTGTGATCCGTGTGCATGTGCGCAATCCTCAATCACCTTTAAATTATGTTTATCTGCTATATCCATAATAGCGTCCATATCAGCAGGATAACCGCCGTTATGTACAGGAATCACTGCCCGGGTTCTTGGTGTGATAGCTGCTTCAATTGCTTCAGGTGCAATGTTATATGTCAACGGATCTACATCAACGATAACCGGAACTGCATTCACGCACACCGCTGATGTACCTGTTGCAACAAAAGTGAGAGCAGGAACAATTACTTCATCCCCAGCCGTGACGCCAGCAGCTTTCAGAGCACATTGTAATGCCACTGTCCCATTTGCTAATGGTATTCCATATTCTGCATCATGGTATGTAGCAAATTTTTCTGCTATTTCGTCAACTTTCTCGCGTCTATTCCATGCACCACTTCGTATAACCTCTAATAATGCATTTTCTTCTTTCTCATCATGAATTGGCCAACTTTTTCCCAATCCCTTCTTCACAACAGGTTCGCCACCATTTATAGCTAATTTTGCCATATCAATTTCCTCCTTCATACTATATTTCGTAATTAGAGATTTAAGGATGTATTTCATTTTTTATAGTAAACTTTAGGTTAATAGTAAACTTTTGAATTAATGGGACATTTTGAGATGTAGGCGCGAACTCCGATTTCCGATTTTCCCTAAGTTAAGTCGCGATTCGGAGATCGCTCCTATAGGGATTTTGTGTTATTATTTTCAATGTTCACTATACTATAATTTTAAGACGTTAAACGGAATGATTTGTTTATTGGAAGTCTTCCACTCTATTGTGAA
>CAZZBB010000049.1:0-6811 GCA_964652195.1 uncultured bacterium | reverse complement strand
CAAAACTTGAAAGTCCATTCTTTATGTTTAGGCACATCCCTCACTGCTGGGGTTTGGGATTTAATGTTATACCATTTCTGGTAATTAAAGTCCCATTAATAAAATCTCTTTAATGTAGCACAAACTTTTAGTTTGTGTAGTCTTTCAAGACATAAAGATCACGTAATCAAGGGAGTATCATTTATAGAAATGGTATTAGATAGCGTTCAACAGGCTGTTGCTTGATAAGAACTTATTAATTTATGAGTTAAGCCACAACATGAAACTTGCAGAAAAAGATTACTATTGACTAAATCCGTAGCACCAGCGGTGCGAAAGGTGTGTAGAAACGTAAATGCCACAAGAAACCGAGCACCAGCGGTGCGAAAGGTGTATATATACAGTTGTTAAAGAAATTACGGAAATTGTCCAAACTAGAGAGTAAATTATAATACGCTATTTAATAAAATCACCTTTCTTCCCTCCAAATTTGCATTTTTTTCATAAATATGCAATTCTTTCCTTCAAAATCGCGTCTATACATTATAAAAGATCAATTTTCAATTGAGGTATCAGATGACATACGATGATTCTGACCTGATTCAACAAGCTTTAGAAGGGAACCAGCAAGCGTTTGCTGCACTTGTTGAAAAATACCAAAAACAGATCCATGCGTTAGCGTGGCAAAAAATTGGTGATTTTCACATCGCGCAAGAGATTACACAGGATGTGTTCTTTACAGCATTCCAAAAGCTTCCTACGCTCACAAACCATAGTCGTTTTGCTGGGTGGCTTTATGTCATTACCAACCGAAAATGTATCGCATAGCACCGAAAGAAGTCACCACAACCACAATCGTTAGAAGCGACAGACCCAGTTGAATTAGAAGAGGTGTATTATTCAGAATATATGACTCAACAACGCGAAGAAACTGCAAATCAAAAACGACGTGCAATCGTTCAGAAGTTGCTCAGTAAACTCCAAGAGAGCGAGCGTACAGTCGTAAATCTATATTACATTGCAGGAATGACATGTGAAGACATTGGAAAATTCTTGGGTGTATCTCCTAATACGGTCCGGAGTCGACTCCACCGCGCACGTATTCGATTAAAGAAGGAGGAAGCAGTGATCCAAGAAAATCTTAGCAGTTTCCAACTGCCAACACAATTAACAGAAAACATTATGAAGGAAATATCCCGTCTTAATCCAGCAACGCCATCAGTAAGTAAACCTTTTGTGCCGTTAGCAGTTTCTGCTGCATCGGCAATAATAGCTCTATTGTTGATAGGGTTTGGTGCACAAAACCTAATTCGGTTTCAACAACCGTATAGTTTAGAATCAGCATCAGAGCGAACGATTGAAATCGTCAACGTACCGATAGTCTTGGAATCCCCTGCTAAACCTGCAATTAACAATCAAGTTGGTCGTTCTTATGTACTCAGTAAAAATGATGGAATAGGACAGAAACCGGATACATCACAGTTTGCTGCAGCACAATCCGATGATACAAATATTTCAACGTCTGAACCAAATTGGATTCAGGCGAAGGGTCTACAAGGGGGCGCAGTTACTAATCTCTTCGCAACAACTCACGGTGATATGTATGCAGGAACACTCAACGGTCTTTATAGACTTACAGATAATGAAAGTACTTGGAAACTTATCAACACTCGTAATACCCCTTCACTCAACGTAGAAAATAAAGAAATCGGTTGGGGAGCGATGGTGGATAGAGGGGATACCCTTTATCTTGCCACAGATACAAAAGTATTGGTTTCTACAGATAGAGGTGAAATATGGAAGACACTCGGCACTCATCCAAGAGGGCTACCTATCGGTTTCGTGATAACGGATAATGCATTTTACCTCGCTCTCTCTGAAAAAGTCTACCGTTCCGAGGATAGTGGCACATCGTGGGAGGCATGGACACCTTTAAGTAGTGACCATACAAGCATCAAAATTCACGCTATTACCGCCATTGAAAACACCGTCTTCGTTGGCACCGATAAAGGTCTTTATTGCCTAAATGACTATATTTGGGAACGGATTCCCGTTCGTCAGAATATTATGGATGAAAAAGGAAGAGACATACACGCATTAGCTGTTGCAGGAGACCAACTCTATGCTGTAAAAGTTGTTCCGGCAACAAAAATGAGAGTAACCCATCAAATTAGTATCGGCCGTGGCGTTAAGAAATCAATCACTAATTTTGGTTGGATCCTATACCATTCAAACGATAAAGGCAATACATGGGAAATAATCGCACATAAAGAAAAGATTATGGAAGCAAATCGTCTATATTTTCCATTGCAGATGTTTGGACCCCGAAGGCACCAGTTTCCGTTTACGGTAATGGGACCAAACCTTAAGGTCAAAATAGCTGCAGAAAAAGGTAGAATCGTAGTAATAGATACAGAATACCAATCTTACGCAATTGAGCAGGATGGGACTTGGGTATTAGACGATACCATATATAAAGGATCAATACCCGAAATAACACCAACACCAGTGATGTTAAACCCAAATACCATCTATAGTAGCGACATATCTGGAATTCGGCGTACTACGGATGGAGGAAAATCGTGGCAGCAATTTAATTCAGGATTAACTGGAACAACTATCTTGGATTTAGTTTTCGTAAAAGATACCCTCTATGCAATTACTCGTAATAGAATTATTACCTCAACTGATGGAGGGGTATCGTGGGTGGATGTTTTCCTTAGTGCTGGAGAGACCATGATTCTGAAAAAAGTTGAAGGGGTGCTTTATATGAGAACTGATGGAATCCTACCCGTGTTAGGAGATGATGATCCCATTGGTGTAAAAAGAAAAGATAGGAATAAAATAAATGGGGATAATAATTTACTCGACATGGATATTTTTCGGTCTTTAACGAAAAATAATAGGACAACCTTCAATCAGGAAACACCAACTTTAAAATTTAGCAATTTACCTGATTTCAGATTGTTGCCTGGAGACTTCACTGTTAGTGGTACGAAGTTTTACGCAGAATGCGACAAAAAACTTTACAGGTGGAAACCTGGCATGACTAAATAGCACGACACCGGACTAATAGATGAAGGTAGACATGATAATTTAAGGAACTCCAACAGACTTTTCAATGCTACCGGTTTTAAACTCGCGGTCTCAGGGAATACTGTTTATGTTGGCAAACGAAATGGACACCTCATGCAATCTTATGATGAAGGTGAAACTTGGACAGATGTCACTGCTAATCTACCATTTTCTGTTGACAATTTCAAGGCAATGGTTTTCGCTGGTAAAAACGTCTATGTAGCTACCAATAAAGGTGTTGTGCGCTCAAGTAATGGCACGGACTGGCATGCATTTACAGACGTAGAAGGTACATCTCATGTTGTGGATAAATTGGCAGTGGATGGCACAATGGTATACGGTCAAACTGGACAAAATATCTATCAACTAAATAGAGATTTAGACACATGGCAGCAAGTCACACCCGATATACCGTCTCCTGTTACCTGTTTTGATGTTGATGGTAACACGCTCTATGTTGGAACATTGGGCAGTGGTGTTCTACGTTTTTCACTTGATAATTAAACTGTGAGGTGTATTTATAGTATCTTCAATATTCTATTGATTTTGAATTGGTATTTCCCCAAGCGGGGTGTAAAACCTCGCTTTTTCAGTTTAAGGTGAAATTCTGTTTGGGTATGTAAAGATTTTAGCATTATCATCGGTGTTAATTATAGTATTAGGTTCATTTGTATGAAGGATTTCAATCCCGAGCTTTTCTACTGTAGGAGGGGATTCCGATCCCCGATCTTCTCTCATGGTAGGAAAGGATTTCAAACTATGGCAATAGAAATTATACCCAATACCTCGTGTCCATAAAATCTGTGAAAACCGTAATTCAAAAAATAAAATCAAGAAAATACGATTTATCAACATATAATACCAATTCTATATAAATAACTCCCATTACAAATAGTCTTAATAGTTCCCTGATAAGGGGCGGGGAATGCCTTAAGGCATTCATACCCGACGAATGCCATACGCGCATTCGGCGTTGATTTGGGTGAATGACTAAATGTCATTCATACCGTTGATTCCTTGATTATTTAGGGGGTTTCTTCAATTAGTAAACGGTAAATCATTATTGAGAAATGGTATTATCTTTCACTTTCAATTGGGATGAAGGGTTGATATGGGGTTTCTCGGAGTGTTTTGACTAAAAGAGATCGCGTCCACGATAAAGCAGCTTGAAGGTCTATCGCTTCACTTTGTTGGATATATCCTTCTTTTTTATTTTGTCTACGTAGCGATGTGAGACTCATTGTGTTGGATTTTTTGCTATTACACGGTTGGCATAAGAGCGCACGGTTGTCTATATCGTTGTTGCCACCATCGCTTTTGGGTACGATATGGTCAAGGTGTAAATAGCGTTTATCGGGTGGGACAAAGTTACATCCCCAACATTTCAATCCGAACTGATCCACAAGGATTTGGTGCATCTCAGCATGGCTGTGCAACGGCTCAAGATGGTACTGGTAGACCTGTGATAATTCAGGAACTGTGGGAGCGTCTTGGTCGGTTCGGATAGGCGGATCCGTTTGGTAATGGATTTCATATTTTGCTGTTTGTCTTTCGAGCCAGTTTTTATCTGTGGCGTATTTCTCTATACGTTCACGTTCTTTCTTGCTAATACCCATCAATCGGGTGATGATATGATAGCGTGCATCTACACGACGGTCAATGCCGACCCAGCGGCGTTTAAGGTTTTCTGCTGCAATAATCGTAGTGGCACATCCACAGAATGGGTCAAGTACAAGATCCCCTTCGTTAGACGAGGCTTTGATTATGCGTCCATATAGTCCCAGCGGTTTTTGATCGGGTGAACCTGTACGTTCTTCTCCACTTGGGGGTAGCACGTCATCCCAAATATTACCATAAGATGTGCCTTTATAATCTTTTAGATACTTTCGCCGTTCCAATTTTCCATCAGCACGAATAACTATATTTCCTTTTTGATATTCTTCCTCCAAACGTTCTTTGCTTAATCTCCATCCAGATGCATGTGGATTTACAAAACCACGCCACTCATAACAAAGGTTTGGGCGCGCACCCATATTTGGAGTACTCCAAATATGAGCGGAGTCATCATAATACCTTTGTCCATTATCATCTACATATTTGAATTTCTTTAATATTTCTGTTTCTGTTAATTCTCTTTCTGGTGATAACGGTGTAGATGTAGACCCTGCATAAAACAAGAGTATATCAGCGTTATTTCCCCAACTTTTACTCTGATGTTGTGAACCTTTTTGTGTAGAAGTGACGCGCTTCCAAGTAATCTCAGACCTAAAGTTTTTTCTTCCAAAGATTGCATCCATACACATTTTAATGTAGTGGCTTGCAGTGGGATCAAAATGTAAATATATGCTTCCACTTTCTTTCAGGATACGGTGCATTTCAATGAGTCTGACACTGAGAAAGCATAAGAACGCAGCGGTATCTTCACCTTGACAGTGTTTGGCAGCGTCAATGGCATGGTATAGTTCAGTGTGGTTGTCTTTGATTTCTTCAAGCCATTTTGGATGCACTTCGTTCCATTTCCATTGGTCTGGTAAAATACCAGTATCTCCCCATTTCCAGTTGTCTACATAATGTCCTGCTGTGCCGCTGCGATTGCGTTTAATGTTGAAGGGTGGGTCGGTCGCGATGAGGTCTACGGTGTCGCTGTTCATACCTCGTAGGACTTCGAGGTTGTCCATTTCGTATAGTGCGTTGTCGGGGAAGTTTTGGTTCATTCGGTGCTATCCATGCTGTGTTTGTATAAGAATAGCATGGAGAGAGTGATTGTGTCAAGATGGGGCTGAACAAGCAATACTAAAACTTACTTGACTATTTAGTTTGGACAATTTTAATACAATACATCTTTCACCCCTCTGGGGTTTCCCAACATTTCAATCCACGTTTTCTACACACATTCCGCCCCTCTGGGGCTAATCCTCTTATCCGCGGATTCCGCGTTGATTGACGATTCAGAAAAAACGCGATTCAGACAAGAAAACCCTCTTATCCGCGTAATCCGCGATTCAGACAGAAGTGGCTATTTGCTATAAGCAGTCAGTAGTCAGCAAAGAAAGAGTAAATTCACGATCATAAGGATGATATACACACGCCTTAATCCATAAATCCGTGAAATCCGCCAAATCCGTGATTCAAACATAACACAGATAATACAACCTCCGAACAATATTCACAAAAAATCAACCATATAAAAATAAATTGAAGAAAACCAACAAACAAACATCACATATATATAAATTACTTGACATGTGTGTAAACATACGTCACAATAACAGATAGAGAATAAATAAAATACTCACACTAATACCTAAACTATGATTAAAGAAAATATATACGCAGTTATACAAATCTCAATGTTTTCTCACATCTCAACGGGAATTCAGTGTGAAGGAATCCATCAGGAACATTTTTTTATTTTTTAGCAGAAATTCGTAAATTGCCTGTAAACATAGGTGGCTACTTACCTAAAAGCCATTTTACGAAAATTGGTGTGACAGAAAAAAGTTACGATTTCGTAACTTTTTCAGATAAATATAATATACTATGAGATGGGTAAGATAGTCAGCCACTTTTTCTTAGTTTAAACCATAACAAATGCTGATTTCATACATTCTTATCATAACATTTATGAGAACAATATTATTAGAGAATAAATGATGACTATCTATAAAAACGTCCTAATTAAAAAATATACTTTATGTCAAAATTCCTGCTTTATTATTCAGGGTGAAAATGTCAAAATTCACAAGGACAACAAAAA
>CAZZBB010000048.1:0-30821 GCA_964652195.1 uncultured bacterium | reverse complement strand
TTTTTGACACATCGTGTGACATTAATTTTCGATATAATTATGGCTTTCAGACCAGTACTGTACTGGGTTTATTGCCTTAGATATATAACTAAGTAGAATTTCTAAATTTCTCATTTTTGTGTTATTTCTGTTTTGGGTTAGATATTCACAATTGTTAATATATTGATTCATTACTTTTATCATTGTAGATTTGGATTCATAATTTATCATAACATAATAAACTTTTATTATTTATATTTCCTAATATATACAAAAGTATTTTAACATACACATAAATAATCTGCAACCTTATTTTTCACGTATGTGACTTGAGATGTTAGTGTATAGATTTTTCTTCATTATTTTTATTTTAATTGGGAATATTTGCGTTTAGGTGTCGGTTTTTTGGTTGTCTGAATCGCGGATTACACGGAGAAAAGTGTAGAGGTAAGCTAAATGACAATGTTTCATTACTGGTTTTTATGGGATGTCACCTATCTAATGCAGAAACCTAATTAAATAGGGTTATACTATAAAAAAGAGATTTTACATTCTCCTTAAAAATAAATTTGACATTCACTGAAACTTAGGTTATAATAAACAAAGTTAAATAGTAAAAGAAGTATGTACACTATTATCCTATTTCTTATTAGACTGAGAAGGCTTAACTGTGAACCGCCAATTTGTAGAATCCACAATCCAGAAAATTATCTTGTTATTGGAACAGACGTATGTCCAAGGACAATGTTCGCGGACTCACATTAACTTTCAGTTAGCTACCCCCCCCCGGTTACATTCGTTAATTTAAAATTAATTACATCACAAGGTCTTATCATAGGAATTAAATCCTGTGATATTTTTTACCCGCACGTACCACTCCCAAACGAGGCGTACTGTCGCGGGTTTTGTTGTTGCAACGCGCAATGTTTTGGCAGCGATGCGACTTTTTTGTTTGAAGATGACAGGAAAAAATGGTATTATATTCCATATCTCCTGTTATTGTCATGATTATAGGAAGACATGATAGGTTCACAAAACGGAAAGTTTGAGAAGTTTCCTCTGTGGAAACCTTGATTGTTATCCTAACGAAAGTGTCGCAAGACACTACATATATAAGGAGAATATTGAATGTTTACACGAAGAATCTTTCAACTCACTGCAATACTTGCAGTATACACATTACTGTTTATTCCAAGTAATAATTTATTTGGTGGTGAAAGTTGTAACAAACCATCTGATCTACATAGTGGTTCCGGCAAAAATTCAGATGCCTATGGACATGCAGAAGTTATCATTTTAGGATGGTGGGGTCACTCTGCCAATGTAACGAGTTGGGGATATGTCAATAACTGTAGTGATAAAGAAATAACCTGTTCGCTAAGGTTTGAATTTTGGGTAGTCCGGTTAAACAACAACTTCGAATTTCTTGATGCGCAACATCCTCCTTTCCCTCCTCAGTTTGATCAACGACAGTTGGATCCTGGTGAGATTGCGACGAGTTCATATACCTACGGTTATACTATAACAGATGAAAAATGGGCAGCAGGTAAGACATTTAGAGCCGAAACTATAACAAGTGTATCGGCGAGAACAGTTGGAAGAGGTAACGATCAAGATCAATGGGAAGCAACAGGTTGTGTGGATGTCACATTTGGCCGCCATGCTGATTAACTATTTTACATCCATCTGCACAGGTGTCTTACATCAAGACACCTGTGTTTCAAAGGTGTTTCATGAGATACAAACTTTGCAGTAAACAGTGTATGACGATTACTATTAACCTGACAATTTTATTCCTCTGTGCCACCATATTATTACCATGTTCAGACGCGAAAATTACCCTTACGGCAAAACCTGAAGGGGAAACCGATTATCATATCTACACAATGGAAGACAATGGTAGCAATTTTCGTAGGTTAACAGACCCATCTTTCTATGATGTAGATCCCACCTGGTTTCCTGATGGAAATAGGATCTTGTTCCAAAGAGACCTATCCCATGGGAATGGAACAATATGGAATTCCGAATTCCTGATATATGATATAAAAAATCAAATTGAATATAAATTTAGGGAAAATCATCCAACCGATGACTACCCAAGAATCTCACCTGATGGGAAACAGGTCGGATTCACAAGCATGCGTTCAGGGTCTTGGAACATTCATGCCATAAACTTAGAAAATGGAGCAGTAAAACAACTTACGGATAACAAAGGAAATGCCCAAATAACCTACATGAGTTGGGCACCCGATGGAAAACGGTTTGCCTATGTGAAAATGGATGGTAGGGAGGATACTGTCTGGATTCAAAATCTAAATGTCCGTGGGGGAAAACGGCTTAGTATTCCCACTAATGGGGATAATAATGTTTATCGGTATGCACCGAGTTGGTCATTGTCTGGCAAATACATCATGTATCCAGAAGCTGAACTAACGTCTGATAATGCAAAATCGTTAGCAATGCGTGTTAATATTCAGAATGTGTTTACTGGAGATTTAGATATACACACCTTTCCGAAGGAATACTTTGTCATTAGCGGGTGTTGGATGAAAGATGATAGAACACTGCTATTAAGTATAAAAAATCCGAATTTAGGTCCACCATCAAGTTTTATGATATATAGATATAACCTTCTCAACAAAAAATTGAAAAATCTAACGAATCGAGGCGGACCCCACCACTTTCCATCATGGATTGATGGTCATCTTGCCGTGGATGCAATGGATAAACTTGCAATCCGATGGGGAGATCTGAAGATTATGGATTGACTTGAAATATCATTTTCAAATGAATAGTTGTCATAGATTCACATGTAATACCATTTTTAAATGAAAATATCTCCTTTCTGTAGCAGAACCTGTTAGGTTGGGTTTCCGTTGTATAGTGAATTTGAAAATAAATATAGACATCCATTTCACGGTAGGTGTGGCTTGGAACCGTGCATAGGTGTTTGAAAAACGTCTGGATATGTCAACAACATAGCCCCGGCGAATGGCATTAGTCATTCCGCGGGTATGAATGACTGTAGTTGTTCCCGCAATTATAAACCGCACCTAACAAGGGTTGGGAAATATCGGGATCTGAATCCCCTCACACAGAAGAGTCTTAATAATTATGGAAGGAGGTATCTATGCTAACTGTCGTTGACGGATATCAGCCCAAGGTCCGGTGATTGCAAGGGTAATACCCGGTGTTTGAATATTGACAAACATTGTAGTGCCATCAGGTGAGAAAACAGAACCAGCAAACTCAGAGGTGTTAGATACATTTTTTGCAAATTGATAGGTTTTTCCTTCTGGTGTTACACCAACAATATACTGATCTCCTGGTCCATCTTCACAAATAATGAGATCTCCCCATGGTGCAATTGCAATATTGTCAGCATTTTCAAGAAGATTGCTGTCATTCGGTTCAATGAATAGCTGAAGTATTCCAGGTTTTTTTTCTTCGCGACTTGTCCCTTCGTAAGGACTCGGAATATATTTCCATACTTGTCCCTTCAGTTCAACCCCACCATTTGTGCAAGTAAAATATAGTGCGTCACCACTATACCATATACCTTCACCGCGGGCAAAAACTGCAGCGTCCTTCCCTTCTACACCTTGCTTACGGAGATCATCATCGGGTGATTCTACATTTTCAACATCTACCCATTCGACAGATAGTTCCTGTAACACAGGATACGGATCATACGTCCACGGGGCATACTTATTCAATGTGGTTTTCCAATTGCGGGTATCGGCTGCCTTCTTATCTCGTATTTTCAAAGCCTGGAGTCGTCCACCTTTGATGAGTTCTCCTGGTATATCTGGTATAAATCGATAGAATAACCCATCGTTTCTGTCTTCAGTTTGATAGACAATACCCGTTCTTTCATCAACAGCCACTGCCTCATGATTAAAACGACCCATCGCTTTTAGAGGTATTGCATTTACTAATCCATGAGTTGTGGTAACTGGGACTTCAAAGTTATATCCGTGGTCTTGTTCAAAGGTATTTTCTGTCTTTTGTACAGCTTCCTCACATGACAGCCATGTGTTCCAAGGCGTTAGTCCACCAGCACAATTTCTGATTGTTCCTACCAGACTTAAAAAATGGTTCTCTAATGTCCCGGTACGTGTATCATAAATGAGCGTTGTTGTTCCTCCAAGGCAAGGTGCTTCTTTTGAACCCATATCATAGATTTTATCAGTGTCAACAAGATTGAGTTTTTCATTATTCCATCCGAAAGGACCGACAATCTTATCTTCAGCTTTTAATTCATGGTTTCGAATTAGAATGGTTTTTCCGTTTGGACCAGGAAACGTTGCCATCCCATCATGCTTACCCGGCACCCAGAGTCCATCGTCCATCTTTTCACCTGTTCTTGAAAAAGCATGAACTGAAAAACCTTCTGGTAAATCAATAAGTTGATTTGGACTTGGAACAAAAGCGTAAGGGGGGGCAGGTTTGAAACCTGGAACATGTTTAATTAATTTTCGACTTACACCTGTAAACCCAAAACCTACAGCAGCTGACGCAGTTGCTATTGATCCGTATCGTAGAAATTCTCGACGAGATAAATTAAACTTCAATGTTCGCTTCTCCAATTATATGGAAACATGTAGGACTACTCAATGATTAATTTTGACAGTGTATAGCATGATGTGTTAGAATTTTATAACGATAACGAGTATACCATATATACATAAAATTGTGGATTAATTTTGCACCAATCAATTGAAATAGTGCTATAAAAGTGTGTGTTAAATCGGCATTTAAAGGAGTGACAATCCAATGGAGACGCATAGTTATGCCCCTGAGGAAATAGAACCTTACTGGCAATCAGAATGGAAAGAAAAAGAAGCATTTAAAATTCCAAACGATATTGAGATATTATCGAAAAAACCGAAATACTATGTACTCGGAATGTTTCCATATACTTCTGGTGCTGGATTACACATGGGGCATACTAAAAACTACGTACCGACCGATGTTTTAGCAAATTTTAAACGTATGCAAGGGTATAATGTCATGCACCCGATGGGTTGGGATGCTTTCGGACTTCCCACTGAACGGACAGCGGTACGTGAAAATGAACACCCGGCACATATTACCAAACGGAATACCCAAACTTTCCAACAACAGATTCAACGTATCGGCCTTTCCTACGATTGGTCCCGGAAAATCGACACCTCCCTACCAGAATATTACAGATGGACACAATGGATCTTTCTGCAACTTTATAAAAAGGACTTAGCATATCTTGCTGATGTACCGGTCAATTGGTGTCCAGCATTAGGTACAGTACTTTCAAATGAAGAGGTAAAAGATGGAAAATACGTTGATACAGGGGACCTCGTTGAAAGACGTTTAATGCATCAATGGATGCTGAAAATCACTGCCTATGCTGAACGTCTGCTGGATGACTTAGATCTGTTAGATTGGCCTGATGGTCTCAAAGAGATGCAGAGACATTGGATTGGCAAATCTGAAGGTGCAGAAATAACTTTCAGTATAAAAGATAGAAATGATACGTTCACGGTTTTCACAACCCGTCCAGACACACTCTTCGGTGCAACCTATTGTGTTTTAGCACCGGAACATCCACTTGTGTCCCAAATAACACATCCTGATGCGGTTTCGGTAGTTTACGATTATGTTCAAGAAGCCTCAAATAAATCTGATCTGCAACGGACAGACCTTGCTACTGAAAAAACAGGTGTCTTCACAGGTGCTTATGCCATTAACCCTTGCAACAACCAACCCGTACCCATCTGGGTAGCAGACTATGTCCTTATGACGTATGGAACTGGTGCCATCATGGCTGTACCGGGACATGATGAACGAGACCATGAATTCGCTACAACCTTTGGAATTCCTATAATAGAGGTTATCAGTGGTGGTGAAAAACCTATTGAAGAAGAACCATTTGAAGGGGATGGTGTTTGTGTAAACTCCGATTTTCTCAACGGGTTACGTGTAGATGATGCTAAGGAAAAGATGATCGCATGGCTTGAAGCAGAGAAGAAAGGCGAAGGACAGATACAATACCGTCTTCGTGACTGGCTTTTTTCACGTCAACGCTATTGGGGTGAACCGTTCCCGCTTGCGCATCTTGAGGATGGCACAATCGTACCACTTCCAGATAACCATTTGCCTGTAGAACTTCCACCAATTGATGCATATAAGCCTACTGAAGAGGGTAAACCCCCGCTCGCTCGTGCGGATGAAACGTGGTTAAAAGTTGAACTACCTGATGGTCAAATTGCCAGACGAGAAACAAACATAATGCCACAATGGGCAGGTTCATGTTGGTATTATCTCAGATTTTTGGATGCTCACAATACGGACGTTCCATTTGATACTGCTCTTGAACAATATTGGATGCCAGTAGACCTTTATATGGGTGGGGCAGAACACGCTGTACTCCATCTTCTATATGCACGCTTTTGGCACAAAGTACTCTATGATTCAGGGATGGTATCAACAAAAGAACCTTTCCAAGGGCTGCTAAACCAAGGTACAATATTGGCTGAATCCTTTCAAGATGATGCGGGTAAATACTATTATCCGCATGAAGTTGAACGAACCGGGAATGAAACTGTAGTGAAAACATCAGGTACATCTCTCAATGTTCAATTGGAGAAGATGTCAAAGTCCCGGTTCAATGTCATTAATCCGAATGATGTTATTGATAAGTATGGAGCTGATGCACTTCGTCTATATTTGTTGTTTATTGGACCTGTTACTGCAAGTACTCCGTGGCAGGACGCTGGCGTTGAGGGTGTTTATCGATTCCTACAACGTACATGGAGATTGGTAGTTGATGAACAGAATGGTGAACTCAGCAAAAAGTTGACTGACGTTTCAGGATCAGATGACTCTGAGCTTTGGAGAGAACTCCATAAAACCATCAAGCAAGTCACTGTAGATACCGAATCGGTTGATAAGATGAATACGGCAATTAGCCAAATGATGATATTCGTCAATGCTGCAACTCAAGAAAAATCACTGTCTACAGAGACAGTTAAAATCCTCCTACGTTTACTTGCTCCCTATGCTCCCCATATCACCCAAGAATTGTGGCATCGTCTCGGTGAGACAGGATTCATAGCACATACTACCTGGCCAGAATACGATGAGAGTATTCTTGAAACAGCTACAGTTACAATCGTTGTGCAAGTAAACGGAAAACTTCGGAGCCGTCTACAACTCCCCGCGGAAGCAACCGATGAAAAGAAAGAAGAAGCCGCGGTTGCCGATGAAAAAATCCAACGGTTTATTGAAGGAAAGACGATTAGAAAAGTAATAGTTGTGTCTAAGAATAATTTGGTAAATATTGTTGTTTAATATCTATTATAGTTCTCATACACTAAACTCAGCTTAGGATAATAAGAAATTATGCAATTTAAGAATCTATTTGGAATTCTCATATTAGTTCTCCTTGCACATGGGATTGTGTCTGCAGAAGAATCTGCGGGTAAATTGGTCTTTGCAGTCCGTGAACCCTTTTTAACTGAAGACGGTTTTCGTGCCTCGACGGGACGTCTGGAGAAAGGTAGGGATACTAAGAAATGGTGGGATTTCTACCAGTATAACATCGGTATAATGAATCCAGACGGATCAGATTATAGCAAACTAACCGATAATGGGATTTCGCGTATGCCGAAAATCTCAATGGACAGAAAACGAATAGCCTACATATCTGGAATTGACGAAGCAAAGTCATTATACATCATGTTTTCTGACGGTACAGAGAAGAAACGTCTTATCAAGAAGGTGTTTGCTATACATGATTTTTGGTGGTCACCTAATAACGACGCTGTATTAGCAGTGGTCGAAATAGATCGTCCCAAAGATCGCTTAGAGAATTGGGTGATAACTGTTGACGGAGAAATTAAACGATGGCGGAGTGAACGGTGGACAAAGGGGTGGCTACATTGGGATGTAAACGGTAAAAAGGTAAAAGAACCTCACAGGAGATTGCTTGAAGTGTTACCAGAAGGGACAAATTGGCCGGAGTGGTCACCAGACAAGAATTGGATTGCATTTATTACGGATGGGTATTTGGCACTTGCTGAACCAGATGTTGTCAGTATGGGTAGAACTTGGCATCTGCAGCGTAACGAACCACCTTGTGACAGGGTCGAAAAATGGTCTCCAGATGGTAAAAACATATTATTTATTGCCTCTGGAAATATATGCGTTGCCAAGGTGGAAAAAGGACAATTTAGTGGGTATATAAACTTAAGTCTATACTCAGGTCGTGCTCCTGTATGGTCTCCTGATAGTCGTCAGGTTGCATTTATTGGTTCAGATTCAGATCGTAGGCGTACAAGCGAGATTTTTATCGTTAATGTAGAAACGGGTAATATGCAGCAGATCACATCAACAAATTACGATTTCTCTCACCTTGATTGGAAATAAGTGTGTCAAAAATTGAACTATAAATTAGTGATAAGGGTAGACATTCATTATAGAATAAGACAGACTGATATAACATATTAATGACAAATACATTTGATAGGAGTGATAACATATCTAACCATAATATATCAATAATTCCATTAGGTGGATTAGGAGAATTCGGGTTAAACATGATGGTTTTTGAGACCGAAAATGACATAATTGTCGTTGATACAGGTTTCATGTTACCAAGTTCAGACATGCCCGGTGTTGATCTTATTTTCCCAGATATTCATTATCTGGTTGAAAGAGAAGAAAAAGTCCGTGGAATACTTCTAACCCATGGTCACGAGGATCACATTGGTGCTTTAGCGTATGTCCTACAACAGATTAATGCACCAGTTTATGGTACCCAGTTAACCCTTTCGATAGCAACAGGTCGGTTAAAAGAATATGGTGTTTTGGCAGAGGCACAATTGAATGTAATCGAACCGGATGACCAGATAGAATTGGGAGACTTCTCTGCAGAATTTATTTATGTTACGCACAGTATACCAGATGCCGTAGCAATAGCCCTTCATACTCCTGCTGGAATAATTGTCCATACAGGAGACTTCAAATTTGATGCCACCCCTGTTGATGGCAAACTATCCGATATCCAAACCCTTGCCCGTTTAGGTGCTGACGGAGTTCTCCTTCTCCTTTCAGATAGCACAAATGCGAACTGGGTTGGTCAAACTCCATCCGAACGAAGCATTTACGATGCTGTAGACAATATTTTTCAAAATACTGAACAACAATTATTTCTCTGCACCTTCTCCTCAAGTCTTCACAGAATCCAACAATTTGTTGATTTGGCAGAAAAGCATCGCCGTCTTGTTGCAGTGACGGGTCGTTCTCTTACCAATAATATCCGCACAGCAATGGATCTTGGTTATCTTGATATGAATCCGGACTTTCTGATTGATGCGCGTGAAGCGACAATGTTCAAACCAGATGAGGTTGTGGTATTTACTACTGGTAGTCAAGGTGAACCGAGATCAGCATTAGCATTATTAGCCCTTGACAATCATCCATTCTTGAAGATAGAACCGAATGACACTGTCGTCATTTCAGCACGACAAATTCCGGGAAATGAGAGATCCATTGGAAATGTAATTAATCATCTACTTAGACGCGGTGCCAATATTTACCATGAAAAGAATGCAGATGTTCATGTTTCTGGTCACGGGGCAAGTGAAGATCTCAAACTGATGTTAAATCTGCTACAACCAGAATTCTTCATCCCCATTCACGGGGAATATCAAAATTTAATTCGACATGCCGAACTCGCGGAATCTGTGGGGATATCAGCAGATAATATTAGGGTTGCAGAAGATGGTGAACTAATACAACTCACACCTGAATCCTGTGAAGTGTTTGAACGTGAGGGACGATCAGGGAGAGTATTGGTGGATGGAAAACCGGAGATTGGTCTTGAAGATATCGTATTACGAGATAGAATTCAACTTTCTCAAGATGGTATGGTTATCCCGATTATTGTGATGCATAGCGATGGTGGTGTGATAGCCACAGAACCAGAAATTGTTTCTCGTGGTTTTGTGTATATGGACGAATCTGAAGAACTTGTGGAAGAAGCGAAAGAAATCACGCGGCGGGTGATCGAAAATCTTAGTGATGAACAGAAGCACGAAATAGAAACAATTCAGGATGAAATTCGAACGGCTCTCCGTAAGTTTTTCACCGAACAGATGCGACGGAGTCCTTTAGTCCTTCCTGTTGTTATGCGAGTGTAGTCAAAATTGAGAGTCACACAATAAGTTTGTCTTGGTGTAATTTAGTATATTGTTCCTACAGAAAACCTTGCAAGTGTTTCCACAGAATTGATATATAATTACTGATTTTAGCGAATAGATCGTTAGGTCTATTATTTTCTATTTCCCACGAAGACGTATAATTTCTTCTAAAGCCTTTTCCAATTCAGCTTCAGCGTTTTCTGCCCTAACTTCAGCGTTTTCTGCTCGTTCTGGTAGTGTCTGTAACCATTCGGATGTAGTCGGATTATACAATTTTAATATACCTTCACGTTCTCCTAACTCCAAACCTAATACAGACGATGGTAATCGGTTATTTACAAAATGAATCTCTTCATAAACACCCTCATCCAAACGGAATCCAATAAAACTGGGGACGATTTCCCCAAGTGTGTCATAGATGAAGTACTCCTTCACCTCAAGCACAGAAGCGTAGAGTTCTTTCTTTTTTCTCATGTCATCCTTAAAAGTACTTGGACTTGCTACCTCTAACACAAAATCAGGTGTACGTCCTTCCTCCCAAGTCAAGTATGTCCTACGTTGCTTTTTCGCTACACCAAAAGCGACGAAAACATCTGGTGCTACAGACTTTGTTGAATCTCCTTCATGATAATACATAAACATATTTCCAGAAATACAGTCATCCTCACGATCTCTGTAATAATGTTTAAGCATTTGTATAAAAACAATCATCAAGTCACGATGTACTTCAGTTTCTGCCATAGGTTTCCCATCTGATTCAGGATAGAAAATTGACGGTACAGCCTGTATTTTCTTTTGCATCATGTCATCTCCCATCATCAATCAAAACTATTACAATTCCAAAATAATCTACTAACTAAGATCCCACAGCAGTACTGAATGGTCTTCACTACCACTTGCCAATGAGTTACCATCAGGAGAAAAAGCAATACTTCTCACTGAACCTATGTGTCCCTTAAGTTCAGATTTTGATTCCCCTGAAGAAGGATCAACTAACCGTACAGCACCATCTCTCCCACCCACTGCAATTGTGTTTCCATCAGGGGAATATGTAACACACCATATATAAAACTTATAATCTGCTAATGTACTCTTACGCTGTCCAGTGAATGCATCCCACAAACGCACCGTACCATCAGAACTTCCTGTAACAATTGTTTCTCCATCCGGAGAATATGCGACAGAATTCACTACGTGTGTATGTCCTTTGAGTGTCACTTTAGATTTCGCTGATGCCGCTTGCCATAAAATAACAGATTCGTCAGAACTCGCGCTTGCAATAGTACTACCATCAGGGGAATAGGCAATACTCCTTACTGAACCTGTGTGTCCTTTCAGTGTTGATTTTACCGATTCTGCTTCAGCATCCCATAGAATGATTAAATTGTCAGCCCCACCACTTGCTATGGTAGTTCCATCAGGGGAATAGGCGAGTGATCGTACATGGTCAGTATGTTCTTTTAGGGTGGCTTTTGGGAGTCCAGTAGAACTTTCCCATAACCATAACTCTTCATAGGTTCCTGTCGCTACTGTACTACCATCAGGTGAATATGCTACACTCCATGCATAATCTCTATGTCCTGCCAGAAGACTTACCTCATCTCCGCTCTGTGCATCATATATCCATGTGCCTATATCCCCACAAACTGATAGTTGTGTGCCATCTGGTGAAAAAACTACATTCCCTGTAATACTACTTTTCCCAAGTCGATATTTAGCTCCGTCAGGCAGATCTATTTGCTGTGTATCTTGGTTATTATCGGTATTCATTTACATTTATTCCTTGTATAAATTATGAGAAAAGTATATCACATCTATGTATATTTATCAATCTACGAAAGGTATTCAATTGTCGAGTATAATCATATTCGACATAGGTGTCTCTTGTAGGTGTCAATTTAGTGAGATTAGTATATTTTTAGGTTGTTTTGATCGGCTCGGGGAATCAACGGTATGAATGACATTAAGTCATTCCCCGGAAACCGATCCTACCAGTGGGTAAGAATAGGAACTTGAAGGATCGAGGATTGTATTCCCCTCCTACAGAAGAGGAAGAGAATAAGGAAGTATGGAAGGTCAGGAATCGGAATCCCGTTTAGAGAAGAGAGTTACGGAGATCGGAATCCCCTCCTACAGAAGAGGATTTGATATGTTAATTGAATATAACCTGTTAAATCAATTTGACAAATTCTGTATTAGTAAGTTAGAGGGATTTCCTCATCAGATAACCAACGTTCTAACAGATGGGTTAGTCCTGGATCATACTTTTTAAACTCATCTCTGGATTTGAATTTGTGTCCTTTACCCCATGTATACCACCTACGAACACCTTCCGCCCAATACTCAGCGACAGGATCATGACCTGGTTTGCCTATTCTCTTAATAAATGGTTCCTTTTGCCACAATCCCAATTTCATTGCTTCATTATAAGCTCGTTTTAATAATATCTCATATTCCGGATCAATCTTTGATATGACAGAACCGATTGCGTGTCCAAATTCATGAATAAATACACGCATACTTGGTTTTTTCCTCCATACAATAGAGGCAGCTAATCTTCCTGGGAACCCTAGATCTTCTCGCGGACTAATTGCTAAACCTGCTGAGGATTTGAAGTGTCCCTTCTTCCACCTTACAGATGATTGGACACACTCCTCAGGTGAAACAAGAACGCATTCATATCCTGATAGATAGTTAAGGATTTCTGGTCGTTTTGAAGTTATTTTTAATATAATCTGCTTTGCTGCACGGAATACAGTATCAGGAATATTCTCTGAACCAATAATTGTGATCTTTTCTACTTCCAGATATTTTATAGTAAGTTTTTCAGTAGGGGATGTATTTTGAGTGGACATTAATCTATCCAAATTATGATATGCATTTATGAATCTGTAATGGCAATTTTAGTGAATTATAACATGATCTCTAAAATTTAAGCCAACTCAATCAGTCGCACTACAGCAACATCGTGAAAAGATATCCTTCCTATAAAGAAATTGAATACACTGGTGCATTATCCCGGTAAAGCATTATGATAGTTAACACCAGTAAATATACCCAGAACCATCCATGCTCCAATGATCCCAAACTCACCTATTATTAGTCCCATGAATACGGGTCGGAGTCTCCTATAGTATCCGATTCCTCCTGTTTTGAGTATTAAATATTTCAACAGCCAACCGACGAACATACATGACCATAGAAAATAGGAGGAATAAACAGCACCCATGACATATCCAATTGGATGTATTTGCCACCACATAAATTGGCGTTGCATAATCAATAGGAAGGATGTAATTCCCGCTCCTAATAACATGCTATATGCTTCACTCATTTTTGGATCTTTTGGATATTGAATTAGAGAAACCATATGATTGAAGTATCTCGGGGCACCAACAAAAGGACCGTGTTGTAAGTTTAACCCGCCTTTTTCATAAATCAATGGTAGTGAAGCGACATAGGAAACCCCAATTGCAACAACAATAGATATTGCCATTACGAAGAATAGACTTTTTCGTTTTATCCCTACTGGGTCTGCTGCTTTGAACCCATGCAATACACTCGGCATCAATATGCCTCCCCAATCCCGCATCATAACTCTTTGAAAACCTAAGAGAGCTAAACTATTGGCATTTATGATTCTTGAACCAGTGATTATCTCAAAATATTCTACAGGATACATAGGTGCTTGTATTAGCAGCATTCCACCGTTTACTACCATCCAAGACAGTGCTGTGGAAGCAATTAAAAAGAGTATGATGATACTACAAGCAACCCAAAACGACATGCCAGCATAAACACATAAAGCAGTCAGTAGTAGAAAACTGATGATTCCGCCAAAGAAAGCACTTCTATAGGAGAGCACTTCATCAGCGTCATCAATCATTGAAGTTGAAGATTGGAATGACTTCAGTATGATATCTTTGATATGTGCGCGACTGTTTATGAGAAAAGCGATAACCATTATTACATAGGCAGCCATGGTTTGTCCTCTGGCACTAATCCAGGGACTGATGGGAATTGCAAATGCGTTTATGATGATATATTGTAACTTAAAGAAGAGAAAGAAGAACCAACAACTAAAGGAAATTTCTGTTGCCAGAAAGTAGGTTATTCCAATTACAGAAAAGTATAGAAAAAATCTGAATTGGGGCCACCATCTCATTACAATCCATGGACGTTCAGTGAATGGTGTATATAAATCGTATCTATTTGGAATAGACGGTATAGCAGGGAAGTATTCGTGCAATCCATTTAGTAGATGGAATGCTGCTGCGATCCCGAAACCTATCCAGATAAGCCGTTTCCTGAAGAAGCCATTTAGGTTTATATTTCCGGATGTTTGTTGAACCATCTCTACAGGAATAGATACGAGTGGGAATACATATCTTTCGCGTTCTACCCACTGTTTTCGTATGATGATCGAAACGCAGATTGTCACACAATAGAATAAGAGTATGAAAGCAGACCAGACAAGGATAGGCTTCATCCAAAGTATCCATGGCACAGAGGATTCACCTTCATAGAAATTTGTGACAGCTTGTTTATCCCATACTATCAACCATTCAGGAAAGTGAGAATGAAGTGACTCTGCCCATTCATTTTCTGGAGTGGCGAAATAAACTGGGGCGGCTAAATAGGGGAGTAAGAAGCCTATCATTCCTTTCGAAGGGATTGCTGAACTGACAACCATCATCACCCAAATTACAATCAACTCTTTGGGATTTAACATTGCCCGGGGTAAAACTTTCTTAAGGATGGGATTGACAAATAGGGTAAGGAATATGAGGATGAATACGGCACCTAAAGGAAAGTGATTTCCTGCGATATCTGTCCCTTGAAGGTAGTAGTCATTATATGGTGTGATTGCCGTTTGTAAGATGACAAGTGTTAAACCGATGAGTATGGCTCTTACAGTCATCTATTCACACCTTGCGTTTGCAGGTTAATGGGAAGCGACGCGTGGTATCATTTGTGGGTGTGCATATACAGTTGCATCAAAACTTTTCTGTATCAGTTCCCACTTGATGTCCTGATATTCATTATCTTCAGAGAGATCATTATGTTCCCATGGATCGTCACGAAGATCATAGAGTTCGCATATTCCTTTCTGATGGTATACAACGAGTTTCCATCGTTGATCTCTATACATTGTGGCATGAGTTTGATCGGCTGTAGCTAATGCACCAAAGAATTCTGAACGGACTGCTTCACGGTGTTCATTGTGAAATACAGTACCACGCATTATTTGATTGAGGGGTTTACCCTGAACATAATAAGGGATATCAATTTCTAACAGCTCATACAGTGTAGGTACAATGTCAATAAGTTCAACAAGGTCATGACTATATACACCTGCGAGAAAATGGGTTGGCATTGAAATGATAAGTGGAACTCTAACTAATCCTTCGTAAAAACGGCAGCCTTTGTAGAGAAGTCCGTGGTCACCGAGAGATTCTCCATGATCAGAAGTAAATATAATAATAGTGTTATCACGAAGGTCTTCTGCATCGAGAAAATCGAGGATTCGTCCAAACTCATGGTCTACTTGTTCAATCATAGCGTAATAAGAAGCCTGTACCTGTTTCCCATCAAACTCTGATGGGTGTGTAGCCTTAGATTGGAAATCAATACCGGCTTCAGTTAATTTATTCTGAAATGGTATATCGGTGTCTTCAAAGAATGGACCGGGTAAAGTTTCTGGATCATACCTTCGGTAATATTCCCATGGAGCATCAAATCCTGGATGAGGATCAAATGGATTGATATTTAGCATCCACGGTTGATCTTTTCTTCTATTCTTCTTTATGAATTCAATTGCTTTTTCTGTGCACCAATAAGTCTGATGTAGATGTGGTGGTATGTTATCACAATCAGGTGTAGGTTCAGGAAACTGTCCGGTTTTCTTCTTAGGATTTTGACTGACCACTCTGTTTGATAATAGGTCTGCCAAGTCTTCTCCTTGTTCGCGTACCCACTCAGCATATTCGTGTCCAAACGCTTTAGGTTTTCCATGGTCGTGGCTATATTGAAAATAGCGGTAGCCGTCGTTAACACGGTTTTCCTGTGCCTCATAAGCACTTGCGAGATGAAGTTTTCCTATTAATCCACAATCGTATCCCTCTTGTGCAAGGACATGAGAAATCAACCGGTCTTCATAGTATTCTGGAAAAACGGGGTTACCATTGCCTGTGACACTCAGTGCTGAAGGATACATCCCCGTCATGAAACTTGCGCGTGAAGGTGTACAGATAGGAGATTGACAATATGCCTGCGTAAATGTGACTGACCTACGGACAAATTCATTTAGTCTGGGTGTGCGAATATGTGTATTTCCTAATGCGGCTATTGTATCGAATCGTTGTTGGTCTGTACAATACCACAATATATTCGGACGTTTATCCATATCTGGTGTTCCTCTTTGTTGGTGTTATTCTTATCAGAATTTATACAAACTAACGAGAAAATAGGGTTATTCAGTTTTTGACTCTTCTGGCGAATTTTATCACAAATGTTAATGCAATAGAATTGTATCGTGGGTAAGGATAACAATTTACGAAGATTATCGATCCGTATTTGAATGTGGTTCTATTGCTGGACGGACAACCCAATCTGCAAAAACGGATTTGAATGATTTCGCTTTTTCGCCAAAATGGATATATTGTATGCTTTGAAGTGGAACAGATATATCCCCATAAATAGCGGATGTGCCTAACAGTCTTTCGCCCTTCACCTCATTAGGTTCAAAAATAACAATTGGGTTATGAATCAAAGCGAACCGAATTTCTGATAAAGGCGTATTCTTTTTATTAGGTAAGGGAGATTCTTGTTTGACCGCATCTTGTTGGTTCTGTTTATTCAGTTTTTCAGTGTTTTCATCACTGATATCTACAATACGAGCGATTCTATTTATTGGAATTGTGGTACTATTTAATTTAGATTCAAACTGTATTGTCTGACCGTTGAAATTTAATAAAGTTCCTCGTTTTATATCACCATTATTTGCTATGAGTAGATGTTTCGGTGGATTATCACGACTAAATCGAGGCACAGTTAATGCTCGTTCTAATTTTTTGTCCAATTTATCAGGTTTTGTTTCAAGTGGATCAAACAACAACTCAACTCCGCGTTTTAGAATCTCTGCATCGTTTTCAATTCCCTTTCCTGCGATAACGAATTTTACGTTCCCAGCCATTACTTTATTTTCGTTAATAACTATTTTTACTTCACCCTCTTGTTCTCTCAGTATATCAGCCTCAATTATTCTTCCGTCTTCAAGTATAATACGATGTTTATCCCCGCCCGTAATTGTAATTGGGTTTCGGTTTTCTTTTCTACCATGTGTTTTTCCGCGCGTAAACTCAAGACCTTTGACGAAGGCGGTATTTATGGTGGTGGCTTTTATAAATGGGGATTCAAATCCGATATTAGTTTTGTCATAAGACACAATTTTACAAGGGAGAACTTCACCGTTTCTCAAATGTAATAGATGGGGAAATTTCTTAATATCAAAAGATTGTAATCTTGAGACACTCTTGTTATTCCGTTGTATACGAAGAGATCGTAAATTAGTGAGTCTTAATGGTGCCATTCCACCTACAGGTTTCCATCTAATTAGAGATGGATCGTTGTTATCAAAAATGACGTGTCCCTTTAGACTGCCCGTTTGGAAAAACATCTTATCGAAATCTTCAGTATCTCTCTTAGTATCCGCCTTTGTATTAAAAAGGAGTCTTTCTACGCCTTCATAAGAACAAGATACTGGTTCTGTAGTAAACGCTGTGTTCAGGGTGACAGAATCTGAATTTAACCTTTCAATTTTTCCTGAAATAATCGTGCCGTCAATATATGTTAACGCGGCATGTTCATCAATTTCAGTTTTTTTCATCCCTGGTATGACAACGCGATCAACATCCTGTAGATTTATGTCTTCTGTAACACCTTCAAAATCCTTGACATAGGTAGTTCCATTATCAACATACAATTGTCCATAATGTATCTCTCCATTCATCATACTAACACGCGGTTTTGTAAAATCAACTTTTTGAATATTTGCAAACTCAGATTGACTATAGACACGTAAGCGTTGTATTGTCAGGTCGTTTCCTCGATTATATACATAGACACCTGCTGATTCAACTGTTTGTTCGACATCATTCAATTCAAGTAGGATGTTTCCATTCTGATCGAATAGTTTGAGGAGTTGACTTGGTTGGTCATAAGCGAGTCTTAATCGGAAACTTCTCCGATCAGGTTCAATTTTCATCACCGATTCAAAAAGTGTCCCTTGAACGACGACGAGTTCATTGACCCATGTTTCAATGCGTAATGCTTCATATAGATTTTTCCCAAGTGAAAAAACAAACCCGGGAGGACGGAGTGAGGATGAAATTTCAAAATCGATTTCAAAACCTTCGGGCCATTCAATAGGATAAAAGATATTTGATTTTTGCTTGTTTGTCTGTGGATGTCCTGCCCGATCCGTACTCCAATCTTTATGTTGAAGCATATTAGCAGGATCTTGTCTGTTAATGTTTCGATTCTTGTCATTTACACTCCAAGAAGATAAATGTGCTCCATCAAATAACAACCTTGTATGTTCACGATTCTCCCATGAATATATAGCAGAGCGTTTTAAACGGAATTCCCCAAGACGTTTACTTTTACAAAGCAAAGTAGTATCATCAGAACCAATAATATCAGCAATAATTGAATCCCCCGTTACAGTTCCAATACGGAAAGTTTCTGTAGCATCAACAGGTATTTGAGGGAATACAATTGAATTTATTGCGGTAGCATCAATAATTAGTTCATCTGAAAAGAACGGTGATGACCATCGAATAAGATCGTGTTCACCTTGGATCAACTTTCCTGGGAGAGAATCTCCATTATTCCAACGTAAATGGGTTTCCTGCGCCAAAACGTTTGTAGGTATCCACAGTCCAGTTAACAATATAAGGATAATGACATTTTGAATTAGGCACTTTCTCATGATTCCCTCCAATTACATAAGATTTTCGTATTTACCTTTCATAAATAGGTAGTAGTCGATAGTTCAATGCTAATGTAAGAACAGCCATACCGGTGCCATAGGCTTTTCCATGGTTACTATTAAAACTGCCATCTGTCTGTTGCATCTGTTGTAGTTTTTCAATAGTTCGCTGATTCCAAGCCTGCCATGCCTTAAAATCACATTGAAATAGAGCTTGCGCCATATAGTATAATGTATAGAACTGATAACTGCCTTGTGTGGAATAATCTTTTCTTCGTACAATAAATTCTGAGGTAGACTTGTATTCAGGAGTATCTTTCCTCTTTCCAATAGAATAAACCAGTACGGCAATTGCTGCGCGTGTGACACCACCGCCATGACTTCTTCCGGGTGTATATGAAACAGACCCATCTCGCATGGTACATGTCTGGAAGAAGTTGAGAGCTTTATTGACAGCTTCGTTTGGTATTTCAATCCCGGCGTTTCGTGCCCCGAGTACACCCATTAGAACTGTACCTGCGACCGTGGTATCAGCATCTCGTGCTTGAGGTGAATATCTCCATGCTCCCCATGGGTTTTTCTCTTGTGACGTTAGTACACATCGAACAGCGAGTTCTAAAGATTCACCAATAGTTCTTCTTCGATTCTTAGGAATGTCGCTATCCTTCCATAGCAAATCATCACTTACAACTCCATAAGCTTCAGATAAAGCTAATGTAGCAAATCCGTGGTGATACATTGACCCGTGTCCAGAACCCTGCATGTATCCTGTCTTTGAATTCTGTTTTGAGATGATATTCCGCAAAGATCTGCGTATGTTTTCTGCATAGGGACCATAATCTGGATCTTCACCACTTGCCATAAATGCCATGACACATATTCCGATTATTCCAGCCCCAGATTGACTTGCTTTCCAACTTCCATCCTCTAATTGTGTTGTCGCCAAATATCGTAAACTTCTGTCATTTATACTTCTGACAGCGGGTGGTACTCCTGTGCCAAACCGAAGTGTAGCATCTTGTGCTCTTGCGAATTCAATTGGCAACATACATATCATCATGAAACTGAGTAGTCCTGTGAAAAATGTATGGATATTAGAGGATCCGTATTTTCCTGTGTCTATTATCATTTTAAGAAAACTCCTTGTTTGATCACATTCTGCTGCCATGGACTCAAATCATCTGGATTGATATTAAGATATAATTCAAGAAACATAAATTGCAATCCTATTTTGTTCAGCACCGGTATTGTTAGTTTGGATGCTATTTCCTCTATATTTCTTCGCTGTATGTTATTAAGAAGTATGTGCATATCCAGAAACTCAACCATCAGTTTTTGCGCAACCCTCTGACGCATTGTCTCTATTTCTAACTGGCGTTTACGATATTCTTCGAACTCTTCCTCAGATAATGTATCTTTGATAGTCTGCTGATAGATTGGTTCGGTGATAACATTGAATACATTCTGTAATAAGGATTTGTTGAGTGTGATCTGATTAAAAGCCTGATTTACAACATCTGCCTCATCCCCTACATCATTTTCTACATCGTTTGAAATGCCATTTACCCAATATTCATTTTGAAGAACCTTTAGTTTTTGGAGAGCCATATTTCGAGGAATTTGCCCGGTTACAGCTAAAAACAATAGTTCTGGATAAGCCTTCATCAGGGATATAATCTTAATTGCTTCTTTATTCTGTTTTTCAGTGTATTTTTCGAAAATTCCTTTATTGACCAAGAAAAACCGTTCTGTGGCTGAATCGTTTAGACTTTCAAACTGTTTTGTATGTAAGTTCAGAACCATCTGTGCCAATTTCTCAATTTTAAAATCTCCTGTTTTTCCATCTGTTCTGTTTAGTCTAACCACCTCCTCCTCACCGAATTGTATCAGTTCAACGAAAACAATTTTATTTAGAGTTTTCGTTAACATTACTATTTCTTGCCAAATCTCATATTGTTCATCAGTCAAAATTTGCTTGAATGGTCTATATTTAGCACCATCAAGGAAATCGACTATAGTCTGGGGCAGAGATTTCATGAATAATAGATTTGATAGCAGATTTAATTCTCCATCTGTCCTTTTGTATAAGAGATTCGCGATGTCTTCCCGTTGATTGGGTAAAAGTGATAGAGCCTGATCTAAATATAGAGTAAAAATATCAGCAAGAGACCTTCGTACCTGTTGTCTACGTTTCATAGTAGAATCAATATAATTTTGTAATTGTGTTTCAGTCAGATAATTGGCAAAAGCTGTTGTTATGTCAGGGTCTACGAATAATAAGACTAATATACTGAGATTTCCCTCTGCTGATGCTTGGGGATATGCACGATTTAACAGACTATTCTCCTTTTTAATTGTATTTTTTACGGCGTCCATTACAGACTTTTGGAACTCATTCAGTGTAGGTTCATCCAAACCATATAATTGCCCAATTTCTTTGCTAATATGTTGGATTAATGCCTTTATTCTCTTTGTATCCGGTTTGTTTTTATTGCGTTCAGCATCAATCAGCATATTGTGCAATCCGAGATTCCGCTTGATCATTTTAATTGCGTGATAACCTTCTCCACCTTCAACTATTATGAAGGGACTACCTATTCTGTCTCGGTATCCTGTTTTAGTCACGTTGATAGTGTAACGTCCCTGAGGAATCCCCGTAAATTCGTATTTGCCATCGTTATCTGATTTCTTTGTATACTCCTTACCGTCAGAACTAAGGAGTTTTATTTCCGCCCCTTCAATGGGAGTTCTATCTGCATCTACTTCAGTCACCTCACCTCTAATGGTTGCCCCCTTCGGAATATTGTTTTGTGCAAAGGAAACAAAATCAAAGAAACAGATCCCAGTGATCATCAGCATTATTAAGAAACTTCTACGTATCATGTTTTTACCATTATGGAGAGATTGTTGCGAGTCCAGTTTGCCATTCCTGCTCCTTTTTACCCGCATATAGCATGAAATATGTCTGACCTATTTTAATGATCTGCCCAGTTAGAACACCATCACAATCGAAGTGTTCACGATTTTCGGATGGTGTAAACACCGGATTATAGGGATTTGGTTCAAAGGTATGAAAATCCCGTGTACGAATATGTCCTATACGCCAGACTTCTCCATCAAAACCACCATAGAGTATATGATAATAGTGTAGACCTTTGTATAATTCTGTTTCACGGACTGCCTTTGAATCCCATTCTTCCCCGCTACCAGTAAAAACTGGATTATCTGGGTTTTTTGTCACTGCTGATGGGTCATTTATTGGAGCGGTTGCATGACACATTGTCAATCCTTCACCGAATGACTTTGTTGCTTTTCCAGTATATATTATATGAATCGTATCACCATCAATTGCCACAGAAGGGTGAGTAGCCCCAAATTGTTCGTGTTCTATATCAGCTGGAATGACAGGGGTGGCATTGACACGTTCCCATTTTCCAAGATCCCCATCACTTACAAGTAATCCTGTTTGCTCAGGAGTTGTTTTTCCTGATCCCCGGTAGTACATGTAATACTTCCCATCAGCAGGATTTAAGAATGGAAAGGGATATTCGACAGATGCGTTATCGAATTCGTTTATTGTTGGTTCCAGTATAGGGTTTCGATCATCCTGTGTGATATTTGTAAGATCACCTGTTGGTGCCGTTGCGTGCATCATCACCCAACGGACCTGCCTCCTTCCTGTATCAGTGGAAACAGTCATTTCACGTTTACACCAGATATAATGAACCGTATCATCAACAACGATGGCGTGTGTTGCAGCTGCCCATAATGGAGGTTGTAATGCGATAATCGGATTTCCAAATTCAATTCTTTTGAAACTTGCAAACATCTCAAAAGGAATAGCATTCTTCTGTTTTTCCATAGTGCTACTTATGTGATGCATTACAATTAGAGTTGGATGATCTAATTTCCCTCTAAGATATTGAAATATACATCTAAACCTTGTCGGTATTCCTCAGGTAATACCCGACCTGCTCTTCCTATTGTTTGTTGAGGTGCTCGTTTCTCTATGAATGCTTGTCCAGAATCATCACCATCACCCGCACCCATTAACATTATTGCTGCTGCAGTTGCAGGCGGAGCATTTGTAATTGGCGGTGTATTTGGTGTACGTCTCGTTTCCAGTAATATCTCAATAACTTCAGTTATTGCAGCGATAGCTTTAGGACCAGTTTCTGGTGTTGCGAGAATAGATTCAGTCTCATCCATAACCTCAGCAGCCTTTGCTACTTTTTGATATTGTTGCTGTATAAATGGTGTATCCGCATCAGGTAGCAATAATATCTCTTCTGCTATCTCCAGAGTTTCTTCAGCGAGATCGTATTGTGTATCACTTAATGGTTCACTTCTTAGGTAATATTCATCCTCTGTGAGTGCATTCCTTGCTTGTTCAACTTCACGTGTTTCTTCCCGCAATTGCATTTCACGGTCGATGACCCGCAATACCCTTAGAATAATTTCGGGAGGTAGGTTAGGTAATTCCATTAATCCTCCTTCACCACCGGCTGGTGGCATTGGTCCGACAAGTTGTTCAGCCCATCTGTCGAAAGTATCAGCCCAATATTCAGCTTCAATTGTAGAAACACCGATCATATTTCTATTGATTGCCGTAATAATAGCCTTCATTTCATTTGCGACAGTAGCATCTTCCATTTCTTTGAGTACTCGCAAATAAGCTTCATTTGGTCGTCGATCCACATAGGCTGCCATATCTTGTATGATCGTATTTACTGTTTTTGCTTCGGCTTCTTCAATATATGCAATCTGTTTCCTTTTGTCCTGATTATTTGATGCTCTATTCGCGAGACCGAATGCATCCATCTTGTTCAGGTCAACTGCGACATCTATCTGTTTTCTGGATGCTGCTTTCAATCGTTTTACAAAAGTGCTATTTTCTAATCCGGCGAGTAGTTTTTTAATCTCATCAGATAATTCGGAAAAAGCATCCAACAATTCTTTTTGTATTTCAACAGCTTGAATGACAAAATCAGATGCTGATGGATCCTGTTCATCTTGATTGTCATCTTGTTCTTCTCTACCACTTCCTTTGAGAGTTGTGGTAGCCAGTCCTAACCCACCGACCATTTGTCCTGGGGGTGCCTTATTAGGTTTTTCAGGTTTATTGAACCCAGATTCAACATCAGCCACAGCAGGAGCAGGATTATTAGGTGGTGCATTACCTTGACTTTCCCCTGCAGCAGGTTTGCTTCGGTCAACACCTGCAACATCTCCAGACTTGTTAGGATCATCGTTCTCCTCAGTTTCTTCAGCATTTTTTTTGGAAAAAATATCATCAGGCCCATACTTTTTGGTGTCAGCTATAGCATTATCCGATTGTGATTCTGAATTATTATTACCCTGAGATTGCTGTCCGTTTTGAGATTGAGAGGGATTTTGCTGACTACTTTCAGACGGATTCTGATTGCTCTGTTGTCCGGGTGCTTGAGCTGCTTGTGCGAGTAAGTCAGCAACCGAAGGCATTTTCTTCCCGGCTATTTCTTCTAACTTATTGAGCATTTCTGCCCATGAGTTAAGTTGATCAGGATCAAATTCATCATTTTTTGTAGCTTCTTGAAGAAGTTCAACACCAGACCCTATTAGACTATCAAGTTTTGCAGCGTTTGTTCGTTCTGCTGCTGCCTGATTTTGCAGTTCTTTCCGTTGTGCTGGCATATCCAGTTGCTGTGGTGTCATCTCACGTAATTCAAGATTTTTTTGATGTAGTTGTAATTCTCTATCGTGTACATCTTTTGCGGCCCCTGCCCAGAGTTGCATTTGACCGATAACCCATTTAAAATGGTCTGTAGGACTGAGAACGTGCAGCACAATCTGTGGTGAATATGTACGTATTCTATCTGGGAAATAGTCTTCAGCATACGCCCTTAGTCTGAAACTTTGGGGTCGTATTTTCTCTCGCTCAATAGAGAATGTAGCAGGGACGATAAGGGATTCTGATGTTGGTGATCCCGCCGAAACGGTTTTCTCCCCTTCATCAGGTTCAGGATTTTGGATTGGACTCTCAATACCTTTCCATTCCAACCCAACCTGTTTTACACCGTAGTCATCGTCAGATTGAATTTCAAAAGTGAGTACTTCAGTAGAAAGAACAACCTGATTATTCTTAAGTTTGCTTAGTGTAACATTTGGTGCTTCATCGTCATTAACCTCAAATTGAATTATTTGAGGTGCTGATGCTGTAAGTCCATATTTATCTTTCCATGCAAGTTGTATTTCAGTAGCGGTATCATCGGATATTGGCTCTGTAATTATGCGTGAACCATCAACCTTTTGGGGACGATTATTTAGTGTCGCTTCGGTTAGTTCACGTGTAATTGTTGCTTCTAAGGTTGCACTACTGTCTTTTACGATGTTAATAATTCCGCCACGTACATCAACAGTTTCTGGTTCTGTTCGCTGTAGGTATTCAGGAAGTTGTACTTTAGCAACGAGTTCTTTTAATGCTGGTCGTAATTTTGGTTCGATGGGTATGGAGCGTCTTGCATCCCCTATGCGGAGATTTAGTTTTCCATCTTTGGTTTGTGGTGGTAATTCAAACTTATATATTGATTCTTCTCTTTCTGCGACGACAGGATTTTGGTCTGCATATTGTGCTTGTCCTGATTCAGGTTTCCATGGAGAATTCTCTTTTAACTGTGCATTCACGTTGAAAGGTTCCGCATAGGCAACAACACGATTGTCTGTATTACCATCTAATTGTGCGAAAGTATAACGTTCAACCTTTCTCCAAGGTGTTAACCATCGTGCTAAAACGTTGCGACTTGGTGCAGGAATAATTAGAATGCCAATAATAACAATTATTAATGGGATACCCACAGCTAATGCCCACCGTCTGTGACGTGGATTCGGAACAGCTTCAGCCAGATTATGTCTTGATACCTCTTCATCCACCTGCCGCATAGCAGCAGCTATTAATGCGGGACTTGAGTATTTATCTGATCTATCTGATGCAAGTTCTATGATACCAAGTACATGGTCACCAAAGCGTGGAAACTTTCGCTGCAGTAATCGTGCGATGCCTTCAAGATGGCGGTTTTTCCATACCCAGTTGTAGTATTTTAAAGGTAAAAACACAACCATCCCAACCATTCCAATAATCAGGATGAGTGCACGTAGGAGTGGATGTGTATCAAAGAGTCGATCTAAACCAAAAACGACGAGATATGATATGATGAGCCCGAAGAGAGCTGCTAAAGTTCCCTCTGCAAGTTTAATTATCCATACCCTTTTCTTGTATTGGTTAAGGGCAGATTTCATTCGTGGAGGTAGGTTGATGTTGTTTTCTTTTGATTGTGTTTGATTCATAAACACCTCCGGTATAATGGCTGTTAGTGATTAGCAGTTAGTTTAAAGTTATCAGTTGTTTATAGATTATACCTTTAATTGGCTTTGAATTTCAATGAATAGGACGTTCTATATTTCTGCTTATTGTCCAGTAGCTTCCACTACGTCTCTTAGAAAATTATCCGATCTAATGATCACATACAACTTATGGGATTTAGCAAAAACGATAATTATTGATTATCATAATATATTGCCTATTTATGGGAGAAGATGTGATTCTGTTTTATATTGATCCTCAATTTGAGATTCTTGTGGCAAGTAGATGGCAACTGAGATATCAATCCCATGTAGAGATTTACACATCAATGGTCCAACAGTCTTCCAATTCAAACCACCTAACCCACAACCGAGTGCTGGTAGTGCCAGAGATTTAATGCCTTGTTTTTGATAATTGTCTCGAACCCATATAAGACCTCTTTCAATATCATCCATACGTGAGTTGTCTTTCCAATGTCGTTTAGTTGAAAATAGGAGGAACCATTTTACAGCATTAGATGTACCAAGGGGTGTATCCAGATCAGCTAATTCTTCATCCAATGAACCTTCACGTTTGTATAGGAATGGTTTTGTAGCGGTGATTCTTTTTGAACGACATGCATCTTGGTATGCAACATAGACATCTGGAAATTGATACTTCGCTCGTGAAGCTAATCCTTTTCCCATAACCCCTTGTAAATTAACACTAATTGTTAGTGTCTGAAGATTTGAAAAGAACATATCACCATCAATTAGTGAAATATTAGCACCAATTTTTGTACGACTGTTAGGTTGGAAGAACATATCTGGCTGTGTAGTAATTGCAATGTTCGAATCACCTAATATTTTCTGAATATTTTCTCGTGTTGAGTTGTTAGCAACATAAACTGCTTGAATATTATTAGGATTGACATGATTTGGAATTAGACATTCTGCCATAATTTTACGTTTAGAACCGTCATCTCTATTCCACCAATCATTTTGAATTATTGACCATTGTTTTTTGATTATATCCATCCCTTTATTAGGGGAATAAAATAGTGTTGAATCATGCGCAGCATTTCCATCCGTAATATATACACCATTTACATACAATACTGTGGTCTTTATTCCAACAACTGCTACATCTGTTGGGTCTTTTTCATGGACTACACGGTACATCATGGCATTACGCGGTTGAAAATAAAGATTTGCATAAGACCATAGATTCCTGCCATCAGGGGTTGTTTTTTCTCTACGACGAGTAACAATATTTGTATCATAAATAGGCGTCGAATGTAGTCCATCATTTTCAATTTTCTCGTGTGAATAAACACCCCGAGCCAGAATTGAGCTAAGATTGTCGATATGTGTTATATAGAAGAGTTCTCTGATATTTGATCCATGCATAGACACCTCAAAGATGTACAAATTAGACTGAATTTAGATATATTGAATTCTATCAGTAATACAATCGAATGTAAATTAACCTGAGTTATCTTAGTCTACACCATGTTCAATGTATTCAATTCCTTAATTCCCGTTCCTAAACTGGCAAAAAACATAGTTTCCGTTCCATAACTGCCGTATAGATGCTGGAAATAATCACAACTATATTGCACCAACCATCTTGCGTGCAACCCAGAAGACACCGAGTAGTAATATTAGCAATCCTCCCCACAAAGGATGTGCCCAAATCCGTGTCCGTTGTACAATAGGTTGGGGTTCTGGTAAAGCAGCGAGATGGTCTAACAAACTTGACACTTCCGATATAGTGACCATTTTCCCATCGGTGATATTGGAAATTTCTTCAAGAACATCAAAACGTGCTAACTTACCTTGTTGTTCACGATTTAGACCTTGTACGGATAAGTCTGTCTCTACAGATGCACCTGTCTCACTACTACTTGCTATAAGTTTGTAATTACCTGCTTCCTTTGGTGTAAACGTTCCAACAAATAATCCCCATGCATCATCAGTACCTGGTTGTAAACGTATTGTCTCTGTTTTGCTGGATGGTGATATTGCTTGTACAATTACTGTACCTCTGTCCAATGGACCTCCAACATTATCCATTACGTTTGCATTTAATGTCACTACATCATCTACACTTGGTCTATCTGGTGCGAAGAACAGTCGTATGGATTCACCTTGTGCCATTTGGCGTCTGTATGCCATCCATCGTGCGACTTGACTCCAGAAGCGATAATGGTATTTGTCTTCAACCCCATGTCTCCAACGCCATGCGCTGTCTGTACCCATAAATAGGACTTTACCGGTGCCGTAAGTTTTGGTGACAATAAGAGGGACACGTCCTGATGCAGTAGCGACCTGATCATGTACTGCCAATATTTCTGTACCAACTTTTGCCCGTTGGATACCTGCATACCAAAAGAATCCGGGTAATGCTTGCCATACCTCACTATTGGTAAGATCAGTATCGCTAAGACGGGTTAATAGACTTCGTTGTCCGGGTTCTGTGAGTGCGAAATAACCTTGTATATTTGAACCAATTCCTTTCGGCACAGCGGGATCTAACACAACAGGATAAAGATCTGCGAGAGGACCAATCGTTAGAGATTCTTGTGCACCAGTACGTCCAGGTATGAAAACAATACCTGCAGCTTGTGCGGTTACAAGTTGTCGCAGATCTTGTGCTTGTTCAACGGTCAGTTGATCAGCATCAATACCGACATCTCCGAGAAACACCACATCAAATTCGCTAAGTTCTCGTGCATCAGGAAAACGATCTATATAACTACGACCTCCTCCCATTTGCGGTAGTTTTGGATGGTATAGTAAACAGGAGACATCGACACCAGCATCACGTTCTAATGCATTTCTTAAATACCTATACTCCCATCTGGGATAGGATTCAATGACAAGTATTTTCAACTGTTCTTCACGAATGGATATTGGTGCTGAAAGTTCGTTATTTTCAGGGATCAATTCTTCAGCATCTTTTGCAAGTGTAATTTTAATATTATATTCACCCGTTTCTTGTGGCGTCCAAGCAACATTATCTTGTGATTGTCCCATTGCCGGAACAGTGATTACCTTAGTCGTGGTACTTTTGTCGTTAATTGATAGTGTAAGTGTAACCTCTCTATCTTGTCCCATCGTGTTCCGAATCACATAAGGTATACGGAGTTCTTTTTTTGTCACACCGTAGGTAGGAGCGTTCATGCTGACTAACTCCAGATCCGGTAGAGGAACTTTACTACCGACGCCAACAGTGAAAACAGGTATTCCCTTCATGTGGAACCGTGTTGCTGCGTCAACTGGTGAGTTGCCGATATTCCTATCTCCATCGGAAAGTAGGACTACCCCACGAAGATTGCTGTGAGTTTCTAAAACGTGGGACAAACCTGCGTTAATGTCTGTACCCTCTTCAGGTGGGTCTAATTGAGAAGAAAAGGGTTCGAAAACGACATTTAGTTCAGAATCATCTGGTAACTGCCATGCTTCTTCAGTTATCAAGGATTCAATCGTTTCAGCTCGTGTTATGCGTTCGGATGTACCGTTTTCTTCATTAATTACATCTCGTGTTTGCATACTATTGGATTTGTCCCATAGGACAGCAAGGGTTGAACGTTGTTCCGGCGGTTGTGATTCTAACCATTCAGGTTGATTTAGTGTTAAAACCACAAGTATGACCAGAACTAACCGAAGTAGTTCAAGCAACCCAATTTTTTTACGGTATCCGCTTCGATACCATGCTAATCCACACAATACAGCGGTAACCAAGACAATAATTATACCTGTTATGATAACTGTATTGTCGGTGAAGAATTGTAGGTAACCCTGTTGATCCTGCATTTTATATTTTTGTCTCCAATTTGGTTATTGGCTTTAATTCTCAGTAATCTTAATTGCGTTTATTCGTACTCTTTGTATTTGGTTAATTTGAGAATTCGTAACTACCTAAGTGTATTATACCATTTCTAAGATATGATAATATATTACAGGTTTATGTGTCATGTTATCTCAAAATGCACTACCTAAAGGTAATGCTAAAAAAAGAGAAATTTTCATTTAGAAATAGTATTAGAAATGATAGTCGTAAATCTAACTTTTAATCCTAATATGCGGACAAAATAATAGGGTGCTAAAACAGACATTTAATCCTAAATACCCTGATAATAAATCGTGAAAATGTTGAATTTTTCGGTGTGACGAAAAGTGTCGAAAAACTGAAAAAAGTTACACTTTTTGACACATTGTGTGTCATTGAAATTGGTGTAAATTATCCCTCTAACCTCTGTCATAGACTGACTTTACTCCACTTTAATTTGACTTTATATGAATTTTCAAAATGTGTGATTTTGTGTTTTTGTTATCCTTACTGA
>CAZZBB010000047.1:0-47668 GCA_964652195.1 uncultured bacterium | reverse complement strand
ATGTCCTAAGAAGTATTCAACAAGTTCAGGTTCATCCTTTACGGGTTTACGCGGTCCTTCTTTTCATTCGTGGTCTTGTAGTTTGAGTAACCTTCTTAAGTATAGACGGTATACCCACAGCATGAATTGCAATTTCAATACCCTTCTTTAAGTTGTCCCCACTGCGTTGTCAGTTTATCCATCGGGGACACAGAAGAGTAACCCTCTATCCATTGTGGAGAAATGTCGTTACTCGGATGATTTGTTATGTTTTTGAGATTACCACTTTCCAAATTGTATTTATAAATTTCATAATCGGATTCAGGATCAGCCCCATGTGCTCTCATAGACAGTAGTACATTCTGATCATTTCCGAGCCAACATCCAGTTGCGATTCCCGTGACTTTTGGGAAATCGTGGATATCACGAAAACCTGTATAAACATTATGAATTATCAATTGCGAAGCAATGGGGTGTAATTTCCGATTAGCATCCGCTCTGAATAGGTGGTCATCATACATAATATATTTACCAGATGGTGACCAGACGGGAGCTCCTCTAATCAGATATATGCCATTATCTGGGTTGCGAGTAAGTCTTTTCTTATTCTTCCCGTCTGCATCCATTATCCATATATTCCAAGCGGTATCATTTTCCCCATCGTGTTGATACGCAATCTGTTTATTATCTGGAGACCAAGCACTTCTATGCGACCATGCTGATGGAAAGTCATTGTCTGTAAGTTGCTTCAGATTTCCAGTTTCTAAGTTTAAGGTATAGATATCCCAATTCCCTGAACGATTACTATTGAAAGCAATGAATTTACCATTCGGTGAAATGGCTGGTTGTCTGTCTGTAGGGTGGTTAATCATAAACCGTTTTTCATTCAATCCTGTCTCATCAATTATAAAGAATTCTGCATTGTATACATTCCCCTTTCCACGACTATAGTCTCTTGCAAACAGTATTCGTTTCCCATCTGGAATCCATCTTGGTGTCGTATCCCAAAATCTTGCGTCCGTTATTCTTCTAAGGTTGCTACCATTGTCATCCATCACATAGATACTGGGATAAATATCACTCTCCCGTTTTGTTCTGAAGACAATCTTTGCATGGCTACATAAAGAAAAATCTATAAACAACAGAAATATCAGTAGGTATCCACAATTAAGCCTGCTTTGACTTGAAAATTTATTTTTCATCTGTATCCTTCAACATAATAGACCCTCAAAGGCTTTATCAAACCTTTGAGGGTAGACAATTACTCATTATTATTTAACATCCCATGTACTATTCATTGAAGCAAACCAATTATCTGTATTATTCTGATTTTGTTCCTGCCCACTATGCCATGCCGCAATAGTCATTGATGCTTGTACACTAAAGGAATCTTCTACATCAAACCAGACGATCTCAAAGGAATCTGAAAACGAAGGGAAATCCACAGATTGTGATTCATCGTTGGCGTTAATAGAACCGTGTAAAATCTGTATTCCATCAGGTTGGTCGAATAGATTATTTTCATCAAGGTTGCCATTCGCTTGTAACTTGCCAACTGCATAGAAAAGATTCATTACATAACTAATGTCATGTATACCATTATTTGTAATAGAACCGGAGATTGTTGCTTCAGCCGTAGATCCATTCCATCCCGCATTGGCAGATGCATTTCCTTGTGCTTCTGTATGAAACCCCTGTTTCGCATCAACATCTGGAGTAGTATATACAGTAACATTATAAGAGCTTGTTCTCGAATCACTATTTCCATTTTCGTCTAACCACCAAACTTCAGCCTTAATCTCATAATCTATTCCAAAAGGACTTCCGGGATAATCCGTACTATAAGGTGTAAAATAAGCTTCTGTCGTATTATTACTACCATCTGTCCTTTCTATAATATCACCGTTAATATACCAATAGATATCATAAAACGCAACATCGGTCTTTAGGTAAGACGTATGATAGAGGCTTCCATCGTAGGTGTAGTATCCACTATTATACTGCGGATACATACTTATTATCTCGTTTGCAGAACTATTACTTATAATTACCAGTAAACTCAGAAAAATTGCAGATGCAATGATGATATTCTTGAACTTTAACATTAATAAATCTTCTTTTGTTATTTGAAAATACAGAAAAACTTCAAACTCAAATTACAAACAGTGATATTGTCACTGTCTCTATAATTGAGGGTTTTACACGACTAATGATTTGAACAGACTGTACGATAATCCTCTATATCGTACAACTTGCTCCTTACTTTAATCTATGATAACATTTTGCCAAAAAAAAGATCAAGTTGTTTTGTCTCTTAACAGGGATATTTAGTTTTCACTATTTTTCTTGACATAATTAATCACAGATAGTAAAATTACAAGTTAAATATGTTATATTTCAAATTCGGATTTAGACAATATAATTAAGGAGAAACAAAGAATTGCAGAAAAAATTTACATGGTCATGGTTCTTAGTGATTCTCTTCACTATAAGTATTACGAGTCTTATTTGTATCGGGTGTGGAAGTGATGAGGATCCTGAAACTGAAAAACCGGTTGAAACAACTTCAACAGACCCAACCGAAGAACCGATCGTTGCATCAAGTAAACCTATCGATTTTGATGCTGAAAAAAAGGCTATTCAAGAAGTCTTCAGTGAATTTTACAAAGCCTTCAATGCCAACGATATGAAGGCATTAGAAGAAACATGGGAATCATCCACGAATGCTGAATTTGCTGTTGTATGGGTAGCCGGTGGTGAAAATGAACAGGTACCACCAGTCATAAGTTGGCCAAAAATCAAATCAAATATTGAAGGATTGTGGAAAGGTATAGGTACAGCAGGAGCAAAATGGGGACCCACAGACCGATTCTCTGAATTCTGGATTAGAAAAAGAAAGACCAATGCAAGAGAATTAGAGGCGAGTGCTAAAGGCGCAATGTGCTATAAAGGACAAAATCCAGGATTAACGTTAGTATACCTTGTAAAGAAAAAAGATGAATGGAAGATCCAGGAAGTCGACAGTATGACACAACCCGCTATTGCTAAACGTGGTGGAGAACCGCTTATTAGTAGTTATTTTACAGATCCAGATGCAAAAGCTGATTAAGCTGCACAAAATGGGGCAGCTTAAATCTTATAATGTACAGTTACGTGCAGTCTCTAAACCCGTAAGTGAGAAGAATCAACGATTATCACACGCTATTTAATGGCATACAAATTGCATATAACAGCGTAAGGCTAAGTCAAAAATCTTTTTATTCAAAATGTTAGTTATGAAATTATTAGTTATGAAGTTCAAAAACCTACAAATTAATGAGGTGAAATAATGAGCGCAAAGAGAACGTCAGGCGCACTAATGACTTCGCTCCTACTCCACGGTATCTTAATTGCGATCGCCGGACTCTATTTAGTCACAAAGACGCAAACCTTTAAGGACCTTGTTGGAGTGGAAACGTTTGATCCACCGGAGCCACCGAAGCCAAAAGTTCGTAAACCTACACCCCGACGCGAAATCAAACCTATTGTTCCGCAGGAAAATACGGTTGTCGTTGAGCAAGTTCAAGTTCAACCACGTCTTACAACTGCTTTTGCACCAAAGACCCCTAATGTAACACCACAAACGGTATTGGAATTTTCTAACCAAGCCGTCAAGGTAGATGCACCAATTAATCCAAATGTACCGAAAGTAGTTAACCCGAACGCACCTGTACCTGAGGTAGTTACACATACAGATTTACCTGTATCAGATGCCCCAAGTGCTTTAGCATTTGCTGGTCCCGCTGCATCAGCCCCCTCTGCTGGTCCTGCTAACATTGCGCGCGGAATTGCTGGAAGTCCAGTTCAGGTCAAAGTGACATTCCAACGTCCCCCAGGACTCACAATGGTAGAGAATGTCGGTGTTGCCCGTGATGCTCTTGGCGATGTTGCAGAAAGTATCACACTCGGTAACGTTGAAGTACCACCCCTACCAAAGGGTGAACCCGGTGGAAAGGTAATCGGAAAAGGTAAGGACATCCGCGGAGTACTCCGTTTCGCACGGATTCGACATACCCTATCTGACTGGTGGGCAGACTCCTCCTCACTCAACGCTCTTACAAAATGGCTAAATGAGAAAACTAAAATCAAAGCCGATATTAACGTTGAAGGTGGAGCCCTTAAGTTGACAGATACAAACCTATTCAAAACGCCTCTCGCGTTTATGACAGGTCACGATCCATCACTCACCAGATCACGAAACCTACTCGGCAAACAGTTTGGTGGCGGTAAAATGGATAGCCGCTTCAATGAAGCAGAAGCCGCCGGACTCCGAAAATACCTTGTTGAAAGAGGTGGGTTCCTCGTGTTTGATGACTGTGGTGTGAATGCACCTGCACAAGCAATGGTACGCTTGTTCATTGCACAGATGCGTCATGTCATGCCTGAATATCAAATTGAGCGGATTGATAACTCACACGAGGTCTATGATAATTTCTATTCAATGGGTGGTCCCCCAGTCGGTTTCGACATCTTCTGGTGGGGTACACGTCCTCCAAAACGGAATTATCTTGAAGGATTCTCTGTTGGTGATAAATTGTCCGTTATTGTTGTCAGACGTGATTATATGTGTGCTATGGAAGCTGTAAGTCTCCCAACACGGAGTGTACACTATTCGCCTGGTGTCTATCGTTTCATGACTAACGTAGTCGTTTATGCTCTTACACACGGTAAGATTTCCGATTACTCTGGTTATGTACCTGAAGACACATTAGCGAAGAAAGATCTTCCTACTCGTGCACCACAAGCCGCAACAATTGGCGCAACTGAATAGTTAGTATTAACCATTTAGTTAACAGATTAAATTAGTAGTCTCCCGGTATGTGTCGTTCTGACATTAATCGGGAGATTACTTTTTTGCACTCATTAAATGTATAAAGTTATGGTATCATAGTATAGACAACTAAATTTGTTATTAGAGGTGATAAATTGAAATTGGGTGTATCCACATATTCCTACTGGCATTTCAAACCTGAACGAGTCCCAATTGAGCACGTTATTGAGGAAGCCGCGAAACTTGAACTGGATGGTATTGAGATATTGCATCAACAAATGGCATCTGAAGACACTCCATATCTACAGAAACTAAAACGACATGCATTTATTCACGGTCTTGATCTCTATGCGCTTTCTATCCATCAAGGATTTGTTTCCCCTGAAGAGAATACACGGCAAAAGAATATAAACCATACGATCCATTGTCTTCGTTTAGCACATGAACTCGGTATCCCTTCAATAAGACTAAATTCTGGACGTTGGGGTACAGTAGGTTCATTTGATGAATTAATGAAGGTAGAAGGACAAGAGCCACCTCTACCCAATCACACTGAAGATGAGGCTTTTGATTGGGTTATCAGTTCGATTGAGAAATGTTTACCCGATGCAGAAAAATATGGTGTTATTTTGGGTCTTGAGAATCATTGGGGATTGACATGTACGCCGGAAGGTGTTAATCGTATAGTCAATGCAATTGATTCAGATTGGTTAAAAGTGACAATGGATTGTGGAAATTTCCTCACTGATCCGTATGAGAAATTGGAACAGATCGCATCCGACGCAGTTCTTGTTCATGCTAAAACATATTACGGGGAAGGAGAATGGTACACACTTGATCTTGATTATGTAAGGATAGGTGAAATACTACGGAGTGTGGAGTTTAAGGGATATATCTCAATTGAATTTGAAGGGAAAGAAGATGCACACACAGGAGTGCCACAAAGTGTGGATATGCTGCGAAATTCAATCAACCTCTAATACCTAAGTCTTCTTGATTAGCCGTCTGAAGGCGATAAAGACCAAAATGCCCCATACCATCTTACGCTTCTATCAGAAAACGTGACTGGCTACAAAAATCTAATGAAACTTGTATCGCTCGGTTATACGGAAGGTCATTGTGACAAACCGTGTATTGACATGGAACTCTTGCGTGAATACCGCGAAGGGATTATCGCGTTGACTGGATGTATTGACGGGCAGGTGCCGCATCTTTTTGCCGCAAATAGACGAGCCGAAGCTATCCAGTGCTTCAAAACACTAATTGATATAATGGGAGCTCGGCATCTCTATGTTGAAATCCAAAACCATTATATTGGCAGAGAACAAAAAGCGTATCCGTAGCAACAAGTATTTTTCGGTGGACGGTAACGCTATTAATTTTGGTCTTATCACTATCAAACATGTTGGGGATCGGGCAATAGATGTCATCATAGCTGCTCGCGATCGGGGCGGACATTTTCGCTCACTGCAAGATTTCTGTGAGCGCGTTGATACACGGGTCGCCAATAAACGGACAATTGAGAGCCTGATTCTCTGTGGAGCGTTTGATTCACTTGAAGGGTGTCGCGCGCCCCTGATCGCGAATTTGGAAAAAATCATGAAACTGGGAAAACTTGTGAAGTCGGAACGTGACCATGGACAATTACCGCTGTTCCCATTTGATATAACAATTCCATTTACGGAAAGATCGGAATACGAACCTTCTGCGCGGTTGGCAATGGAAAAGTCGTTAATCGGCTATTATCTGTCAGGACATCCCGTGCAAGAATACCGTGATATTATCCGCACCTACGCAACCGCAGACACCGAAACGTTATCCGACTATCACAATGACGCCGAAGTCGATATCATCGGCATTATAACTCATCTTGAGAAACTAATTACACCGAAAAGGGATTCTATCGCACTATTTGCGTTAGAGGACTTAAAAGGTGTTGTCTGGGTTGATGTTTTGCCGAGTATGTATCGGAAGGCGCGCACGCTCTGTGAAGGACAGATCGTTTGGATGCGGGGCATTGTCAAAAATAGTGCCCAAGGAACACATCGTCATTCTGATGAACGATCAGAGATTAAAAAGCCAGTAATACAAGCCCATGAGGTTATGGATATAAACCAATTTCTTACTGGGCGTGACGCTTTATCGACTGATTCATGCGAATCTGGCTCAAGGATGGCTACAGTATAAATGGACAGAAATACAATAGTTTCCCTACAGAAATGGTAATTATAAACCCTAAATATCATGGAAATTCGTGTAATTCGTGATTTTTCTGGAAGGTATATACAGAACAATCTATCTATGCTACTGACATATCAACATAATATCCTAAATTCACTTAAAACAGGAAACGGTACATAGGTTTATTAAGTGTAATTCCGATAAGACTCCAACCACTACCTATGATAAATTCTCCGAGAATCAATCCAAGGAAAAATGGTATGAGTTTACGATGCAAATTGATACCACCCTGTTTCAGAATTAACCACTTGATAACGGAACTAACGAAGATAGAAAACCAGAACACATTCATTGACCAACTGCTCGAAATCGCAAAACCTGCTGGATGAAACGGCCACCAAAATAGTTTTATTCGCATTATCATTAAGAAACCTGTTATTAAAAACCCAACAATCATAGCTACAATGGCAGGGACGTCTGGTGCTCTTGGTGATGTAAGCCAACTTTGAAGTCGGTTAAACGGCCTACCTGCAAACCAATCACGTGCACCTTCTATGTATGAGATATGGTAGAATGCCCAAAATGACCCATAAGTGCCAATAACTACAGCGACGCACATTGCAACAAGTAGCCAACGGTTAGAAATCCGCGTCCGTTCAGCAAGTTTGAATCCTTCTAAGATATGTGGCATAGGGTGCCCCCGATAAGCACGATTTATACAAAACAGATATGCCAACATCGTTAGGTTTCGGGGACCAATAAACCGCGTTCCAAAGATACGCGGCATCATCTCATCCGGACCGATAAAATGTAAGTCATGAACAGGGGATCCAAGTTCTGCACGCATACGTGTTACCGCTGTAGATATCGCATAATAGATACCGAAGAATATCAAAATTGCCCACATCGACATCCCTGCAGCATTGCAGAATATTGTTAGGAACATGAGACACAGAATTAGACAGATCAACATTCCTCTATAGGACATCGGTTCATCAGAATCGTTTGCTTGTATCGGTTTAAATATGTGTTGTATCACATGTGTCAGGTGTTTCCGGGTAGCAATAATTGCAATAACAAATAATCCGATATACGCTCCAAAGGATTGTTCATCTGTGAAAGGAAAATTCGGCATGCCTCTGATTCCTAAAGCATCTCCAAAGATCCTCTCAACCTTCCAGAACAGATAGAAGAACCAGCATGAAAATGAGAGATCCAACGGAATAAAGAACGCCATTCCAACAGCAAACGGGAATACTGCCATTGGTGTCCAACCGATGGCACTCCACGGTTTTTGTGTGAAGAATGGCCGTAAATCGTATAGACGACCCCCCAAACTGGGGACAGTTGGGTATAAATGGTGTAGTCCATTAAGGATATCAATTGCTCCTGCAAGACCGAAACCCAACCACATCACCTTGTTGGTTAGTAGATTTGATCTACCGAAGTTTGTCATTTCCAATGGTAGTTGAATAATCGGGTAACTGAGTTTTTCGTGTTCTGTCCACTGTTTACGGACAAGAGCATTGATGAAAACCATTGCAAGGACAAGCGCACATAGGAATCCACCCCAGGTTAAGGTGGTTGTAACCCAACCTTCGATGATTTCCCATTGATAGAAGCTTGTATCACCTCGATAATACTCTGTTAGGAATCTCTTATCTTTGACAGCTATCCAATCAGGTATATATCGATGGAATAGGTGTGTCCAATCATTTTCTGGTGTTGCGTGCCAGAAAGCATAAGGAATCATCGGAATTAAGACACGCAACACATCGTGTCCTGCCAGTGAAGAGGCAATAGCAAGCATGACATAGATGGTTAACAATTCACCTTGGCTGAAAGCAATACTTGGGGTAATACGTCTTATGGCTAAATTTCCCCCTGTAAGGATGAATATGCAGAATATTACATTAAAATAGAGGGAGATGGTCGTAGGATACCCTTGTCCTGCTGAATCTAAGATCCAATAGACATTGGGTATGGTGAGGATGGTTCCAATTAAGATGGCGCGCCAAGTGGCACCGAGAGGATTGCGTCCTTGAAGAGATTGTTCACGATGGAATGATACTTGACCGGTTTCAGTTCTCTGAAAAGTTTGTTCTGGAATTGTAGGTGTCAATATTGATTCCGAACCCAGTGGGTTTGTCTTGAGTATTATACCACTGATACTTGAATTAAATTCTTGAGAATTACTATTAATCCTTGTATAATTAAGTTATTCAACTTTGATATGTCCACTGTAAAACAAAGTATATCTTCAAAGGATAAAAAAATGGAAACGACGAATGAAATGCATGGTTCAGTAGTTCTAACACCTCAGCAAAAAGAATTTGTTGATAATAATGGATATTTACTTATTAAAGACGCATTGCCATCTGATGTTGTGTCAGAAATAAACGAGGCTGTTGATGAAGTTCATGCAAAACAGATTGAAGCAGGTAATCTGGATCCAGACGGTAAACTGAATTTACGTAATTGTATTACATATCATGATGCATTCCTCCAACTTCTCGACTGGCATAACACCTTTCCGTACGCATGCGGTGTATTGAATTGGAACATCCAGATGATTACATCACATCTGATTGTACTGCCATCAAAAGATGAACCTACCGAGGATGTAAAGACTAAAATAGGTCTTCACCGTGATGGTGGAACTTCATATAGAGAGATGCAGGAACCCCATCCGCGTATTTTACTAAAAATTGCCTATGCTATCAGTGATCAATCAGACCCAGCCTCAGGGGCAACTGTTTTAGTACCTGGAAGTAATAGATTAACAGGTATGCCTGCTCGTGATCCAGATACAGGATGGGCACGCGGGGCAATCTCAATGAATGTAAATGCTGGTGATGCCTTCCTTTTTGAACAACGGACTTACCACGGCATCGGTCATAACTGGTCCGGTTTCCCGAGAAAAACTATATTTATGGGTTATGCTTATCGTTGGGTTAAACCAATGGACTATATCATGATGCCTGATGAATTGGTTGAAAAATGTAATCCAGTGCAGAAACAACTTCTCGGCGTTGTTGACAATGCAATGAGTTTCTATATACCTGAAGAGAAAGATGTACCACTAAAAAATATGGTGAATGGTGACAAATAATTCTAATTCTCTATAGTTGCGAATTCTAACAGGCATTATCCCTACACCCCTATTTTATCTCCGATTTTAGAGATAAACTGTGGTCCAATAAAGCACGTGCATAAGGGATATTATGGAGTCCATAACCGCTGTCACCCTTAACCATATCGTAGTTTAATTTTGCGTCAATATAGGCTTGCGAAGTCTTATCAGTTGCATTGTCTAAGATGGCTTTAACTTCCTTCATTTTTGTCTCTATTTCAGTTTTATACTGTGGAAGTCTTTTTGCCATATCATTATCAGCACTATCATGACAACCAGAGGTGCTACAAATATTAAATTCAGCCTTAAAGGTATGTCCACCATGTTTAGCGATGCTCTCTGGATCCTCTTTTGCCATATGACAATGGACGCATCGTTTTTTCATTGCCCGGACATGCGGTGATGGCATCCGTCTTACACCTGCACCTTCGCGACCTAAGAACATCTCGGATTGTGATTGGTGAACAATTCCGGCCCCAGCACAACCGCAATCCATTTTGTGGCAGTTTACACAAAGTTTCTTGGCAGGAATTACCAGTAAACTCTCTTCTTTACTGGCATGAGAATGGCAAGAAGAACAAGCAACTGCATTTACGGCAGTTTTCTCACTATAAGGGTGTCCCTGAATAGCACCTTCGGCAAACATCGCATAGCCTGAAGAATGGCAGCTTAAACATGATGTCTTAACTTCATAAGGACCTTTAATTAAATTCACCAAAGCATGTGAATGTCCTGCTTGAGTCCATTCTTTATATGCGGCTTCATCTCCGTGGCACTTGTTACAACCTTCAGCGAAAGGGGATTTGATGTTTTCTTTAGCGGTATTCTCTGTAGGTGTGGTTTCTGCTTGGAGGGTAGTGATTTTAATTATAACAAATGACCCCAGGAGTACGGATAAAAATAAAAATAAGAACGCGTTTTTCATAGTTGTTTCTGTTCCCTTACATCTCCATTAGATCCATATTTTCACTTAGTTTCTTTTTTGTATTTTCTTAGACAATAAGATATGTCAAATAACAAAATAAGTCAACAAAAACTTAACTGCAGCAGGATCTTTCAGCAGTAGTATAAATCCAATAGGAGGAATCCATTTGTCTCAAGTTAATCTCTTTAATGGTAAGGATATGAGTGGTTGGTTACCCCGTGGTGGCGGTACAGAACATGAATGGTCAGCAATCGGTGACGTTGCACTGAATCCAGATGATAACAAATTACTTACAACCACACCAGGCGAGGATATATTCTATAATGGTCCGACAGGACGAACAAAAGATCTTTACACAGAGTATGAACACGGCGATTGTCAAATCCATGTAGAATTCATGGTACCACAAGGTTCAAACTCTGGTGTCTATGTTCTGGGTAGGTATGAAATACAGATATTAGATAGTTGGGGAGAAACTGAACTTAAGTATGGAACATGCGGAGGTGTTTATTGTCGTTGGATTGACAATAAACCTGTGGATGGTGTGCCACCACGTGTAAATGCCAGTAAACCACCAGGAGAATGGCAAACGTATGATATCACATTCCATGCTCCAAAATTCGATGCTAACAACAATAAGATCTCCCATGCAACATTTGTGGAAGTCGTTTGGAACGGTGATGTCGTCCATAAAAATGTTGAAGTGGTAGGTTGTACCCGTGGTGCCATGTTAACAGAAGAAGCAGCTACGGGACCGATTCTATTACAGGGGGATCATGGTCCAGTGGCATTCCGCAACGTTCATTTGACACCAATCGGTGAATAATAATGTTGATTTAGTGCTATTTATGAGTGAAATAATTTTATACTTTACTAACGATTATATACGAATATGACGTGTATCAAAACTAATACATTCCTGAATCATGGATGTAGAATATGGTAAGCAGCAACTGCAAGTGCAACATGCACATTCAATGAACCCACTTTTCCATACATCGGAAGGTATATTGATTTATCACAAGTTTCAAGCGTACGTTTAGAAACACCTCGATATTCGTTACCAACAATTAAACAGACTTTCTTTGGGTATTCAACACTATTATATGGAACAGAATCAGAGGTGACTTCTACTGCAAAGGTACCATATCCGTCATCTTGAAATTCCTTAACAGCGTCAGCAGCATATTTAGTTGTATGCCAAGGAACTCGACGATGGGTGCCACGACCGATACCAGCAATTGTAGGATGAGGAGGTTGTGCACTGATTCCTGCTAACACTATTTCAGATACGCCACATGCATCACCAATTCGGAAAGCAGCGCCAACGTTTACAGGATCTTCAACATCTTGTAAAACGAATACTAAATCTACTGCTGGTGGACCAGACTGTCTTAAAAAGTTTTTAAGTGACTTATCTCGTAACTGTTTCATGAGTGATATACGATATATAAATTACATTTAAGGAATTTCTTAGAAGGACTCTCCTTTATTGTATATGTATTTTAGATTTGACTACAAGGAAATATTAGTAGTATGAATAAAATAAAACTTGGAGTTATTGGGGCAGGTGGGATTGTCTGCAGAATGCACCTCCCAGATTTGAAGAACGGTGAAGATTTTGATGTTGCTGTTATTGGCGGAAGACGAGAACATCGTCTTAAACATCAATGTCAAGAATTTGATATTCCACACTGGACACAGGATTACGATGAAATTATTGCCGACGACACACTTGACGCTATTCTTGTTGGCACACCCCATCCATTGCATGTTCCATGGGGTGTGAAAGCACTCGAAGCAGGAAAGCATGTATTAATGCAGAAACCTCTGTGTGGTGATATGGATGAAGCCGATCAATTTGTAGAGGCATCTGAAGCGAGTGGTAAAACAGTAATGTGTCTGCCACATTTCAGTAGTGGTACCTATAAGGTACGCAAACTCATCGCCGAAGAAGCAATAGGACGGGTTTCTGGTGCCAGAATGCGTGTTAGTCATGGTGGACCCGAGATATACTATGCTGAAATCCGAGATATTTTCGGTGAGAGTGGAGACGATTTGTGGTTTTTTGATGCGAAACAAGCAAGCGTAGGCGCATTATTCGATATGGGGGTTTATGCAGTTTCCAGTCTCGTCGCAATGTTAGGTACATTCAAACGGGTTACAGGTTTTGTCTCTACTTTCGATAAACCAACCGAATTAGAAGATGTCGCAACACTTGTACTTGAGATGGAATCTGGCGGTATCGTTACAGCCGAGACCAGTTGGTGTGACCCCGCACGGACAGGTGAGTCGAGTATACATGGAACTGCTGGAAAGTTCACTATGCCGGGTAGAGATGGTGCTGCTCTGACACAATGGACACCAACGTCATATACACGCGAGAGTGCTCCTGTCGACACAAAAGCAATTGACTGTAGTGATGTTGCCCCCAGTGGTATGCATGCACACTTTGCCGATCATATTCGAGAAGGTACACAACCTCCTCTCTCTAATGTGTATACGGCGCGGCATGTGACTGAAATTCTATTGGCAGGTCTTAAATCATCTGAAACTGGTAGTGTAATTGAACTTACATCGAAATCGGACGAGTAGTGAAGACAGGTTCAAATTAGGAGGAATTATTGCTTTAAAATTCAGAAATCGCTACTTATACCATTTCTATAAAAGTTTACTCCATGAACAGGTATATAGTCTGTGTTGAAATTTCGCACAAACTGAAAGTTTATGCTACATTAAAGAGACACTAATTATTAGAAATGTTATAAGAGTTCTGGTACTTAGTCATTCACTTACGAGTTTGTGTTTTTCTCTCCAACGTGGATATTCTTCTGTGATTAACCTCGCTGCCCATCCACCGTAGTATGCATAGCCAGTACGGCGTTCCTGAGTTATCTCAGAGAACGAGTAACGGACTACCGAGTCACGGTCAAGAAAGATTGGACGGTTGCTACCGATCTCGTAGAAACGCGCCCAGATTGGAGGGGCATCAGGATCCTTCACGACCCGTTTATCCTCCTGTCCTTCTATGTTAGTGAATTTCTCTAAGCGTATACCCTGAATTGTGGCACTTCTGAACCATTCGACAGATCCTTCAATAGCATCAATGATTGCCGGTGTGGGTTCTTCAATAGACATCAGGAATCGAACGACCTCAACACTTTCAGCCCCTGAGATCGATGGTGGCTCATAGGTACGCGCCCATGCAGGCTCAAATGTCTTTTCGTCATGCTGTGCACACCAAGCAGTGAGTTTACCATCCTGTTTGATCTGTGTGCGCAGGATACAGTCAATGCCCTTGTTTACAGCATCTTTAGCCTTAGTACGGTCCTCCATTTTCAAAAACTCATAATCTGAAGATTCAGAGACATCTCGGAGAAGTTCGAGAATTCGCACCATAACATCGTCATTGAATGTGATATGGCGATGATAACCTTTGCTTATCGGATAATACTGAGGCCATCCACCAGTAGGGTATTGGGCTTCAAGGATATGGGAAAGACCTTTGAGAAATGCTTGTTTGTAGCGCGGCTCGTTTGTAACGCGAAATGCGCGAACCACAAATCGTAGTTCGTCAGTCGTTGCACCGTTGTCGAACGTTCCGTGCAGATCCTCACTATCGCCATCAAATGGTTGAGATGCGGTGTCTTTATTCTTAGGCCAACTCCCTGAAGGTGTCTGCCATGTCAGAACGTTGTCCGCAATAATCAGACCTTCCTTACTACGAAACCATTCATCGGATTTTTCCGCGTATTTCGAAGGAACGGTCGCATAGGAATATGGCAGAAGTAATAGACACAAGAGGGAGATTACAATAAATTGTACCTTCATGTATGTATCCTCTTGGTAGTAATCAGGTGTAACATTATAGACTGAAGTTGAATGATGAAAAATAGGTTTAGAAAGGAAGGAGAGGAATATTCCATGTAGACGAGGTTTAACCCCGTCTACATGAAATACCTAATGTATTAATCTATACTTGCATGAAATTCATACCAATCATCAATGTTGTTAAGGTTGACAGCATCTAAAATTGACCCATCATCATCGACGCCGCTTGCACCGAGGATACCTGTCCGGGTATCGTCATCGTGGTTGTATCCCGTGATTGCAGCATTCAATTCAGCGACAGCATCAGCATCAAGGCTACCACCTTTTTGCTCTAAAACCCAAGCTTCAAATTGAGGGTATGTGGGTGAGTTGTCACTAATATATGCCAGTGTAGCGTCTTTATCAAGTCCGAGACCATCTAATACCATTTGATCAAAACCTGCTCCACATGCAGGGTAATCCGCATGTAGGACACCTTTTGCATCCATCAGTACTTTTGACCAAAAACGGGGAAGATGTAGGACACCAAGTGGACCAGCCACTCCTGAACTAATTGTTGGAATCAAAGCAGCTTTTTTCTTCTTACCAAACATTACATACCTCCTTACTTATTCGTAAGTATAAGTCGTAAGTTGCAAGCCTATCTTGCAGGACATCTGCATTATAGCAGATTTTATAAAAAACAAAAACAAGTTTTCAGATACTACCAGTAGTATTCAGTTGTCAGTATTAAATTATCCAGAAATTCATACTATTGATTCAACCTGTCCCCAATGTAAGAGAATTCTGATTGTCTTGACAATGCGGAAATATGGTGTTATTCTAATTATAATAAAAAACGCTCCTTTTTCTATTAGAATTTTTACCTATATCGACGTTTTTACATCACTTTCCAATGTATCGTAAGAGGTATATCTTATGAACCCTGATCTTGCAATTGCATGGTTAATTTTCAACGTAGTCTTGTTTGGTATCACATTGGTTTGGGGTATTATCCGGTTTCGACGTGGGATATGGTATCGTAAACTTGCACTAAAGATCCAAGCATATTTTTTATGGGGTATAGGTGGAGCAGCACTTCTCAGCAGTATCTCACCCTTTGCATATCTATACATTGAATACCTGTGGTTTTTCGAAGCTGTGAATTACTTTGATCCATTTTGGACTCTTAGAAAAGCCAAATGGGTTCTTTTCTTTGGGTTTTTTATATTTGCTGTAGTATTCATGAATGTAAATGCAGCAATTGCTAACCGTCTCTGCCCGGAACCGAGGGAATTTGCCCGATGGACACATCAACGCACCGTATCCTTTCATCGTACTGTTTTCGGTATTACTATTCTGTTTGCTATTGTCCTTGCCACACCGATGATGTCCTTACATATGGATTTCCTGAGATTTCTTGAACGACCTTCAGAGAAGGTGGAACCATTTCACTTTGGAAGAGATCTTAATTTCTATCTATTCTCCTTCCCAATACATAAATCTATAAGTCTATGGATAGAGGTATTGTTGTGGTCTACTTGCATTGTTGTAGGATTACTTTATAACTTCTACTATCGTCGTGATGCCCGTTCCATGGGACTGGTAAAAAGACATATCATATTACATGGTTCATATCTATGGATAATGTTACTCGGGACAGGTATCTGGCGAAGTTATGTGAACTTATGGAGCAAGGTATATACACCATCACTGTCAAAACGTTTCATTGAATACCATGGACTCTTTTTTGCGGACAATATACTTGCTATGTCAACACGTATCTATTGTCTCATTTTATTGGGGATAGGTACAGTCATAATATTCAATATCTTCTGGAGAAAACGTATCCTCTGGTATGCGTCCTTAGGTATTTCATTGGCTAGTTATGTCCTTCTAATTTACTTTTATCCAATGGCAGCAAACTTTTGGGAAGTCAGAGCTACGCAGGATGCAATTGAAGTAGAAAGTGATTTCTTAAAGGAACATATAGCAGACACCAGAAAAGCCTTCGATTTAATAGATATAACGAGTGTTCGATATGAAAAAGGAATGACAACACTTGATACAATTGAACGAAATCCAGAAATCAAAGAGAATATACAATTTTGGGATCGTAGAGTTTTTTACCATATCCTTAGAAATCAAGAGATAAAACAACACCATGACTTTCATCCATATGCTGACGTCGACAGATATCGATTAAATACGTCTATTAACGACAATACAGAGACTACAGAAACTGATGGTTCCACTTCTGAAGAAAATCAAAATCTAATTACAGATTCTACTTCAACTGAAGAATATAGACAGGTCTTGATAGCTGCACGTGAAATAGATCCTGATCCAGGTCCAAGAGAGTGGGGTGAATTAAAGCTAAAGTTTACACATGGCTATGGGGTATGTGTTGCTCCTGTCAACGAAGTAGTTAGTAATGGTAGTTCACCAGATTTATGGGTGCATAGTGTACCAATCAAACAAAAAGAGGGATTAAATTATCCAGAATTAAGGGTAGAACAACCAAGAATATATTACGGAGAAATGACAAAAGATTACGTCATTGTAAATACAGATAAAGCGGAATACAATGTTGTAAAACAAGGTTTGGAAGATGTTGAAACTGATGAAACTAATGATAGATTAGGATATCACTATTCAGGTAACGGTGGTGTCCGGTTAGGTGGATTACTCAGAAGAATCTGTTTTGCTGCTCGATTCTCAACAGTGTTTATTTTACGAAATCAGAACTTGAAACCGGATAGTCGTGTCATGTATTGGCGTAATATTGGCACGCGACGCAATGAACGACTTGTTACAGATAGGCTGTCACATATTGCGCCATTCCTTGATTTTGATCCTGATCCCTATATTGTTATTCACGATGGTCAGTTGTGGTGGATGGTGGATTTTTATGTGACAAGCAATCGGTTTCCAAATGCACAATTTTATTCAGATGATACCGCCCCAATTGAAGATAACGACCTTGAACTGTATACAGAACCTCGTTTTAAGAGATTCAAAAAGTTCAATTATATACGAAATTCAGGTGTAGCTGTAGTTAACGCATATAATGGAACAGTAGATTTTTATACAGATATAGAAAATGAAGTTTATACAGATATCTATAAAAAGATATTTCCTAGACTCTTTAAAGATATAAGTGATATGCCAGAAGGATTAAAAATACACCGTAGATTTCCAGATTACTTAACAAGAATTCAAGCAAAGATGTATGGGAGTTATCATGTAACTGATGAAAGGAAATTTATTGACAATGATAATCAATGGAAGATTTCCAAGGAAGCTTATTATTCTGAAACTCCAAATCATGAAATGATGCCTTACTATATTATGTTAAAATTACCCGGTGAAGACTCAGTTGAATTTGTTAGCATGGTTCCATTTACACCACTAAAAAGAGATATCTTCATGAAGGGATGGATGATTACCCGGTGTGATCCACCACACTATGGACAACGGATTGTGTATACACTTTCTGACAAGAATGTAGTAGGTCCAAAACATGTAGAGGATGATATTACCAAGGACTCAGGACTGGCAAAGACATTTAGGGATTTACGAGCAAACAATGACATAATACCGGGGAATATGCATGTAATACCAATTGAAGAAGGTATTTTTTTCATTAAACCTATATTCGTTAAACCTAAACAGAAAAATGGAAAGAATGGTCCTCAAGAAAGTTCTCTAACAGACCCAATTCGAGAACTGCCAACATTGAAAACAATTGTTGTCAAAGCAGCTGATCATGGACTTGCTGCAGATCTATCATTTGATGCTGCATTAAGAAAAATATATATCGGGCAATCTAAATCTGTTGAAAATACAGATGAACAGACACCTACATTAGCAGATCAAATTCGAACACTCCTGCAATCCCATGAGGACACTGGTAAAGCACTTGAGGAAATTGTTAAGGCATTAGAAAATGGGAATGGAATAATCGAAGGGGTTACAAAAACTCAGCAAAAAAATGGTGAAAAGAAAGAGAATCAATAATATATAACTAAATCTCATATCCTATCTTCATTAAATTAGGTTCGGTTAGTAGCCGAACCTAATTTGTTTAAAAACGATAAATCTTCCGCTGTTCTGGTTAGCTAACCGTAGAAATTATCATCGAATAAACCTTTGTCTCCACCGTTGGTTATCTTTCCATCGAACAGAGAAATGTAGAAGGTTTTCCATAAATTTGTGATTAATCTTAACATCGTTTTCTGTATCATTCTTTAAGCTTGTGACAATATATAAACCTTGTTGAAATGGAAGGGTGAGTAAAGCAGAAGCATCATGAGTTATGGATTCCGCAAGTGAATTCCATTTGCCAAGGGGATCTACCCACATATCATCAAGACGAATACCAGGGATCTCTTTTGTATCTGGTGTAGTGTTGAGAATATGCGGTATTCGAAAGACCTTACTCCTTCTTCCTTTAGATGTTGGTAAACACTCATCTGTTTCCTCGTATTCAATTCCTGTTAAAGGTTCAGGAATCCATCCAGCCCCTCGTCTCTGTCTTGAGTTTGCCTTTATATCTTGTCCTGAGACGATTACTATACCACCTTGACTGGCGAAGTTCTTTATTCGATGTTCTGTATCAATATTAAGACGGTAGCCCGATTTATAAATCTCACCGTTGCCGATCCATAAAATGTCCATTTTGGCGAGTCGGTCATTACGTAAGTTGTTTACAGATTCATATAGCATACGGTGTTCACTTACGTACTCAAACTGTTGGAGGATTGGAAACTCTTCATTAGAACTATTTCCTGTTAATGCCATAACCTTTAGTGGTAATTTAAACTCAGGTCGTGGTAATAATTTCTTTAATGGTATTCGTGGTTTTCCATTCCTTGACTTAGTGGGAAGGGTTAACTGAGAGAATGTCTCTTTATGTAGTTGGTTTTCACTAATTTGTTCAACCAATATATTCTGTGATGCTATACGATTCGCAAAATATGGGATCGTACGTCGATGGATAGGTATTTTCAACCGCAAGGAGTTGTCAAAATGCGAATATGCACTTTCTACTTCCCAGCGACGGCTATAGCTTGAATCAATTGTTTTCAAGTCAATTCTTTCTTCATTGACGTTAGTTACATAGCCATGAACCAAGTTCATTCCATGAATTGCTTTGCCTTCAGAATCTTGGAGTGGTATTTCTTCAGTTTCACTTCGGTCAAGAATAGCGTCTGTCAAAGAAGAAATAGAAAACAGTTCTTGTTGTCGTTTCTCAGCACTCTCTATAATTGTGCATACATCTTTACGTGGGAAAATGACATCAGCATCCCGAAATGATCGAAAATCCAGACCTATTTTTTTAAAGTGTCTGGGTGTTAGACGTTGTGGTGTGGTAATCCGTTCAAAAGGTCCGACTCGATGTTGGATCACAGGATTTAACTCTATTCTCCTGACGCTGAGTGGTTCAACGTGCCATTTAAATTCCATGTTTCTTTCCCAACCACCTGGATCGAATAGTCGTATCTTCCCTACTTGTATAGAATAGGATGTATTATTTTCTAAGACCAAAAAGTATTTGCCATCCCTCTCTACCATACGACACCTAAGTCCACGATCATCCCGCCTGTTGAAACTGTTAATATTTCCTTTATATTCGAAATCGTATCCCCATTGGTCTCTGAAACCGTTGTTATCTTTATCCCGAACATTCATGAAGGACATATGCTTTTTATTGTAATCTTTGAAGATAGCCATATATTCGCCATCTGCGTGTGTTACATTTCCAATTCTAATTTTCACACGAGTTCCTACAAGGCGTTCAATAATTCTTTCATAACTCTCCTCTTGTAGGAATGATGTTGTTTCTTCTTGCATACCTTTTATTTGATCATCTAATGATACTTCCTTACCCCCAAGTTCAGAAACTTCTGTATTTACCCGATTTAATTGTGTCTGTAATGGAGAAGCCATATTCTTTATTCCACCCCAAACCATACTAATTGCATTTTTGGCAGCTGCATTGAGTTCAATGATCATATTTCGTGCTTTCCGGACGACTCTATGGGTAAGTGGTGGATGAATAAGACGTTCATGTTCCCATTTCCGTTCCTGCTTTTCTCGATCATTCATCGTATCTAAATAGCGGATATATGCTCCAATTCTGTTATCCAATTCATTCGGCCGGAATATATAACTGGGGGCATGTCCCCGTTGTCTGGATTCTTCAGATACAATTTCTGCCCCTCTGCTATCTAAACGCATTGTGCCTTGATATCGATGTCCGTCCTTCATATGAAACACTACATACTTATTGAGGATGGTTTTTTGTAATCTGTCCTTTTTAAATAAACTAATAATATAAAGGATACCTTGGAAGATAAACATCGAAACGGCAGCAATAATCGGCCATTTTACTCTCTCCCAAATACTCTTTACACCACTTTGTATTTCATCAGCGACAGTTTCCTCCTGAGCAAAGGCTGAGAACGATACAATGACCATTCCTATCATGAGAATAAGCAATAGAATCTGTTTTTTCTTTAGCATGATGCAAATCCTCCCTTTAATAAATACTTACCCCATTTTCAGCAGCAATTTTACGTACATTTGTATTCGCAAGAGGTATTTTTTCAATTGGTAGATGTTCTATCAAACCATAACCGTCAGGATAGAGATCGTTAAAACGTTGTAATGCTACCCCAATTTCTAATTCCCCTTCACCGGGAACTTCTTCATTGAGATGCAGAACTAAGCCGTTCTGAACAGAAATGTCCTTTATGTGTGCCATTGGTGCGACCGGTCCCATGACATCGAAAATATGGTTAAGCCGTGCAACACTTTCATAGACTTGTTTAAGAGATTGGAAATGGTTTACGAAGTCCATAACAATCCTGAGACGATCAGATCCGATCTTATCAACAATTTCTTTACAGATTTCAGGAGAACCCATTATTGAGACTGCGTGGGTTTCCATCACAAGCGTTATCTCTGTCTTCTCAGCGTTTTCTGCGATCGGTTTTAGTGTTTCAATTAGCCGATCCATTGATTCTGGTAGATGATTGTCCTTATGCGATGTCCATGCTCCATCTGGATTTAGACTACCCGGTCTAAATAGATAATGAAAAGCACCGAGATCCCTTGCCACAGGCATACCACAATTCACCGCTTTGATAGCAGCTTCCCGTATTAACGAATTCGGATCAAATAGACATTGATCATAAGTTATTCCAAATTGTACCAAATCAAGTTGTGCTTTTTCAAGGAGAAAACGACAATTATCACATTCTTCTGATGAAACTTCAGCAATCTTAGAACTGGAAAAATGGTAACTTACACCGGTAAACTCTAATTCCTGCACAGCATCAATTTCTTCTTGATTGAGTGATCGGAAATCACTACAAATTCCAACGACACCGAGTCTCATGTTTTTATCTCTCCCTGTAAGGATTGCAGAAGGGTTTGTGCTTCTATCAAATCAACAGTGTCATACCCTTCAGTAAACCATTCATAGATAGGTTTTAATAGGTCATACGCTTCTTTATGTCGATTCTGTGTTGTCATAAGCTTACATAAACTGATAGTAGTTCGGAGTTCCCATGATTTTGCTTCTTGGTGTTGTGCAATGGTCAACGATTTCAAAAAAGTATCTTCTACCTCACCTATAGTTGATGAATATACACTCTGATTTTCAGGGATCGATTTTAATAAAAGTTCACCTTGTAGACGGTATAGTTCCGCCTCATTTGTGTGTTCTCCGCTTTCAGCAATTGCTTCAAAAGCTTTTTGTAAGGTTTGTAGACCTTCTTCAACTTTTCCGTCCTGTCCATAAGCTTGTGCTAACATCCCCAGATATATTGGCCGTAAAACCCGTGAACGATTAGCTTCCCAACCTTCGATCCCTTCTCGAATTAGGTCTAAACCTTCTTCATCCGAATTCTCAGAATTCATTAGCATTGCCCATCCTTTCATTATTCTTCCTGTAGGTTCCCACACAGTAAAATCGTGCTCTTGACATATAGAAATCAATTCCGTAGCATAGGAGTTAACCTTCTCTAAGTCACGAAGTTGTTGGTATAGAAGAGCACCGAAATGTAAAGAAATAACCTGACTGAATGGATGTGGACGTTCCTCACCCATCCGCTGTGATGCTTGTAGTTGGGCTTCCGCTTGTTCAGGATATCCTAAACACCAGTTTAGAGGAGATGCGTATGCGTGCAATGTCATACCGGGATCAGCAAGATAGTGAAAGAATGCATCTACAGGATGTTGGTGTGGATTATATAGAGAAATACCAGCCTGCACATGTGCCCGTGCCATTTTAAACTCCCCAAGATAGTATAGTGTAGCACCTAATGCGCGATGTGCTTCAACTTCCAAGACAGCACTATCCTGTTGTTTTGCCATAACTAAACACTGTTCACCGAGTTCTCGTGCATTTTGTAATTTTGCCCTCACAAGATCGGAAAGCCATAACCCGAACATAATTGGGAAACGTAGAAGCATCCGTTCATTGTTTGGCATAGTTTCTAAGAGTGTCTTTGCACGAGTATATGTCTGTTCAACTTCAAGTGCAGCATAGCCTTTAGTCGCAATTAGTGCTGGACCTAATGTTGTCTGAATTACCAATTCACGAGCAGCCCGAGCGGGAGAATTTGGTAAGGTTTCTAAGAGACTTAACCCCTGTGTAAGGTGTCTAACTCCCTCAACATTCGCTGATCGTTCAACGGCACGTAGACCTGCTTGTTGCCAAAATTCGATAGCCCGTTCAGGAAGTTCTCCCTCGGTGTAGTGATATGCAATCAATTCTGGTTGTACCCGAACGATATCCGCAAATGATTCTCGTAATACAATTGCTATTCTTCTATGATAGGTCTGTCTTGTGCTTTTTAATAATGCTTGATAGGCAGTTTCTCGAATCAGTGGATGTTTGAAGGAATATATCTCTTTATCATCATGTGTCTTACGACATCTCAATATTTCTTCTGCAACAAGTGCCTGTAATTCCTGTTTAAGTTCTGGAAAGTTATCTTCCTGTATTGGAAATGTATGGAACGGTGTTAATTGATCAGATGCAGTAGGAAAGTCGGATATTTCTGGTTCTTCTGTCAAGTTTACGATAACCTTATAAAGCAGTTCGGCAGTCCATTCCCTACCAAGGGTTGCCCCCAGTTGAACAAGTTCTTTGCGTGTTCCAAGTTGATCAAGTCTGGCAGTTAGAGAACCTTGTAATGTTGCTGGAATCTCAGTAGAAACATCAATATCTTGCAAATCAGATTCAAGAGCCATCCGAGTTAACTCTTCTACGAAAAGTGGAACACCTTCAGTTTTTGATGCAATTTGCTTAGACACATCCATAGGAATTGCTTTATCCCCTGCAACATCAAGAATCATCTTGGAAACTTGATTTCGATTTAAACGCTTCAATGTCATCTGAGTTACCCATTCTAAATCAATAAGTGTCTTGAGTCGTGCTCTACCCTCCACCTGTGTCGATTCCTGATATACATCACTTTCAACACGTGATGTTAAAATTACAAGAATAGGGGAATTTTGTATCCGAGAAATCAACAAATGGAGAAAATCCAGTGTTGAAGGATCAACCCAATGTAGATCTTCGGATATAAATAAGAGAGGTTTTACCTCAGCAGTTTTTAGGAAAAGTTGTACAAGAGCTTGTAATGTGCGTCTTCTCAGTTGTGCTGGTTTTAACTCGATTGTTTGGTAATCACCATCAATTTCTAATAGTTCTGCCAGTAGAGGGAGTAGATATTTGGACAGATCATGTGAATTTAGGGATTGTTCAAGTTTATTAAAACGTACACTATCGGAATCCATATCACCAAACCGAAGCAGTTGTTGCTTTAATAGTGTTAAGATAGGGTATAGTGGACTGTTCTGTGTGTCTGGTGACCCTCGACATTCTAATATTTGTGCATCCCTTTCGATGACATGCTCAGCAATTACAGCAACGATTCGTGATTTACCTATGCCAGCTTCACCCTCAAGCAAAACAGCCTGTCCGAAAGATTCTGTCACCGATTTCCATCTATCTTTTAGTGTGTTGACTTGACGAGTTCTTCCGATTAAGGGTGTTACAAAACTCTGGAGTGGGGTAGTTGTAAGTTCTCTTCTAAAGGTTGGAAGTATACTGTCTGGGTGTTCACCGAGGATCTGATATATTGGTACAGGTTGTGAAATACCCTTTAGTGTAATTGTACCCAAATCTTGATATTCAAAAAAACGTTCAATCAAGCGAAGTGTGGTTTCCCCAACGACAATTCCATTTGGTGGTGCAACTTGTTGCATTCTCGCAGCGATATTTGGTGTCTTTCCTACAATATCTATTGCATCACCATGGTATCGTTCAAGTGAAGACAAATCCTGTTGCGAATTCCCAATGGGTGTACCTACTTCCCACACAACTACCAATCCAGTATCAATACTTAGTCTGACTTGTATCTGAATACCAAAGGATTCTATTAAACGAGAATTCAGTTCATCTAAACCTTTAACAATACCTAATCCTGCTTGCACAGCACGACGGGTTGCGTCTTCATGAGCAATTGGATAACCGAAATATACTAATATTCCGTCCCCAAAATATCGCGCTATATGTCCATCATATTCTATAACCACTTCTCCGACACTGGCACGATAGGCATCAAGGACCTGACGTAGGTCTTCAGGATCCAGTTGTTCAGTTAGTGCTGTAGAGTCAATTACATCACAAAACAATACTGAAAGTTGCCGTCTTTCTGCATTACTTACAGACTTACTACTGAACGGTGTGTTAGTCTCATCAAGTAATTTTCCACAATCACCACAATATTTGTTATTTGGATTTAAAAACCCACAATTGGGGCACAGTTTTTGGGATTGACTATTCATAACTTGTATTATAATGGATTAACAACAAATATTACAAGTATTCAGTGTGGTTTCATCGTATATCAATTCTGAATTATTATAATTACATCATCAATGCAAGGAATATTGTACCATTTTTATTGATAGATTTCATTGCAATTGCTATCTAAATAGGACCGATCAGCTGTAGAATTAGGACTTCAAATAGATTCGACATACGCATTGGTACGAACTTCAATACTAATGTAGATTGAATAATTAATAGAGTATGTCATTGGATGGGAAAAAGATATTGAAGTAAAAAGGGAATAGGAGATAGTGGATATGAAGGTAGCATTAAAGAATGAAGAGACAAATCTGTCGACAAGTTGTCAGTTAATGATTGAGTTTTAATTGTTGCAGATATTCTCCCAGTTCTGAGTCGCTACGTTCGCGTTTGTAGGCTTCTTCCAAGTAATTAATTGCCTTACCGGTCAATCCGATTTTAACAAAGAATGAACCGAGATTTCGATATGGTGCTGCATAAGTGGATTTTAATTCTATTGCCTGTAGATATAATGTCTTTGCTTGTTCTAAATGATCCTTTGTTGATCCAATTAGGATATTAAGGGTGTATTTTTTATTCCCTCTGTAGGGGTAAACGGAAGCCTTGTTGTCTTTAGCATAATTCTCAACTGCTTTTGCTATTTCTGCCGATTCAGTTTCTATGACAATATAACCTGATTCAACATGTTTATAGGCGCGGTTGAGTTCTGCCAATACGTCTGTTACAGATCCATCTGAACGGATGACAGGCCACGAGGGCCATTCTGGTCCGGCGAATTTTATTCCAAGATCATAATGGACTGCTGCAAGATCATTGCATACCTCAGCATTTTCAGGACGTAAATCAAATGCCTGTTCGTATAGTTCTATAGCTTGCAGGTAATCTTGTGAATTGTATGCATTAGCGGCATCAACTCTGATGAGATTGAAATCCTCACTCTCTTCGGTTGTATCAAGAGTGTATTCTGGGTTTTTACCTACAAATATATATATGATGATAATTAGAACAATAGATAGGCATACGATGATAATTGTTGGTAGTTGCAATTTCATATCAATCTCCGATATCTGAGCTTTTATATATTTTATATAAATGGTATATTCGTCTACAACGCTACTATAACAACACTTATCTCCATCGATTGTTTCTATTAAATGTAACAAATATATAGTCTGATTTACCGTTCCGTTCATAGTAGAGTTGTATTCTACTCGGTTCCTGTATCTTTTCATCAACGATTTTAAATACCTCAAGAGTATGAATTGCAATATCATTGATCTGATAAATTAAATCTCCTTTTTTCAAAGGTCCTGCGAGTTCACTTCCTCTATCAAAATTACTGATAATGACTCCGTGGTGGTTTAATTTACGCGCTTTTGCGTTATCTGGTTGAGTGAGTGTGAAACCCCATCTTGAAGGAGAGTATTCCCATTCCAATTTTTTTAGATTCAAGGTTGTATTTCTTATATTTCCTCGTCGAATGTATTCTAATTTGATAGGTTCATTCAGTGGCAGTAAACGAACAACTGCTTTAAAATCGGAATCATCTTTTACCCTTTGTCCAGAAACAGACCAGATAATATCACTGCGTTTAAGACCAGCATTAGCTAACGGACTGTCTCTTTCAAGATCTGATACCAAGACACCTCTTGAAAGAACTGAATTTTCAGCAACTTTCTTACCTAATAGCTTGACAGCCATATCTTCTGTTACCGGTTGTATTGAAACACCTATGTATGGTGGAATAATACATCCATGGTCAGTAATTCTTTGAATTACTTTTCTCGCTTTGTTGGCTGGAATTGCAAATCCAACACCTTGAGAACCACCACTCGTTGAACGTATGACAGTGTTAATGCCGATAAGTTCACCGTGAACATTGACAAGAGCACCACCACTATTTCCTGGATTGACTGAGGCATCTGTCTGGATTAGAGTTTCGTAGAAACGGTTATCTACTACCATAGATCGTTGTGTAGCACTTATTATCCCAATTGTAACAGTAGGTTGTGCAGTCCCTATAGATAATCCAAATGGATTCCCTATAGCAAGTGCCCATTCTCCGATTAGCAAATTATCTGAATCTCCCCATATGATTACCGGTAAATCTTCCTTAGTATTGACTTTCAGCAGTGCTAAATCAGATAAGAAGTCGTATCCGATTATCTGTGCATCAAATTCTCTACCATCAACGAATGCGACTCTGATTCTTTCTGCATTATCAATTACATGGTGATTTGTCAGTATATAACCTTCTTTGTTTATAATTACACCTGAACCCACTTCTCGTAATGATCGCTGAAAAGGTCGGGAGTCACCCCATAACCATTGTTCTAAAGAGGTGATTTGTGTGACACTTCTAATTGCGCTGATATTGACAACGGCAGGACTTGCCTGTTCAACAGCAGTTACAATTGCTGTTCGCCTTGATTGCATCACAGCATCTTGAAGGTTTTGCTGTGCCTCTAAATCCTCCAACGCAAATCGGAGGATATAAATAATTACTCCAATCAAGATAAAACTCAATAGAATGTATTTCTTGTATCCAGAGTTCTTAATCAATCTTGTCATTACACTATATGTGGATAATGTTTTTCTCATAGAAATATCCGAATATCATTAGTCATAGTTTCACAAGGAATTAATATACAATGAAAATCAGACTTTTAATTTAAGTGAAATACGATATCCTTCCAACCCTGGATCGGTATCAACGATTTTCTGTACTTCCTTATCTGATCTTCTTTTTGCTGGAAAATCATCTTCATTTGCACACCTGAGTGCGATTCTTGCACCAACGGAACTTGCCAGTCGCAGGTTTTCTAAAGCTACTTTTTCCAAAGTATCGTATGCCGTATGTCCGAATCCACGTCCAGAAGGAGCAGATGTAGGATCACCCATATGACAGGATGGCACACCTTTTAAGAAAAACGGAAAATGGTCAGAGTAAGAATGTACTTTTTGACCTACTGGCATTTCTGCATGCATCTGTTTCTGTGCTGTAAGAAAGAAAGGTTCCAAAGAATCCCAATTATGTAATACAATTCCTTTTCGGCTTGTTCCACCTGCAGCATCCATATTTAACATAAAACGAATATTATCTAATTCGCTCTCATGTGCTTCAACGTATTGAAATGCTCCGGTGAGTCCGATTTCTTCTGTTCCAAAGGCAATAAAACGTACAGTTCGCTTTAGCATATCACCTGAATAGGTAGATAATACACGTGCAGCTTCTATAACAGACACCATACCTGAGGCAGGATCATGTGCCCCTTGTGAAATGTCGTGTCCATCGTAATGACATCCAACAAGGATCATTTCTTCAGGTTTTTCCTTCCCAGGTAAGTCAGCAACAACATTCCATGATGTTCGCGGTTCATTAATGTCCTTAGTTTTCAATTGCATTGTTACCTTTCCGTACCGATCCAGACACCGTGTAAGAAAATCCCCATCCTCTTTACACACTGAGATACCTGGAATAGGAGCAGGTCGATTATTTTGAAGACTGCCTGTTTCTGGACCAACGCCAGGATGTTCACTCACAAAAATGAATGCCGCTGCACCTGATAGAACAGCACGTTCATACTTTTCTTTTCGATGCACCCATCTACCAAGGTCAATCGGAGAGGAACTCTTTGCCATTACCAGTTTGCCATTGCCTGTATTACCAAGCTCAGTATATTCTGGTGGACTTCCTTGTCCCACAGAAACCAGTTCAGCTGTAATTTCAGCAGCAGGACAGTAAGGTAAGGATATACAATGTAAATTACGATTGATTGGTTCGGTTATTGAGAGAGTGGCTGTACCACGTGTCCATCCAGCATACGGATATTCTTCTAACTCAACATTCTTAAGACCGTAACGAAGAAAAGAGTCAGAAATAAAGTAGGCAGCTTTTTGTTCTTCTGCAGTTCCCGCAAAACGTGATCCGAAATCATCACATAAGATAGTTAGATTATCTAATACCTCTCTATTTGTGTAAATGTCACCGACAATTTGTCGATCAATCGATAAATAAAGGTTTCTCTGTTTCATAAAATCAACATTCTTCATTGTGTTACGATTATCATAAGATACTATTTAGTAGACACAACGGAGTTAGATTGTATCCTGTCATTTTCCTGAGGATTGATGATACCTTGAAAATCCAATTCCTCAGATGGTGTTGTTGAGTTATTAGTTGAAGTGTTTAATGTCTTCGACCGTGAATCGGCTACCTTTTTTAATCTCCAAAGATCCTGAATCTGTATTATTCCCCATCTTATATATATTATATTAGCCTGTTTAAATGTGTTCAATGATTTCTCGGTTGTTTCCATAGAACATCCAATTAATTTTGATATACGTTTAGGAGATAGTCGCTGTACACGAACAATTCCATTTATCTCTGGTGGAGTTGCAAGATTTTGTAACAGAAAAGCCAATCGAGAGGATTCGGAGCGAAAGGTCAAATTAGATAATGTGTTATACCGTCCAAAGTCAGGTACTGAATTTCGTTTCAAGATGTTGTATTCTTGTTTGGTTGATCTTTTATCAGAAAACAACCGTAGATGTCTTGAGAATAAAAGAAATAATTTCCTAAATAATTTGTTTTTTGAAGGCAAAACTAAATGTGGTTTTCGCTTTAGGAAAAACAGAAAGTCTCGAATAGAAATGATACCTACACAAACTTCTGTTAAAGTCACTATAGATATAAACGGGTTTATATGTTCTTTTTCATCAGTATTTATCCCAATTATCTCTCCAGATTCTAAAACTTCTATTGTTGTTGGTTCAATAGTGGTATTTTCTTTCGAACCTGAGTGGGTCGTGTTATTTACGGTCTTCTTAGAATCGGTCTCTTTGGGATTATCTGATATTTTAATGCGTCCTTTTTTAATTAAGTACACACCTTCTTCGGATAATATTTCTTCATGTTTTAGTTCTCTATATGTGGTAATCTTGTCCAATGCCTGTGCATCATCATCGGATAGATCTGCAAAAATATCAAAATATTTGATACACCAGAAATGTTGGTTAATGAGATCTAACATGTTTTATCCATAGACTTGATTTGATGGCAAGTAATAATTAATTCCCTATTAAGAGAGTTCAACGTAGTATACCCCAACGAAAGATTGTCGAAAGTATTTTTACACCTGCTCGGACACTACCGATTAGAGTGCCACTAATTTTTGATGTTCCAATACGTTTTCTGTAACTTACTGGAATTTCTTGCACCCGGAACCCCATTTTGGCAGCTTTGAGTTGCATTTCTACAGTCCAACCGTATGTCCGATCTTGCATATTTAATGCAGTGAGTTGTGAATGTCGAATTGCTCGGAACGGACCAAGGTCGGTATATTTAACTCCATAAAAGGTTTTTATCAGGAAGGTAGCAAGTTTATTTCCGAATCGTGCCTGTGGTAATAATGCGCCTTTTTCGGATGGTTTACGTGACCCTATGACAAAATCCGCTTGGTTTTCTTGAATTGGTTTTATAAGTAATGACAATTCTGTTGGGTCATCACTATAATCCCCATCTATGAATACGATGATATCTGCACATTCAACTGCAGAAAGACCCGCCAAACAGGCACTCCCATATCCTTTTCGCGGTTCTGAAATAACTTTCGCTCCGTGATCCCGTGCGATTTCTGCTGTATTATCAGAGCATCCATTGTCAACAACGATAATTTCCTGGACTAATTCCTGCGGAATATCATTTATTACTTTTGCGATTGCCTTTTCTTCATTAAGGACAGGGATGATAACTGAAACTTTCATAAAGCTACGAGTATTTGGGAGCAATCGTATTACATTTTTACAGACGGTTCTTGAACTGTTTCAAGAAGTTGTTCTATTACAGCATCCGTATCAATACCTTCTGCTTCAGCATGGAAGTTGGTGAGAATTCTATGACGTAATACAGAAGAAGCAACAGATTTTACATCTTCACATGATGCATTGTATCGTCCTTTTAAAATAGCTCTTGCTTTAGCACCCAAAATTAGATATTGTCCTGCTCTGGGACCAGCACCCCAACGGACCCACTGCTGGATGAATTCGGGAGCATCTTTCTCTTTTGGTCGCGTTGCACGAGCAAGTTTTACGGCGTATTGCACTACGTTATCTGCAGCAGGCACTCGACGAACAATCTGATGTAGAGAAACAATGGCTTCGCCAGAAAGAGCTGATTCAAGTTCCGGTTCCTCTGCTCCTGTTGTACTGGTTACAATATTTACCTCTTCCTCTTCTTCAGGATAATCTATTACAACTTTAAACATGAACCTGTCAAGTTGTGCTTCAGGTAACGGATATGTACCTTCCTGTTCAATAGGGTTCTGTGTTGCCAATACAAAGAAAGGTTCAGGAAGCTGGTATTCTGTACCACCAGCAGTAACATGATGTTCCTGCATCGCCTCTAATAAAGCAGCTTGGGTTTTGGGAGGTGTTCTATTGATTTCATCTGCGAGGAGGATATTCCCGAATATAGGGCCTTGTATAAAACGGATGGATCTTTGTCCTGTAGTCCGGTCTTCTTCAAGCACATCAGTACCAATAATATCGGCAGGCATTAAGTCCGGTGTAAATTGAATCCGCTTAAATGTGAGATTTAGGATCTGAGCGAGTGTTTTAATCATCAACGTTTTCGCTAATCCTGGCACACCTTCCACAAGGCAGTGCCCTCCTGCAAAGAGAGCCATCAACATTTGGTTGATAACTTCCTCTTGACCAATAATAACCTTTTTTAATTGCTCAACAATTAATTCTTGGCTTTCCATTAACTCTTCAATTGCTTTGACTTCATCAGTTGCTGCCATCTATAACTCCTTTGAATGTGACTTTGGTTGTTTTATACAGATATATTACACGTGGTAATGGGTGTATTCTACGGGTTGTGAGTTAGTATGAATGTTTTTGTACTCTGATTTGATGTGACTTTTACAACATTCGTGAGATTGTCGATTTGATCCTTATCTACAGTTGGTGTGTTGTAACGAACGATTCTTTTCATCTCTGCCTTTCGACCAGATTTCTTGTAATTTAATTGGATTTCTGCGACATCCGTATACAGTTTTTTGGTTTCTGGTACCATTTTTATAATGAATGGTTTTTCCACTTCAACAGTGACATGATCTTCAAGAGTGTCTGCTTTACCAAGAACAACTGGATGTTCCCGTTCTTCGTCTCGTAACAACTTTGCGTAAGGATGATTCCCAACGGGTAGTTCTAATATGTATTGATCACCCATTTTATAGATATAGTCCTTACATGTCCAAGTGAGTTTAATCTTTAGTTCCGGTTCTAACCGTTTTAGGTCAGAAGTTTCAAAATGTTCGAATTTTGCACGTTCATCAACTTCAAAAGCATCACGTAGGAAACTAATTCTTTGTTCTCGATGAGATCCTCTTAATAAATGCGCTCTAAATCTTGCATTAAAATCTCCAGTGACAGTTGCTTCTTGCACCACTTCTACACTCAAATCTTCTTTTACCTTAATGTTGGTATTTGTTAATCTGATATTTGAGTCTGCAGGGAGTACAGGACTTTTTTGAAAAACGTAGAGGTGTTTCTTGATAGTTTCTCCATTAATGTTTTTTATATCATCTATAGACGTATCAATACCGATTCCTTTTTTTGTTGGAGCATCGGTATTGATAATTAATGTCCATCTATTCTGATCAGTCACAGGAAAGTCGCCGTATGCAGTGGTCTGTGCAGTAGGATCTAACCATATAAGATCTTCATTTTTTCCACCGTCAACAGCAAGAATCATATGATTAAAATATGCAAGTGAAGGAATTTCGGGAATAATTTTTCTGGTTTTTCCGGCAAATATAAGCACAGGATATGAGTCAATACCAGCAACGCGGAGCATAGTAGAAAGTAAAGTTGATTTTCCTTTACAATCTCCCCACTCCTCCTCCAATACTTTTCCGGCAGGATATGGTTTAATACCCCATATCCCCCTCTCATCTCCTGCATACTTGATAGTCGTCGCGACAAAATCGTAGAGTCTCTTAATCTTCTGTTCACGAGTTAAAGCACCGAAGAGTATTTCATTTGTCTTGTTCTCAATTTCCTCTGTAATTCTATCCTGTTCTCGAATTAATGTACCATACCATTGAAGTAATTTCTCCCAAGATTCAATTGTGGAGAAACTTATATTAAATGCAAAATTCGATTTAGCAGGCATCATCGGTTCTTGGTGCAAAGCTGCTATATTTTCAGTTTCGAAGATATAGGAACGTGTATAGTTATTTTCAGATATGGTTGGTTTAATTGTTGGTCCGTGTACTTGATACTGAAGTTGTAACTTTTTAGGGATATGTGTTGTTAGTCGATAAAATTGAACAGGGATATCTACCTGAAAGAAGACTTGCCGCCAAAATGCGCCTTTCATTGCAGTTTGTGGATTTCTTGTTGAGTATGCGTAGTCAATGATACACCCATCAGTCATCTTTGGTAACTTAAAATACTTCAGACGTGTATTGACGTGTAACCCTGCTTCCGTCGCAGAGGGTGGAGTAATATCACCGACAATTTTTCGTTTTTCCAATTCTACTTGAGTCCCATCTGGTTGTAGTGTTCGGGCATGATGTATAGTGACATCATCAGCTCCGTCTGTATATGGAATGCGAATTTCACCAAGATGATATCCTCCATCGTTATATATTTTTATCACCCGTCTTGTGGAATATACATGCTTATCATCTTCATCAAGATCATACACCTCAGCTTCCCATAATACAACGGCTTCGTCCTCAGAATTTTCAGGTTCGGCAGGAATATTTGCGATAGCCTTTTGTATGGATTCTTCATCAATATCACTGATAAAGTTATATGGGAGTGATGACTTTGTTGTAATTCCACTCTTTTCCTCTTTCAGAGTACCATGAGTATGCTTAGTTCCATCCTCATGTGTATGTGTTTTTTCGGTATTTTCATTCTGTTTATCTTTCGTATCAGATACATTTTGTTCTGGTGGCGGAAGAGGAGTCTTACGTTTTCCTAAATAGGTCTTTTCTGCGAGTGTTCCATCACCTTTTGCTGTGACATCATCGCGTGATGCGCGTCCATCCCCGTTATCATCAAGATGTGGGTGTTCTGCTTGGATTGCACCATCTTGTTCATACCAATCATCAATGCGAGTTTGTAACCAGTTAAAAGATTCGAGGATTGATATGGCTCCATCAGCATTTGTATCTGCCATAGAATCGGAGAATGCATCAACAAAAAGATCCCCAAAACCAGCCTGGGATGCATAACCTTCCCTTTGAGAGCTTGATGTAATTATAATTCTACCTTCAGCACTTATACCTTGAACAATTCTTGTGCTGTAAGGAAATCCAAAAATAAGGAGTTGCTGTTCAGCACTTATCTTATTAATGTTGTCAGTGTATTCTTGTTGACTGATATCACGGCCAGGTAAATTGAACTTAATTCCTGTTGCGTTACGCGTGGCATGACCAACCATGAAGAGGATAAATCTATCAGAAGGTTGGATCTTCTCTGCAAGTTGAGTAAACGTCTGTAAAACGGGTTCACGCTTTGCTTCACCTGTGACAAGTCCGGGGATTAAGCCCTCATCTTCAAAATGGAAGTGTATCTGATCAGCTGAAAACCCGTATTCCTGAGTTAACAATTGATAGAATCGAGACGTTCCACTCCAAAATTGGTCGTAATAAGATTTTTCACCACCCACCCCTCCGAGAATTAATACGTAATCATCAGCGTAAGTTGTCGTGGTAACAGTAAGTATAATCGTTAGGATTGTAATTATAATGCGATACATATTTTCTTGGCTCCAATGATTGGTTGTATTAGACTTATATTTTTTTATGACCTATTTACCTATTGAAATCTCCACTTTTACCACCAGTTTTCTTTACTAATCTTATTTCCGATATACACATTTCTCTATCAATTGCTTTACACATATCATATACAGTTAATCCAGCGATAGACACAGCTGTAAGTGCTTCCATTTCTACACCAGTACGTCCAACAGATTGTACTTCAGCCTGTATCTGAATTTTCTCATCTACAATTGTAAGATCTACCCGTATAGAGGTAAGTGTTAGGGGATGACACAAAGGTATGAGTTCACTTGTTCGTTTAGCTGCCAGGTAACCAGCAAGTCTGGCAACTTCTAACACATTTCCCTTTTTCATTTCTTGATTAGTTATCTTCTGCAGGGTTTCCTGTTTAGCGGTCACATGTCCAATAGCAACAGCAATACGTAACGTCTCAGGTTTTTCCCCAACATCAACCATTCGTGTATTACCTTTTTCGTCAAAATGTGTTAGTTCATTCATTGTAGTTGTCAGTGTTGTAAGGAATTATAAAGTGATTAAACAAGTAGAACTTGTATTTTGGGTTATATACTTTATACAGGATTCTCCTGCATGATTTTTTCATACATTTCACGGAATTTATTTAGGTAATTTCCATTTCCGTGATATGCCTCTGTGTCTGTTGTATTAGGTGGAATTACTTCGCCGCGTTTTAAAACAGAACTACTATATGTTTCAATGTCAAATGGTTCGTTAGCAAACTGACAATATGCATGTGCTCCAGCAACTGCAGCCCCGAGTGCAGCCCCTCCTTTCTCAACTGGAACAACAGGTCTATTCCAGATTCCTGCAACACGGCGCATTACTTGAGAACTATCTGTAGCCCCACCTGTTACATATAGCGGATTATCTGTTTGTTTTGTAAACACTTGTGAATAGACATAAACTGCAGCAAGACTGGTTTCTATAACCCCAGTGTAATCTTCTGCTAAATTCGGGTTTGTAGAATTGGCAGGACGGATTATGTCAAATGCACCCGAGACAGGGAAAGATTCTGTTTTCGGTTGCCAAAAGATCATGTATTTTCCGGGTGAGACATTTCTTAGTTCCCCCTCTGCTGGGGCATACTGTTCTTTTTCGTACCCATAATTAGCTCTAACTGCATCCCATACCATTGCGCCGTTTGTCCGACATCCAAACATAAATGGACGCCCAATCCCATCATACATCGCATTTGCATATCCTTCAGGATCAAGTGTATTTCCATCGGTAGATACCATATTTACGAAACTGGTTCCGAGACTAAGCAGATCTCCTGCAACGGGAACTTTAGCTTGCGGATTATCTCCTGATCCGGCAATAATTTTACATTCACTATCAAAACTGTATTTTTCACTAAAATATACTGTGATATTCCCAACGACAGAATCTGGAGGAGTTAGTTCAGGTAATTTGGATTGTAATCCTTCAACTTCACCTGGAATTCCATCTGCAGTTGCTGCCAGCAATTCGTTGTCCCATACCTTGTCACGATAATTCATGAGCGACATACCACAGGCGTTGCCAGTATCAATTGGTACTTTTGAATTACCTGTTAATACTGCGGGAATAAAACTACTAATGAGTTGAATAACTTTGGTAGCATCATAAGTATCTGGATTCTGTTCTGCTACACGACGTACTACACCCCCTGTGAATCTTAGCGGAACATCCGAACCGGACAAATCAATCGTTTTTGCTTTACCACCAACTATTTCACGTACATGGTTTGTCTGGGAAACAGTGTTAGAGGTCATCCATATAGGAGCAGTAGTATACGAGAACACACCTGCCAAAAGTGTTTGTAACTCCAATGTAGTACTTTCTACCCTTGAAAGATTAGAAAAAATAATCTCGCTATTTTGGTTTAGATATACATGACCGTGTTGTTGTCCTGATGTATTAATAGCGACAATATTTTCAGTTGCAACTCCCGCAGAGCGTATGTCAGAAAACATTGCATCCAGCGAAGCAAGATACATTAATGGGGGCTGCTCTGCTTCTCCCTCTGACTTAGGTAGAAGGATATAGTCTTCACCAATCCCAAAACTGTTTGTTCGTTCATCCGTTCGATAGTCAATGGAATGTTCAAAACACTTTTCTGCTGTGTCAATATCAACGATGATTGCTGATAAACTTTGTGTACTTGAATCTAAACCGAGGGAAAGACGTTGCTTTTTTTTTGTAATCACTCAGAAGGCATCCTATCAAATCTTATTGTTGTCATACTCAATTTTTTAACAATCTACTTGTCAAAATTTCTGTTATATTTAGTACAATTGTATTAAAGTAAATGCGGTAATTATTTACACGTGCTATATGGACTGGGTATCCCATTCCTACAAGAGAGTGATGTGGGTTCGTACCGAAGAATGTAACCATATTTTCTCATTCCACTATAATACTATGTGGCAAGGAATCATTGAATTTATCCTTCAATATCTTGGATGAACATAGCCAAGTCTTGTAACATTAGTTTGTCATTTGAATTCTGCTATGACTAACTGCCAGGATATGCACGGTTTTCCAATTCAGCCACAAATTTTTCAGATGCAATGGCTGCAGCTGCTCCTGCTCCGGCAGCGGTAATAGCTTGACGGAATACATGATCATGCACATCACCTGCTGCATAAACACCTTCTATATTTGTCCGCTGCATCTCGTCTACAACGATATATCCTTGGTCATCCATATCTATGACATCTGTGAATAGTTCTGTGTTCGGAATATGTCCAATAAAGATAAATACACCATCAATTGGGAAAAGGGTCGTTTCACCGGTTTTGACATTTTTAAGTTGTGCCCCGGTTACTTGGTTATCATCTCCGCAAATCTCCTCAACAACAGTGTCCCAAATAAATTTAATCTTGTCGTTTTTGAATGCACGTTCCTGCATAATTTGACTTGCTCGAAGTTGATCACGTCGGTGTACAATGTAAACTTCGGAAGCGTATTTTGTTAGGAATATTCCTTCTTCTAATGCTGCATCTCCACCACCTACTACTATCAGTCTTTGGTCTTGAAAGAAAAAACCGTCGCATGTTGCACAATAGGAAACACCACGTCCGCCATATCCTTCTTCACCTGGAATATTAAGAGTTCGAGGCGACGCCCCAGTACAGATAATCACAGATTTCGCATGATACTCTTTTTCGTAGGTTTTTACAACAAATGGATGCTGTACGAAATCAACTGTGGTTACTGTATCGAATTTTACTTCCGTTCCGAACCGTTCTGCTTGCTCCTGCATACCCTGAATAAAAACCGATGCTTCATTTCCGAAAAAACCAGGATAATTCTCAAGATCAAGTGTCAATGATAGTTGTCCACCGAGTGCTTCACCTGTAATAAGGATTGGCTCCAGCATAGCACGAGACGTATAGACACCTGCAGCAAAACCCGCAGTACCACCACCTATTATAACAATATTACGATTTTCAATGTTGTTTGCATTTTCCATTTTATCTTATGTACGTCTTCAAACCATCATATACGGATTGAGACAGTAAATTATAGATTTACCGTTGAAGTATGAGTGAATCTTGGAATCCCATTAATTATAGGATACGTATGTTCACACCTATTACAGTGAAAGTCTTGGTCTTCCCTTAAAACCTTATTCTTACACTGTGGACAGACCAGAATATCTTCTAAGGGAGTTTTTTTTCCAATCCTTTTCTTTGCTAAAACTGACTTAGCATGTGTCACCAATCTTCGAGGCACCATGCTTTTAACAATTACACCGAACCCGTTTTGTTTCTTTGAATCGGTTGATGCCAGAAGTTGTTCTATGGTCTGTTCAGATTTTAAATCTAAAACGGAATCTTCTTCATCTGAGATTACGTAGTTTATATTTCTTTCCCATTCGTATTGTATAAGAAACAGATGATGGTGAGTAATATGGAAACGTTTCCAGTATTTATCATTTAATGCTAAAGTATGAAAAAGTTGTCCAAATTGTGAATTCTTACTGTTTTTCTGTAATACCAATTGACCATCAATCAGATTAACCACCCAGTTGTGATATTGCCATCCATAAATTCGTTCACCAATTTCTGACGGGGTCTCTATATATCCACGTTTTGCAACGCGCATTAATTCTGATATAAGTAAATGTGGATCTTCAACATGCTCCAATACATGTGAACAGATGACATAGTCAAATGCCTTATCTGAGAATGGGAGAAACTGCCCATCTGCTTCCACGGTTGGCCGGTCAGTGACTATATTTCCTCCACGTTGTTCGTTATCCTCAATGAATTTATCACATAATACATCCGACCTTGTTTTGGGATTGTGTCCGCTTCCTATCTCTAAAACAAAATCGTTTGGTCGAATGTTCATTTTTGGATAACCATTGTGATGTATGGGCTTAAATAGGGCATGAAATTTGCGACGATCTTGCCTTTAATACCAAAACCAACTGCTTTTTTTATTACAATGAATCGTTTCATTTTGAAAAACTGTGTAAGATCAATTGGAGAAGCATAGTAGACACTGTCAGCATCTCCACCAATTGCCTCATCTTGTAAGTCTGGATCACGATAAATAAAATGAGGCGTTTTAGTTTTGAAACGTTTTTTTATGTAAAGTTTGCAATTTCGTATCAATTGTTGCCGTGCTTGTTGTTTTGTTTCTCCCCATACTGGTCTACCAGATTTGCCACACATTAATCGAAACCAATCAATTAGTGGTATCAATGGCGAACACAGATTCGGTCCAGAAAGGACTATTCTACCACCTTTTCGAACAACTCTAACCATCTCATTGAGGGCGGTTTCAACATCTGGTAGATGTTCAATTAGTTCATTTGAACAAATTACATCAAATGAATCATCTTCATAAGGTAACTCCATCACATCACACACCTGATAGCGTAGGTTTTCATTTTCCCAATTTCTGGCTTCATTAAGAAACAGCGATGAGATGTCAGTTCCCACGACATCATAACCTGCTTGATTCAACAAACGAGCTGAAATTCCGTTTCCACATCCAAGATCAAGTATTTTGGATGTGGTAGGAGCATAACGGAGAACTAATTCCACATAGTGTTGGAGATAGGACTCGTCGTGTGCAGTTAAGAGACCTTTATAGGTTTCAGATGTTTCGTAGAACTCACGCATTCGCTGTCGCAGCTGCGATGTTGTTTCAGATACTGGTGTTTCAAACATGCCCTATTTCAATTCTAAAAAGAAATTATATCAATTTTGGGATGGGTTTTGCAATACAAACTGTTTAATATGTAATTGTCATTGGAATGATGTATTATGAACGTAGTTTATTCCAAGGGGGTTGGTCGTATACATCAATGAGTTGATATCCTTCATCTCCTTTACTGGGACTTAGGGTTACGAACAATTTGGCGGGTTGAGAAGAAACATTAAAGGATGCATGGACAATATCCGCTGCAATAAATACAGAATCCCCTGCGTTTAACGTCTGCTTCTTATCTTCCAACCATTGTTCTACACTACCTTCAATGACATAAATCACCTCTTCTTGTTCAGGGTGTTTATGAAAGTCATGTCCATATCCAGGAGACAAACTAACCTCCATCGCAACGATTTCTTTTGCTCCTGTTGTCTCTGGACGACTGAGCCATCCAACTGTACCCCAGTCCAAATTGTCACGTTCCACTTCTGAAGAAGAAATAAATTTACTCTTCATGCTGTATTTGTTCTCCTTGCTGTCTTGAATGAAATTCCATTATAAATACTTATGCAAGTGAGTAGGTGAACTCTAATGAGTTCACCTACAAATAAAGAGACTTTATATAAAATATGTTAGTTGTGCAATTTGATAGTGCCCCAAGTAGTGGCTGCTTTATCAAGAGGATCGACAGGGGTTCCAGCTTGGAATCCAACATTCATTTCTCTTTTAACTTCATCTTCTGATAATGCGCGGTTCCAAATTCGGACTTCGTCAATCATACCGAGGAAGAGACGACCTGCCCCTTCGGCTGTAGTACCAACATAGACAACCGAAGTATCTGCAGCACCAGGTAATGCGTTTTTCCCACCATATTCACCGACACTTTCACCATTAAGCCAATACCGATGGGTACCATTATCCACCTGACCAACAACATGCTGCCATTTGTTCAGCTCAATTTTACCTTCACAGACACTTCCGCCACCACCACTAAAATGCAAACATTCACTTGGTGATTCGGTGTAAAAACTATAGGAACGTGGACTGTTCCCTTTTGAGAGAATGCCTTGCCAACGAGCATTATTTGGTCCCATGTGTCTTTCCGTATGAATCCAAGCCATGACGGTAACTTCGTTATCAACGGTCAGGACGGGGTCATGTGGAACTTCAATCCAATCACTTGTTCCGTTAAATTTTAGAGCTTTTCCAAATTTTCCATCAACTAACTCCGGTGCACCTTTTATGGAACCTTGGTGTCCATATCTGGAATGGTCAATTGCTTGATCTCCATCTACTTCATCAAAAGAAAAATAGAGGATAAGTGATTCATCACCCTGAACTTCTGCATAAACATAAGAGGTGACAAAAGTCAATAGGACTAAAAAAATAAACAAGAATCTCATTAAATCTGTTCTCCTTTATGTCAACTGTGTGTTTACACAGTTGAATTTTTAATTATAGTGATACCTTGACACTATGACTATTTATAAAACTACTTCTGAGTTTTTAGACTTCCCCATGTTGTAGCAACTTTCTGACGTGGGTCAACAGGAAAAAGCTCAAAATATCCTTTTTCCATCTGGTCGTTCACTTCATCTTCTGTAAGAGCACGATTCCAGATACGAACTTCATCAATTAACCCTAAGAATTGGCGGTTGCCTTCATGTGTTTTACCAATAAACACCTCAAAAGTATCAGCTTTTCCAGGTGGTGGATTCTTACCAGCAAATTCACCAACACTCTTACCATTTAACCAATATCGATGGGTGCCGTTATCTACTTGAGCAACTACATGTTGCCATTCATTCAATGCTACTTTTCCATTACATACACTACCAGAACCACCTACGCTCAGATGAAGACATTCGCTTGGTGATTCGGTGTAGAAACTATAGGAACGAGGATTATTACCTTTGGCTACAATTCCTTGCCAACGAGCATTGTTTGGTCCCATATGTCTTTCGGTATGAATCCAAGCCATCACAGTGACTTCCTTTTCAACTGTGAGGATTTCATCATGTGGTACTGTAATCCAATCACTGGAACCATTAAACTCAAGGGCTTTACCAAATTTCCCAGCAACATGTTTAGGATTTCCAGCCATTTCACCGTGGTTTTCATACTTTGAGTGGTCAATTGTGTTTTTCCCATCAACTGTATCAAAAGACATATAGAGGATTAAAGACTCCTCTGGTTCATTTAACGCATGTGCTAATGAAGCCATAAACGTTAGAATTGTTAACATTATTAGCAGAGATTTCATTGTTTTCTCCTTTTTAGTTATAAGTAGTTTCGTACATCACTCTCTGGCGTAGTAGAAACTAAAAATAGACGAAAAAACGTCCGTTTAACTTATTAATATATTATTTAAAATTACCCCAAGTAGTTGTTAATTTATGTTGTGGATCTACAGCAAAGATCTCAAAATGACCTTTGTTCATTTGCATATTCACTTCTTCTTCTGAAAGAGCTCGGTTCCAAATTCGTACTTCGTCAATCATACCGAGAAACCAGCGTATATTTCCACCACCAGCAGTTCCGATGACAACAGGTGATGTGTCTTCAAGACCGGGTGGATTCGGTTTATTCCCAACTTCACCTACCTTCTCCCCGTTAATCCAATACCGATGGGTTCCATTATCCACTTGAGCAACAACATGCTGCCATTCGTTTAGTTTCACTACACCGTTGCAGACACTACCTCCACCATTGGGTGGTCCAACACTGAAATGTAAACACTTGCTTTTTGCTTCTGTCCAGAAACTATAAGAACGTGGGTTGTTCCCTTTTGCCAAAATACCTTGCCATTGACCATCGTTTGGTCCTGTATGTCTTTCAGTATGAATCCAGGCCATTACTGTGACATCTTGATCAACGGTAAGTGTTTCATGGTGTGGGATCTGCACAAAATCCTGATCACCGTGAAATTGAAGTGCTTTTCCGAATTTACCTTTAACGTGTTTAATGTCGCCAATCATTTCACCATGGTTTTCATAGTTAGAATGGTCAATTGTTTGCTTCCCATCAATTGTATCAAATGACATGTATAGGATTAACGCGTCCTCTGGTTCATTTGCAGCATGTACAAATGAAGACACAAACACAAGAAAGGCTAACATTAAAACTATATACTTCATAATAGGTCTACGATTAATTGTTTTAGTACTTCTTTCTATGGATTATGCAACAAGGACAATTTATTCCCTTCAACTGCCAAAAATCTTTGATTTACGGGTAAGTGTGTATTAGTGTCAATTTGACCAGACGGCCACAGTATCTCAATATGATCAATCTCCTCCACTTTTCCAACACCAAAATGAGCACGTAAGTCATGAAATGAAAGATAACTGCCGCCACTCTGTACTTCACGATATTGTGTGTGTGTACCAGTTACAACCTTAATTTTAGCTCCAATACCTGAGCGGTTGCTCTTCTGACCCTCAAGTTGGATTTGAATCCAATTATTCTTATTACCAATTAAGTTTTGTAAAAGATCCGGTTTTTGATTACAGTTTGTAACGAGTATATCAAGGTCACCATCATTGTCATAATCACCTATTGCAGTTCCGCGACTTACCTTATTAAGCGTCAATCCATCATCCTGTGATTCTACCTTTTCAAATGTACTATCACCTAAATTCCTGAATAGTAAGTTCCTCTGTGGATAACTAACATGCTTCTCAAGTAGAGATATGTTATCCATTAAATGTCCATTAGCTACAAAGATATCTTGATAACCATCGTTATCATAGTCAAAGAACTTTATTCCCCATCCAAGGTAACCGTGTGTAACTTCAGCAATTCCTGAAGGTATTGTTTCATCTGAAAAGAAATCACGGTCAAGATTATTATATAATGTATTTGTTTCCGTTTGATAATTGCTGACAGTCAGATCCAGTTGTCCATCATTGTTGTAGTCACCAAAATCTGTACCCATTCCAGCTTCTTCTTTACCCATGTCATTATAGCAAACACCCGAAATTAATGCAACTTCAAAAAATATCCCTTTTCCATTATTTTGAAATAAGTAGTTGGGATCTTGGTCATTAGCAACATATAGGTCCATATCACCATCGTTGTCGTAATCACCAAACGTAACACCTAACCCATGCATTGGGTCAAGTTCTTTAGGACGTGAGAGTGTAGATATATCTATGAACCCACCATCTCTATTGTTTCTGTATAATGTATCATGTACGGCTGGATAGGCATGAGGCCCACAATATACATGAATACCCCGTTCTTTACATTGTTCATCATTCTTAGGGTCATATATTGCATAGTTGGCAATATATAGGTCTAAGTATCCATCATTATCGACATCAGCAAATGCACAACTTGTTCCCCAATGTGGGTTTCCAACACCAGCCTCTTTTGTTATGTTTGTAAATGTACCATCTCCATTATTATGATATAATTCATCTTCACCAAAGTTGGTCAGATACAGGTCGAGATTCCCATCATTATCATAGTCTCCGACGGTCGCACCTGTACCGTAAGCTATACTCCCAACACCTGCCTTTTTAGTGACATCCGTAAATGTTCCATCACCATTATTTTGATAAAGGACATTTTGTGGTTTTTCATGTGGTTTCTCAATTTGAAAAGCACCATTAATGAGATAGATGTCCAGATCCCCATCATTGTCATAATCAAAGAATCCACCACCTGAACCAAGAAATTCATTAAATAGTCTTAACCCGCTTCTACCATCTGTATGCTCAAACATAATTCCAGCATTCTCAGTTACATCAACGAAAATTGATTCTGCAGAACTGTTATTACAAAATTGAGAGAAAATGAAAAATGTACAGAGTGTTAAAAAGATTAAATGGCGAAGATATGGAAAATTATGAATACGGTTGTTAGACATAGCTATGTATATTAACTAATCACTTTCTTGAAGTTGTCTTTCTAACTTCTGCAATGTAGATATCGCATCTTCATCGTTAGGAGAAATTTTAAGGATAGTTTTATAGGTTTGAATTGCCTTTTCTATGTGTCCTTGTTGTGTATATATTTCCGCTAATCCGTGATAGGCTAAAGTAAGTTTCGGCATCATCTCTACTGCTTTCTGTAAATGTATTTCTGCTTGGACATATTTTTCTTGTGAGTTGAATAGCCACCCTAATCGGACATGCGATTCAATAGCATTGGGATTTAACTGCAACACCTGTTGAAATTGTGGAATTGCTTTATCAGGGAGGTTTAAACCCATATATAACCTTCCTAATTTGTCATACGCTTCCACATACTTTGGATTTAATCGAATAATAGTTTTGTATGTATCAATTGCAGCAGAGAAATATTGATGATTAGAATGTGTTTCCGCTAATTTCATACGGAGAGGGGAATTAAGAGGATCTTCTGCTAAAAAACCTTCAAGAGCGTATGTCTTATCATAATAATTTTTCATCTTTTGAAACAACTTAAGTTGTTCCTTAGCAGATTCAAAATCTCCGAGAAGTCTGTATGCTTTAGCAAGGTTATAGTAGGAACTCTGTATATAAGGTTTTTTTTGAATAGCTTTTTTATAGTGCGTAATTGCTTCCTTAGGTTTATTTTGCATTACAGCAATTAAACCAAGCCATTCATATACCTCTGCAAAATCAGGATTGAGTTTTAGAGCTTTCTGAAATGAGGTGATGGCTTTATTGAATTCTGCTTGGTGTGTATAAATATAACCAATCCGGTAATGGGTATCAGCATCTGATGGAGATATTTCAACTGCAACTAACGCATGTTGCTTAGCTATTTCTAACTTACTCTGTTTACAATATATTTCTGAAAGGGCGAGATGGGTGTATCCGTATATTTGAGGCCGATCTAAAAACTCGTTTGACTCTAACTCTGTGATAATCTTATTAAACGTTATTACTGCTAATTCTGATTTATCCTGTAATTTGTAGACATTCCCCAATTGAAAAAGAACCTTAACATTCATAGGGTGTTGAGATAGAATTGCATTGAAAATATCAACGGCTTCAGGGTAAAGCCGTAGTTCAACATACTCTAAACCCTTTTTAAATTCAGAGTCGATTTGTGATTTGCTTACAATGGGGAAAATTAAGAAAAAGGTGAGAATTAGCCAAGTATTAATAAGTTTAGTATACTTGAGCTGATGAAGTTTACGCATACTTCAATTTAATTGTTCTCAATAAAACTATGGATGTTTGTCTAAGACGTCTTGTATCCAAGAGAGGGCTGCCATACTTGATGACCAACCGATTGATGTGACAGCAAGCAGCGCTACTTGTTGGATTTCGTCTCGTGAAATTCCATCACGTAATGCACGTCGGGTATGTGAATGCACGGCTCCTTCAGATTTTGCTCCAATGGCTAACGCAAGTTTAACAAGCCGCACTGTTTTGGCATCAAGTGAACCTGCTTTACCACACGCTTCACCCAAGTCTTGATATGCTTTCCAAACATCAGGATATTCTTCTATTACACCTTGGAGAAAATCAGGTAATTTTTCATTCATAAATAGTTATTAGCCAACTTCCTTTTCTTGTGGTGCATCTTTTTCCTGAACCGTTGCATCGTCTTCTTCAATTTGTGCCTCGTTAAGTCCAGACTTAAAGTTTGTAATACTTTTGCCGAGTCCACGCGCCAATTCAGGCAACTTTTTCGCACCAAATAAGACTAGTATTATCACCAAAAGTATAATCCATTCCCCTCCACCAGGAATAATACCCATTATTCTTCCTCCATAGATTATGTAATTAGTTTATTCATAAATCAAACACTATATATTTTACCACAATACACAACTAATTACACTTTAAAATTAATGCGAATCCTCATGATCGTATTGTATGTTATCTAACCTAAGTTGCTACCTATAAACTGCTTTTATATCCATGGGTTTTCTCTATAATGTTTATCATTATAGAATATTTGGAGAAACCCCATGGAATTAACTATTGTAGCAATATATACGATCTGTGACGATCTTTTAATTTCA
>CAZZBB010000046.1:0-141342 GCA_964652195.1 uncultured bacterium | reverse complement strand
TGTAAGTCCATCAAGCCTAAAGGTTTTACGTGTTCTCTCAATGGTAGGTATGGAAACTTCAACAGCTTCTTTTATCTGTTTATCGTCATAAGCGGGTCCAAACTCCCCTTCATCAGCTTTCAATAATATCCTAGCACGCGTAAGTTTTCGTGCCGAATCAATTCCAGAAGAGATCAGATCAATAAGATAATCTCGTTGACATTGATCGAGTATAACTTGATATTGTTTTGCTGGCATAAAAGACTCCAAAGTAATTGAATAATTGTCTTGAGTCTAAGGATATCATTTTCAAAATAAACTATCAAACTATTTTTGACTAAGTACTAGTCCTTCGGGATGCTATTTAAAATCCAAGTTCTTTATTAACTATATTCTTCAACTCTTCACCATTTAGATATCGTTCTAAATTATCTAAGAAAAAAGAAGCTATACGGTTCATTCGATGTTGAGAACCACCAGCAGAATGAGGCGAAATAATTACATTCGGAAAATCCCATAGTGGACTATTTGGATCTAAGGGTTCAACTTCCGTGACATCTAACCCCGCTCCGGCAATTTTGCCATCTTTCAATATCTGAATTAGGTCATCTTCCTTTACAATTGGACCACGAGCAACGTTAATAAAATAAGCGGATGGTTTCATGACAGATAGATTATCAGCATTAATCAAACCACGTGTTTCCTCTGTCAATGGACAAGCAATCATAACAACATCTACTCGACTCATGAGATCATTTAGTTTTTCCATCGGCATCAGTTCATCAACATTATCAGGTTTTTCTGTCCGGTAGGCATCTACAGCAATTACATGCATATCAAATCCTTTTGCACGTTTTACCATTTCCATACCAATACCACCCAAACCAACGATTCCCATCTTAAATCCATCAATCTCAATCATCGGTGTACCCAGACCACCCCATTTGTGTTGGTCTTGATTTCGTACCGTTTGGTGAATACCACGAGCTAATCCAAGTAGAAGTGCAAATGCTTGGTCGGCAACATGTGTAGCATATAAACCTGCAGCGTTTGTAAGAATTACATCACTTTCGCGTATTGCAGGATACATATGTCTATCCATACCTGCACTCGAAGCTTGTATCCATTTTATATTTGGAAATAGTGGAAAAATCTCTTCACTACAAAAACCGAAGAAAATATCTATGTCTTTACCTTCCTTAGCCATTTCCTCGTGTGAACCTGACATGACGTAGGTATGGTCATTACCAATGATATCATCTAATCGTTTAAGTTGTTCACCTTCAACTCTATGTTGTAATAATATCTTCATGTATTTTCCTTTCAAAATGGAATCGTCGATAACATTTTACCACGGAGGAGTATCCGGGAGTAATTCTTGAAATTGGGTTAGCAAATCCTCTTCATATCTACCAATATATTGTCCACTAAAAAATCTATCTATTCCTTCATCCAGAAAATGTGCCCATGATGTATCTTCAGATCCAGGATTGACAGGAAAAAACATTGCATCTACACTCTGCGCTGCCTTTAAATCACCAGGTGAATCCCCGATCATTAATACACGATTTTTTCTATACTTACCTTCAGTTGTGATAGTAAGATGTTCAGTCTTAGTTCCCATCTCTTGTCCTGCGATTAGAGCAACATACTGATCAATATCATGCTCTACCCATTCACGTTGTAATGCTTCATCTGGTGTAGCAGAAACAACAATTACATCTGCTTTTCCTTGAAGTCGTTGTAATGCCTCTCTTACGCCTGGAAACGGAGGTAAATTGTAGACAATCTCGCCAACACTCACATTTACATCAAGACTCCATTGCATGACTTTGTTTAGCTCATCATGTTTTTCTCCAGATGCACTATCAATTGCATCTTGTAAAGCAGGATTACCAAGTTTTGTTTCTACTTCTGTCCATTCACGGAGATAAGCTAATTCTGGAACATCAATCCCCATCTTCTGAACCAATGACATATTACGTAAATAATCAAAGACAAGTAAGACAGCCTTGAATCGGTTTGTCCCGCGCATTATAGAATATAAATTAACAAAATCCCACGCCTGGTGCACCTGACGTGAGATAGAGGCTAAACCGAAGTGTTTTACAACATTTACACTAAAACAATCATTGTGTTTTACCTCCATGCTATTGAAAACACAACCGTCTGAGTCGATTCCAACAAAGAACTCGTGCTGTGGTTCAAAATCATGAAGGGGTTGTTGTGGACTATTCGCCATATTCTCTCCTTAAGTGCATATCTTATGAACAATAGTCTGTTGTCAATCTATGATACGAAATCTGGAATTAGACTTGAAGATCATTCAACTGTTACCTCTGGACGATTCTCCAACATCCATTCTGTGTGGAATACCTTTGGTTCACCAGCTTCATCAACAACGATATTGCCATCCTTATCCAATTTATGGTATGTATGTGCTCCAAAATAGTCTCGCATCGCTTGAATTAGGTTTGCGGATAGTCTGCTGCTTCTGTAACTATCAAAATATGCTAATGCAGAACTAAATGCTGGTACGGGAACACCTAATTGTGTCGCAGTACTGATTACATTTCTCCAGTATGGTTGTGCAGTTTCAATAACACCACGGAAATAGGAGTCAAGCAGTAGGTTTGACAGATCAGGATTACGGTCAAAAGCTTCTGCAATTCTATAAAGGAATTTAGCACGGATAATACATCCACCCCGCCATCCTAAGGCAATGTTTCCAAGATCAAGATTCCAATCATATTCTGCGCTTGCTTCACGCATGAGTGCAAAACCTTGTGCATAAGAACAAATCTTCGCAGCATATAATGCATCATGTATGGCTTGAAGCGTTGCTTCACGATCTCCATCAAATGTACGTTCAGGTCCCTTTATCACTTTCGCTGCATCTACTCGTTCACTTTTGATAGCAGATATACATCTTGCAAAAACAGCTTCAGCTATAGTAGGTGCTGAAATACCAAGATCTAAAGCAGAAATACTTGTCCATTTACCAGTGCCTTTTTGTCCTGCTTGATCAAGTACAACATCTACAAAGGGTAAACCTTCAGCATCAAGTTGTGTGAATATGTCAGCGGTGATCTCAATAAGATAAGAATCAAGCTCTCCTTGATTCCATTCATTAAAGACTTCATGCATCTCTTCAGGATTAAGCCCTAATACATCTTTCATCAGGGAATAGGCTTCGCAAATCAGTTGCATATCCCCATATTCAATACCGTTATGAACCATTTTGACATAATGTCCTGCACCATTAGGTCCAATATACGAACAACAAGGTGTACCTTCAACTTGCGCAGCAATCTTCGTGAAAATAGGTTCAACAAGTTCATACGCTTCTTGTGAACCACCCGGCATCATTGCTGGGCCTTTTAATGCCCCTTCTTCACCGCCAGATATTCCCGTTCCAATATACAGTATATCTTGATGTGCTAATTCTTCGTTCCGACGAGTTGTATCATTAAAGTTTGAATTTCCACCATCAATAATTAAGTCACCTTTTGATAGATGGGGAACTAATAGCTCAATAAATGCGTCAACAGGTTCTCCTGCTTTTACCATCAAAATGATCTTTTTGGGTGATTTTAATTTAGAAATGAATTCTGGAATGGAATGTGACCCAGTGATATTTTTTCCTTTTGCGGAACCGGAAATGAACGCATCAACACGAGAAACTGTTCTATTAAAGACTGCAACCTTGAAACCTTTACTTTCGATATTGAGAGCAAGGTTTTCTCCCATAACTGCTAATCCTATGAGTCCAATATCTGCTGACAATCTTATATCCTCCTATGCTTACATTGTCTTCATATCATACACCTTATAGGAAAATAGTGTCAACACAAAAATTGTTGGAAATTTATGTATGGTAAATATATAGTGATTCGAATACTGTACTTACGGAATATACCAACCTCTATGACCTTAACCATATAGGATATATGTTAAATAAAATCACCTGCTCCATTTTGAGATTTTACGATAATCTCTTTGCCATTGAAACTTAGGTTTACGTTACCATCACCCTTGTAAATACCATCGTCAACCAAGACAGTATCGCCATTCTTTGCTATATCAATTGCAGCTTGAATTGTTTGCTGATCAGCAGGGATATTTATTGTTGCTGCATAAATTGATGGATTTAGGATCAAACATATAAAAAGGAGAATAGATTTAATATATAAACTTAAGGTATTCATTAGAATCCTCCAAGAAGTATCTGGCATAAATTAGACAGAAATGTTGGTCGATAGTATCATATTTTAACATTTTTCTTGTTGGTTTTCTTTTCAAGTATAACTTTTATTTATCCTAACTGTAATTAATTATGTGTTTTAAAGATATGATGTATACCGTTTTATTTTCTTCATTATTTTTTTAGTTTGATGGTTTCTTTGGGATTGATTGAAGGGTTGCGTGTGGTATAATTGGGATACAACTCTGCTATTAATGCAAACTAATTAAGTAAAATTGGTATTTGATCAATTAATCTAAAGTTTATATTTGCTTGATCTATGGATAAAGTGAATGTAAAATGTGTTAATATTTATTGCTCTGAGATGATTGTACTTTCACGGAAACCTTCACGGAGCATTTTTGCGAGCCCTTATTCTATAAGGGTTTATAATTTTAACATTACCAATTTTCCGTGAATCACATATGTTATTATGTATTCAACTTAATTCGATTGTAGATGGAATACACTCTTGAATCACAATCAGATTAAAATAGCATTTAAGGATTTGACAATAGAGACCAATCCGGTTCATCTTCAGGATTACCAAGAGGACCGTGGGCATTTCGAATGATTCTACGTTGTGCATCATACCAATCCGCATAATTGGTGGCAGGTTGCAGTTTATCATTCCGAGCCTTCATCAATTCTGTTAGAGTATTCTCCATTTCATTCGCCAACGGTTCGGCTTCTGCACTGTCAATTAGATTATTCATTTGAATCGGATCTTCTTCTAAATTATATAACATCCGTTTCCCATCCAACCATCGTGCATAACTGTGTGTTTTTGTACGAACTCCACGCCATTCATCACCATTAACAAGATAATCATAAGTCGCACCAAAATTCATAGTTAGTATTGCGTTTTGTTCAGATGCATTTGGTTCACCTCGCCAAGATGCAGATAGGTCATAACCTTCAACAGTTCTTGGGGGTTGAATCCCACACAAACCACAAAGTGTCGGGAACAGATCGACAGGTGATGTAAGTGTATCACAGATTCTGTTTCCTTCAAATACCCCTGGAAGTCTCATAATGAGTGGAACTTTGATAGATTCCTCGTAAGGTTTCTTCTTTGCCCAGAAGTTGATACCTTGTGCACCGCCCTGTGTTCCGTGATCTGATCCAAATATAAGGAGTGTATTATCAACACGACCCGTCATCTCAAGATACGACATTAAATCACCGAGCATATCATCTACTGCTAAAGTCATTGCCAGATAGTGTCGATATACTTTTAAGGATTGTTCTTTTTGTGAATCGGGTACGTTTTCTGGAAGATGTAGGTCTGATGGGAGTCTATCATAGTATTGTTGAGGTGCATATTCATAAGGTGTGGAATGTGCTTGGTGTGGGGAAATAAAAATGCAAAAAGGTGTATCCTCATTCTGCTGATCCATAAATTGGAATGCATACTGATTTAATGCATCTGTTTCATAACCTTCCCATCTTTCATTACGCCAATCATCCAGGTTTACTGTGCCATTGAAATAATCGGTATGAAAATTGTAACCTCTCCAATGTTGAAAGCCAAGCCTATCACGTCCTTCAGGTACATAATCACGACCCCCAATTTCAGGAAATGAACCAGTGTGAAGATGCCATTTTCCAATCCAGGCTGTATTATATCCATTTCTACTGAAGACATCACCAATACCAATTTCATCATGTCTTGTCCTTACAAAATTAATAAGGTGTCCAGTTGTCTGTGGGTGTCTCCCTGTCAGCAGCATAGATCTGTATGGGGTACATACAGGAGCAGTTGCTATTGCATTTGAAAATACTGTGCCCTCTTCTGCAAGTCGATCAATATTTGGTGTTTGAATTTGTTCCTCACCATATATGGGTAGGGAAGAGGCACGTATTTGATCTGCAAGTAGGTAGACAATATTCGGTTTGGATTTCATATTTGAAATATAATAAGATTGAAGTGATAATAGTAAACTTTTGAATTAATGGAACATTTTTCAACGGGCGAGGTGACCTCGCCCCTACGATAGACGTTCTTCGTAAACGTTGAAATGTCTCATTAATTATTCACTTTACTATAGTATATAAGATATTACCAAAACTCTTATTTGCCAAACAAGTTAGAAATTGAGTCCTAAGCTAATTCTATGTGCTTGTTGTAAATGACCAAAATCAGCAAATGCGTAATCAAGAGATAGCGTAGTTTCAGAGAATTTTAGGTGTATTCCTAAACCGAGGGTAATTCCTTCTTGATCATCAACTCTATCTGGACCCAATCGAAGTTTGTAACCGGCACGAATTGCTGCCATCCTTTTATACCAGTATTCCATACCAAAGTTAAGTCGTTCACTGTTGTCATTTGGATGGTTTCCATCAAGTGCGATTGTAAGAAGATTAGCATCAGAATCTATAAGATCATAAGCAACCCCAAGTCTAAAATTAGAAGGTAGTGGATATTCAATAGTTTTTAATTCTGCTTTTCGTGCTGGATTGGATGTATCTGGAAAGGGATGATATTCAGCATTTCGTTCATCTCCTGCTTCTTCTACACCAGTCTCAAGATCTGGTCCACTGAAACTCATTTCTGGACCGAAGTTTGAAAATGACATACCAATCCTTAGACTTCGCCATCCAGTATGATACAATGTACCCACATCTAATGCGACTCCAGTGGCTTTCTCTCTATGAATTTGCTGGTGGATGTATTTGGTGTTAATACCAAAAGATAGTTTCGCTCCAGAATCTTTTTCATAGAGTTGTCTGGAGTATGCCAATGAAACAGCGGAATCCCAAGCAGAATACATGAGTCCTGTACCATCTGGTTTTGCGAGGGTAGTAATTTCTATGTCTGGAACATTTAGAAATGTAACACTTGCTCCAAGTGTGCCTACATTCTCAATTGGGGTGGCGAAAGCGAGATAATTATATTGAATATCCGCAATCCATAAGGTATGTGTATCAGAAAAACTGGTCTTCTTAAGTTGGCTTAACCCAGCTGGGTTCCAATAGATGGTTGTAACATCATTGGCAATTGCACCAAACGTCCCTCCAAGACTATCAACCCTTGCCCCTGGTCCAATTTTCAAAAACTGTGCTCCTGCAGTACCTACATTTGTTGTAGCATGACTTGGAACATTGTAAAAGATAAACAGGGTAAAGATGATAAAAAGTAAAAATGTAAAAGTGCATCTCATCAAGGTAACTATCTTTCTTTGGTTAGTTTGATAATCTTCTATCTGTTTACCGATAATAGAATTATGCATGTATTACTCCTATTCGCGTTGGCTATAAAAAATACATTATCGTATAATTGCAAAACGACCTACCTTATTTCCAATAACTGCATTGCTTTCATCTAACGCTTCAACATGGAATATATAGACACCACTTGCAAGTGCTTGATTGTATCGGTTAAGCAGATCGAATTTTGCTGTACCTCCCTTATCCCCTTGGGCTAAACGTTCATCTGGGTTGAAGAGTGTTGTACTTTCATGTTTGATTTCACGTACTAATTCGCCTGCTAATGTATATACTCTGATAGTACATCGTGGTGGGAGATGCGTGAAGAAAACTTGATCAGTTCCTTCAGCAGTAACAGTTTTGTTAGTGACAAAATACGGATTTGGTACCACCCGAATATCATCAAGATCATCCTTGATATTCTCAGAATCAAGAGATTCACCTTGGGTTGAAATTAGAAGTTCGTCCCCATCTTGGGGTGCGCTTATACCTCCCATATCCACAGTGAAGACATCTCCAGATGATAATTCTCCATTAGGATCAAAAATATAAACATACGCACCACGGATGAAAATCCTAAAGAATCCAGGTGTATCTTCGGGTATGTATTCATCGCTCCAACCAGAACCTGTTAGAATAGCATAGCCATCAGCGCGTTGGTCATTAAATTCAATTTCTTCATCCATATCCTCATCAACAACTTTAACATGTGTATCGTCAATAAATGTAATAGTATATATATGTGGACGATAATATGTAGCCCAGAAAATGTTTGGCCAAGTATTTTCACCTGCACCTGGTGATTCAATTTTTACTGACCAATCGGTTACTGTACCTGCAGTAAGTTTAACCTCATTAATTGGGTTTTCATCTGGAGTGTCGTAAGTTATATCAACACCTTTCATTTTTAAGATGATACCATCAAACATCGGTGATAGTGCTTCATAAGCAGTAAAATGGGAAGCATCATACCAGTCAAAGATTTGTTTTTCAACGACAGTCTGGTTTGTGACAGTATCAATTATCTCATAAGCGGGTGGTTGATAACCAGGCCCTGTTATGTATGCCCCTGGTCCAGTTTGATTTGCCCCATACCAAACAATTTTGTATTGATGTCCAGTTACTTTTTTTGGTGCTAAGACCATTGGTTCAATTGATACAGTCACAGCATCGGGCATTTCTACGTTTACTGTTGGTTCTCTATACCCGGCAGGTTGTGAACGTGGAACTACATGAACCATCGTTTCAATCTGACTACTTTCCATTGACGGCAATCCTTTTTTAGGATTACCTGTATCATAGGAGGTGACAGCATAAGTGTATTGAATTCCATTGATGAGACCTTCATCAGTATAGAAATTCTTTATGCCTGCGTCTTCCCCTAACGCGATTGACGGAGTAGAAACAACACGAAAAATATCTCCTGTAACTGGTGGTCCTGAGGGTCCATCAGTTATTTTGACATAGAGTCCACCAAAATAAATAAGTTCTCCAGAGCGATATGTACCATCAGGAAAAGGCTCACCTGAATTTGGATCTTTTACAATAACATACCCACTACCATCCGCAGGGAATGATTCGTTAAATGCCAGGACTTCCCATAGAGTCGTATTGATGATTTCAAAATCCGTATCTGAATTAAACTTTATAGCGTATGTGGCATTCTTAAAGAAATCAGCGAAATGTGGTTCAACCCCCATACTTTCAATGGTTGCATCTGATAGTTTCCCAACGTGAGAAACTGTAAAGAAATTCCCTGTAGCACTTGGTTTGTCGAATTCCATCAACATTTTCCAATCTTCGACAGGTTTACCTGTATTTTCATCGTAAGAAGTATCGCGTCTATAAACTCTAAAACCTTCGAAAATCTTTTCGGAATCGGTTGGGTCAATATATTCTTCTATCCTCTTATTAACACCGTCTGTCACCCAGCGATCCGTACTTTCCCATACGAGAGATACCTGACCATCTGCTGGATATGCGGTCACAAGAGGAGATGGTGGTGGAGCTGGTGCAATATAATCATCATCATACAGTTTCTGTGCCCAATCTGAAGAAGCCTGCAATCCAGATAAACCCTCACCAATTGCTACTGCGATGATGACGTTAAATGTATCTCCTGGTGCAAAAGATTCGACTGGACCGTATGATTGTATAAAACGTTGATCATCATAGTTGGCAGGTAGTGGTTCAACACCAGGTGTACTGATTAATGCATACATCTCTGCATCTGTAGAAGGATCGGTATCAATTGTAATTCTCTTATGAGCAGTGAAAGGAATTTTAGCGGTTTCATCTTCAGCGTTTTCACCAATGTAGGCATCAAGAACCCGTAATCCAATATATCCAGGTGCTGAAGCATTCGAGAATCCGTAGGATAGATATCGATTTGGATGGTCATCTGGATTTAGACTATCTGGAGTCTGATCAAGTGCCACAAAGTCATCTGCTGAATAACTGGCAGTCCCTGTTTCATTACTTGAAATATCAACATCATACCTAAACGCCATAAAGAGATCTTCAAGGGTGTCTTCCCCTATGTTCTTTACATTATATTCAAGGATGAAGAAGTCATACAGTGGAGCATAACTCCATTGGAATCCATTAACCTCAATCTCTAATCCGAGTATTAATCCCTTATTTGCTTCAGGATTGGTGTCAGAACATTTGAACCAAATAGATTGATTGGTAGGTGTTCCTTTTGAAGTCACTCCAGGTTTTTCAGAAACCACCTCAGGGGCATCATCGGTAGGCCATATTTCACTTTGTCTACCATCTGCTTCAGCAACCCCTACTTCTCCATTCTTTTTTGCGCCAATCCATATATCTCCCTCAAAAATGTATGAATCGTTTGTACCTGCGGGCCACCATCCGGAAGGATTAGCTGTGGGATTACTCGGATAACCGACAACAGTTGTGTTAAAAACAGCAGATGATAAATTTCCAACATCTAAAGCTTTCCAGTCTACTGCTGCATTTAGAGTTATTGTAATGAGAGCTAAAAATACTAATAATAATATCGAATAACTTAATAGTTTCATAGAACCGTTCACCTCCAAATTGGTGAAGACAACTATATATTAATAAATTCAGGAGTAAAATAAAATCATCTATATTAATAAATCAACTAAGAACTATAGTAAACTTTTAAATTAATGGAACATTTTACAACGGGCGAGGTGACCTCGCCCCTACGATGGACGTTCTTCGTGAACGTTGAAATGTCTCATTAATTATTCACTTTACTATAAACTTTTTTCAATTTTAACAAAGACTACCAAAAGAATAAATATGGTCAATCCACAATTTCATAAATTCTATACCTTTGTTTTTTCCCATTTCCAATATCTACTTCTTCATCAATAATTAGTGGGTATTTATAATCTGTCTGTTTCACAGAATATAAATATGGAATCGCTCCAGCACTCCGTGCCTCTTTTGCTTGTGATATGTAATCACGTGGTACTTTCCTATGAACGTTGTTTATCTGATATGTAGATCTATCTGCATAGTACATTAAATCGAAGTGTGCACCAGTCCGTTCATCATCAGTGAAGAAACATGCATTCTTTGGAAGCTCTCGTTGGATTCTTTCTCCACTTTTAACATATAATGGAATTTGAACATTCTTACTTGTTACTTTGTATGCTGTATGTACATATTTTCCTGCGTAGAAAACAGTGAGTATGAGTGCGATAATACGTAGTCCTGTTAGCGTCCATCTATGCCATTCCCGTTTATGAAGAATATCGTATATTACCACAACTCCAGCAAAGATATGTGCAAATCCGATAAGTTGTTCCACTATCCAGATATGTTTGGCAACAAAAGGGGCAAACCCTTTGATCGCTTCAATTGGCAGAATACTTCGAAACAAATAACTCCCTTTATACTTAGATGCTATATAGGTAATTATGACCAAAGATAGCATTGATGAACCCCATATACTGGTGTATAACCAATCCCTTCTTTCCCATGCTTTACTAATTACAAAAGCTAAACAGATCAGTAATGGTGGAACGGCTATCATCGTTGCAGATGGCGTCTTAGTTTCTGCCAATGTATGTGGAACGATAACACCAATTGCCCATGCTAACAGAAATAATTCAGGTAATTTCCACTTTCTGATTAGAACAACTATTAGACACAACACAATTGCGAAGATAACAGCATACAGGAAAGGATAGAACAAGGGCATATATTCAAAAAGTGGTCTATCCCAGGCTGCCGCCCAATTCTCTACATTCGTATTTAGATGATCAATAACCCGTTTATGTTCCCATATATATTCCTTTGTATGAAAAATCAGACAATATGTTACCCACGGTGCCACAGTGACTATGCCACTTAAGAAGAGTATACCTAAATCCTTTAGCTTGATATGTGCAGTTGGTATATAGGATAAATTCTCAATAGAATCCGTTTCATTTGACTCATTATTATCAGGTTCATTCTTCCTGTTATACCGTATCCTTTTGAACCATTCCACAAACCAAACAACAAAGGCAATTCCGATAGTAATCAAGGCAAGATAACTTTTTGAGAGATAAGCTATCCCCATTGCCACACCGGATAGGATATAGTTCCTTCTTTTTCCTGTACGAAGTGCTCGAAGTAAAAACCAACATGATACTTGTACCCATAACAGTAAAGCTATATCGATGTGATCAGAAAAACGATAACCGTGAACAGACTCAAACAGAAATGGGTTAAATGCCTGAAAGAATGCAGCAATTAATCCAGCACGTTTATCTATAAGATCAGAAGCAATTCTGTATGTTAACCAGGCACACAATACAAGACTAATAGCCGAAGGAAACCTTAGTGCAAATGCGTTAATCCCAAAAATGAAATGTGATATACAGATTTCCCACATTGCAACGGGTGGTTTATGCAGCCATATATGGTTTTCTCCCCATCCTTTATAGTCATATTTCAGCCAGGGTTGATCATATAGTGTAAACTTCAATGGATGTTTTGTTAGGTTTCGTGCAACAATAGCATGAAATGCTTCATCCCAATAATGAATCTTGCTATGTCCAAGGTTTCTAAACACCAGTAAACCGGCACTTATCAGAATACATAATAATATGACCTTTATCAGTGTACCTTCATATTTTTTAAGTGATTTGATTGTATTGTTATATAGGTTAATTATTATCATATATATATATCATATACGAATTATAATGATTGAGAGCATTAATTTTGAACACTTATAGAATAGATTCATACTATCTTAAACAATAAGAAAACCAATCCAACACCACCACCCAACATTAGAATTCCCATAACTAAATAGAATATACAGGGAACAAGGTTTGATGGTGTAGATGACATACGGAAGTAGGTATTCATTTCTGATACAATCTTTGTAAGTAGTGTTCTATGTACCCGTTGTTTAATCTTAATCATTCCAGAACCCATCCAAGAATGGATAGATACTTGTAGGTCCGCTTCAAGTGATGTTAGTCTTATTGATGAAAGAGTTTCTTCATGGGACAACTGAAGTGTATCAAGAGTTGTTATTAATGCTTCACGAAAAGTGATGTCTGAAACTCCATAAGCAGTAAAACCTTTTAGGTAAACACACATCATCACAAGAACAACAGTAAAAACCGCTGGATTAAACCACTTGAGCAGGAATGAAGAATTGATAGGAAGAAATAAAAAGAGTAGAATAGTTGGTATAAAAACAACAAACATTAAATATAGTAGCCACCTATTTGACAGTAAGAAAGGTCGCCTTGTAATGATTCCTTTAAAGGCAATCACTAAGAAAAAAGTTGACATAATACCGAATATAATTGGATAAACGATTTTTATAATTTGTAGGAATGGATCAATATTCATAGTTCCCTTTTAGGCTTTGTATAGAATATTGCTTGTTTATACCCAACCATCTTCTATCATCAATGTTAATGGGGATTCCATCTCATCCATCGGTAATTTAACCCGACGTCTGGTTCGAGAGGATTGATAAATAGCCATTAGTAGTTCAAGAGTTGCATATCCTTGGTAACCACTTGATCTGTGTTCTCTTTCTTCCTCAATAGCATCAATCATGTCACGTACTGGTGTGACTTCCGAAGGTAGTTCCGGTGACATCCAAACTCCACCTGTTTCCTGGGTTCGATATCGAAATCCTGGACCACCAGGAGCGGCGAGTTCAATTTCACCCTCTGTGCCGTAGCAATAGATATGGTGATAACCCGGGGCAGTATCATTACCAGATTCAATGATCCCGCGTACATTGTCTTCAAATTTGAAGTATCCGACAGCGAAATCTTCAGAATGTAAATCATATTTCGTAGGAGTTCCGATCCGTTCAATTTGACCAATTACCCAACTGACAGGACGATCCCCATAAACATACAACATAAGATCCACAGTATGTGTAGCGTTGTCCTTTAGGTCACCTCCCCCACAAATACCGTGAATTCGAAAAATGTCACCGATTGCACCATCAGCAATCATTTGACGTGCGTGCTGATAGGGAGCACTAAATCGAACCTGATGATCAATTGCAAGTTTCACACCGTGTTGTTGGCAGGTTTCGAGCATTTCTCTACCTTGTCCAAGGTTTTCAGCCATCGGTTTTTCGGATAAAATACCCTTAATACCATGTTTTGCTGCTTCTATCACTAAGGGGGCATGGTGTTTTGGACGTGTACAAATTGAAACAAGATCAATATCTTCTGTTTCAAGCATTTTGACGAAATCGGTATATTGTTTTTCTACCTCGTATCTTTCGCCATAGGCTTTTAACCGTTCTTCATCAATATCGGATATTGCAGCTATAGTTGTTCTTGGTTCATTTACATACCATCCTGCATGCATGTGTGAAATTCCACCACATCCTATGATTGCAACCTTGTAATTTTTGTCCATTATAGATTCCTCTTTTGTATGTGAGAAGTTCAAGAATATTGTTTACACCAACTATCCATTATGTTTGAGGGTGGCTTTTGCGATGGTGTATGCTATCAATACTTTTTCTGATGACAAAGTTTAATGGGTTTTAAAGTCTTTCAAACTCAATTGGAGTTAATCCCGCTTGACGCAAAATACTTCGCAACAGACCAACCGAAATTTCACGATGACGCGGAACAATTGCTGTCCGGACCTCATCACCATTATCTTGGACAAACTTTATATGACTACCCCGTTGACTCACTATTCTGAATCCTGCCTTCTCCAATTTCCGTCTGACCTGACGATATGGAAGTGGCTTAGGCGGCACTTACTTTCACCTCAAATTTTCGGATTACGGGTTTCAAACTTGGTTGAGGTGACTCAAAGTACAATTCCAATGCTTCTGTTAGATTTGCTAAAGCCTCTTCTTCGCTTTCACCTTGACTTGCAATGTCCACCTCTAAACATTGTGCAATAATCCAATTTTCCTCTTGGCATATACTTGCCGTAAAAGTTCGATGATCCATTTTTATTCACCTTCTAATACAGACTACAAGTCAGATTCGTTAATTTTATTATAGATATCTGTGCCCATTGAGACCAATTTCTCTCGGATTTCATCCCAATCATCAGAGTTCTTTCTCCCTTTATCTATTACTGGAAAGATGACTGTTGTTTGAGAAGAAGTATCTTTTAGTTCAAAATCGTAGTCTGCCTGGGCAAATAATTCCATAACTTTCTCTCGACGTTCAAAATGGTTTGGTTTTAGAAAGTATAATCGAATATAACATTTATAATTATTAAGAAACAAACACATTTGAATATTTCGTAAAGTCTTCATTATCCACCCATCGTCTCTAATTGGTACAGGTTTTCCAGTAAATAAATCTCCAAAATCACCATCTCGTATCGGTTGCCAGAATTCACTGTACCCATCATCAGATTTCCTTTCTAATTGGATATCTATTGCTGGTCTTGCGACGTGGTTAAAGAAAAGTTCATCATGTGAATTTACTTGTGCTTGAATCAAATACCAATTCACCTTACTATCTTCATTACGTAAATTGCAGGTGACAATCATTAGTTCTTCAAAATCTTCAGAGACTAAAACAGCAACATCAGCTTCCTTCAGGCGTGCATAAGCCTCAAGTCTACCCCAGTGATCCCAATCTGCCTTGTAGAATTGGCATTCAACTACGAGTATCCCATCCTCACCGGTAACGACAATATCTGCTCTGCGAGTTCCTACAGAAGCTTCTGTCTCGGCATCTTCAAATTTACCTACTTTGAGGGCAACGAGTGTTTCTGCTAAATCAGCTGAGAATTCCTCTTCTCGGCTATAAATTTCAGATAGAGACTTAATCTCTTGAAGATTCATTGGATGTTCCTATTTTAGGATGTAAGGCATAACATATTTTATAGTTATAATAGATTCAAAGTACTTGATAATGATATCCCTCATCTTCTTTAAAAAATATTATAGTTTGGACAATTTTCGTATTTTCTTTTGCGACAGTTTTTATACACCTTTCGCACTGCTAGTGCTTGGTTACTGGGGTCCATTTACGTTTCTATACACATTCCGCACCGCTGGTGCTGCCGATTTGGTCAATAGCATTCTTTTTCTGTAGGTTTCATGCTGTGGCTTAACTTACCAAATTAATAAACTTTGGACACTTTTTTACGGGATAGACATTTTGCCCCTACGGGGCTTGGTCGCGGGTGGACCACCTTTTCTATAGACATTTCGCCCCTACGGGGCTGCTATTAGGGTCATCCGAGTTTATTTATAGCAGGTTATGTATCTGTACGAAACAATAAAAAAGATGACGGAAACAAAGCACGATATGGACAAAAATGTCCAAACTATAGTAAAAAATAGTAATATTCTGTTAAATTCCAAATTTGAATCATGACAAAATTACCTGATATAACAATCAATGTAGGACGTGGTTTAACAGTGATTAAGTTTGAATCAGGAAATATGACGAGAATTACATCACCCCGTTTATACCTATTCTTTTTCTTCATCGTAGTTATCATAGACACTCATTTCAGAACTTTCCCAATCTTCTATGAATGTTCCTAAACGTCCCCGTAGATTTGCAGCTTGAAGTTGATCAATACCACGTTCTTGCAAGTTAATAGGAGCAGATGTTAGAAAAGTCACAACAACCCGTGATCCTTCAGATACATTATTTGGTGTATCTGTTAATTCTATCTTCCCGTCACGAAATATACCTTCAACTGATGTATACATAGTTTTCCTCATTTGATTTTTTCAATACGAATGAAACAGTAGATATCCAAATTTATATATGCAGTAGAGACATTATAGAATACAAAAGTAGTCCTAAAAATCTAAACTCACCCCGACCATAATCAAGCGCGGTGAACTCCAGGAAAGTGGACTGGAATGCTTCTGTGCGGTAAGTGGAATTCCGTACCGATCATAGGTGACAGCATCAAGCAAATTATCAAGGTTTTTCGTGTTGAAGACATTTCGAATATCTGCAAAGAAGGTATATGTAAATCCACCGATCGTGCTCCGTTTACTAACCAATGCATCAACGTTGTATGTTGCAGGATACCGTTTTGAGTTGATTGCAGGTTTGATGGGTGCTCTTGGATTCGGGGTGTAAGGTAAACCGCTTGCATATCTCCCTACAAGATTCACAGCAGAGGTAAATGGAAGTTGAATGTCTAAGGCAGCAGAAACAATATGGCGTTGATCCCAACTCAATGGATGACTTTCTGTTACTTCAGGTTGCTGCCGGTAATATGTTAGGTACCCTAAATTTCGACTGGATCCTTTCCCTTTAGCAACGGAATAAGTGTAACTAATCATACCCGAGACAGGACTATTTCCAGTACGCCATTTTCGTATTAATAGTTCAAAACCTTGAACCCTTCCGTAAATGTCGTTAATGAAATAACTATAGTCATTCGTAATATCAACATGAACACTACTAACGAGGTTATCCACATCTTTTGTAAAACCAGTAATATCAATTGTTAGATCTTCAGTAAATTGTTGGATTACACCGACTTCATAAGCAATAGTCTTTTCTGGTTCCATATCAGGATTGCCTCTTCTTCTGATAGCACCGCGCATGTCAAAACTTAGATTCTCATAGAGATCATCTCCTCTTGGGATCTGGTAATAATGACCATAAGTAAAATGTAATTTCGCTCGATCCGTAATTGGGAAAGAAATACCGAGCCTGGGAGCGACCATATGCTTTGTAGTTGGCTCAACAGGATTTTTTATAATTGGTAATCCTACATTATATGTGCTCTTATCAAGTTTGATTGTACCATCATCATTCAGTTCAAGAGGATCCAGTGGATCTTCAGGAGAAACACCGTCTGGATTATATAGATCATACCTTAAACCCGCGTTTACAATCATCCCTTCATATTCCATTTTATCTTGCGCATATAGACTAAAGGATGTAGGTGTAACATCATAAAACTCCATATAGAGATTTGAACTTCCATAGTTTGTTGCACCGAGATTGTATAGGTGGTTTGTTGAGAATTCGACACCTGTTTGTACTTGATGATTTTCTGTCACTTGACTTGCGAAAACCCCTTTAATAAGTGATGTGGTGGAATTACGATCAGTCCAGAAATTGTTATCACCTGCGATGGAAAATGTAGAATCATTATATGCTTGTTGAGCAGGATTTCTAATACGTCCTTCAGATTGATTCTGTTCAAAAGATTTGTCTGGGTCGTAGGCATTTTCCTCAAAAGTCTTATTCAATGGATCCCAGACTTTGTCGGGTTGATGACTACTGAAGTTTCGATGGAATTGTCCGAATGTAATGGTATAGAATGTACCGGATGACAGGTTGTGTGAGAGTTGAACTGAAAGGCTTCTACCATCTCTATTGTCAACTTCAACTGCTTGGTGCCAGTACCGAAGACCACCACCATAGTTGTTGAATTCACGTTTATCAAAGAGTCCACTTCCAGTGATTTTGATTTCAGGTGTCACTTCAAATTTCAGTTTTCCTTGAAGTGTATATCCTGATCCATCATTATTTGGTAAATAACTTGTATCCCTACGTAATTGACTTGCAAATGAGAATGTGAGACGATTATCCCATATTGGTCCGCTAAGTGCAAATTCTCCAATATGGCTTGGTGATAAGTCATATTTTCTTGTATCGTTATACAGGTTACTATATTCTTCTAAGTCAACAATATAACCATCCAGTAATGTTACCTGTTTTTTCTCATAATCTATGACTGTTCCGTCTGAATCCTTGAAGGGTTGAGCCATCATGATTACCTCACCAGTATCAGCATCAACCTTAGGATCACCAGTTTCAGGATCTATTACTGGTTGTAGTGGATTCTCAGTTCTATCGACATATACCCCAGGATATATCTCAGTGAATTCAACCTTATCTTCACCAGTCCGGTTTGCCAATTCTTCTACCGTAACATCTTCACCACGATAGGGTGTTTGATAATCAAACGGTTTTCCTATGTAAATTCCTCTAAAGGGTTCAAGTGCTACTGGACGGAAATCGTTATCTGGATCCAACCAAGGACCAAATAATGGATCACCATGGTGTTCATTCCATTGTCCTACTCGATACCTTAATCTACCAGATAAATTTCGTGTACCGACCTTAGTAATCAGATTAATTATACCTGATTGTGCATCACCATGTTCAGCGTTGAAACCTCCAGTGATGACTTCCATCTGTTCAAGAGCATTGGTACTAATTTGTAATCCTAAACCTCTTCCTATGGGATCATTCACAGGTATACCATCAATAAGGTATTTTACTTCCATTGATCTACCACCCCGAACATGCAATGAACCAGATGAGTTTAACACAGCCACCCCAGGCTGAGTTTGTAAGATTCCATTTACGGTATCACGTGGCATAGATGCAATTTCATCAGCTTCAACAATTCGAGTTGTTTGTGTTACATCTTTCTTTATAAGAGGTTTAGCGGCGGTTACTATAACACCTTCCAGCTCAGCAACTTCTGTTGGATTTAATGCGAAGTTAATTGTTGTAGTTAGACCAGCAAAAACTCTGTTGGCTTTAACTGTCTTGGATCGGTATCCTGTAATTTCAGCTTTGACATCATACCCACCAGGTGGGATATTCGTCATAACATAATAACCTGACTCATTGGTTGTGGCGGAAGTATTTGTGCCAACAATGGTTACAATAGCATTGGCAATAGGTGCATTAGTAGCTTCGTTAGTTATAATACCAGATATCTTACCAATTGTTGCAGCATTGATATTATGGGTATTGAATATAAGAATAGTAAAAAATAAAATGAGAGATAATAGCAGTATTTTGAAAATGTTATCAACTTTCAATATTTAACTCCTTTCTCTGTATAACATACAACTTGTACATATAGTAGTGCGGTAGGTAAATCTTATGTATCTAATACACTTTCAATAAATTTTAGACTTTTAATATTTCGTTCAGTATGGTATTGAATAAAACTACTCAGTAATAATTTCAATTCACGATGATTACGAGATGAAGCACGAATCCGATTTAGCATAGTTAGGTCAGATGTTCTTAATGTCTTTAATAGTTCACAACTTCCAGGAGCAATTGAGAAAGCATTGGTATCTCTATGATGACATTCAATGCATAGAACACCTCCGTGTCCAACACTAAATACAATTTCTGGTGATCCAGAATAATTTGATTTCAATTTTTTTGGTAGGAATGCGGTCACCTCTGAACTACAATTGGCACATTGAGTAAGTTGTGGAGAAAAACCAGCCAGTTCCAAAAACTTTATTTCAAAAACTCTTGCCAGTAATGGCACATCATTAATTTCGGATAAGAATTGATATGTATATATCAATAAATCAAAAATATCAGGATTTGCATCCCCTTCAATCGTAATTGCATCAACTAATTCAGCAAAATAGCAGCCGTATGTGATCCGTGTAAAATCGGAACGAATTCCATCAAAACCTTCAATTATATCAAAACTGGTGAGATTTTGGAGATCTCTATTTTCTTTGTAATTAAAAAGGAGCATTCCGTGGTTAAGCAACTCTAAACTACCACTAAGTTTGCTCTTAGGGTTTTTTACACCGTAGGCAACGACTTTAACTTTTCCATGTTCAGGCGTATAGAAAGTGATGATTTTATGGGAATCTTGTAATGGATAGGTGCGAATTACAATCGCAGGGGTTTTATGAACAGGCATGTTTTTGATGTGTGAAGAACTTAATTAACACACTATTATTAGGAAGGATATAATCGGGGCGAGAGGATTTGAACCTCCGACCTCCTGCTCCCGAAGCAGGCGCGCTAGCCGGGCTGCGCTACGCCCCGTAATCGTATAATGTAAATTATACCTCTGTTTATGCAAAAATGTCAAGTCTTATCCTGAGCATCATCCAATTCAGATGTTTTAGGCATCTGAATTTGTATTCTTTGAATCCTTCGCTCATCAGCCTCCAATATCGTAAAGTTAATCCCTCGATAAGTAAATACTTCATCCTTGTCAGGGACTCTACCAAGGTGGTCAACAATAAATCCACCAATTGTATCTATATTTTCTGCTTCCAGTTCTGTTTCAAGCTTTTCATTCAATTCGACAAGGTTTAATCTTGCATCAACAGAGTAAACATCAGAACTAATTTGGATATATTCATCTTGTTCATCTACTTCATCTTCATCTTGTATTTCTCCGACAATCTCTTCAATGATATTCTCAAGAGTTATGATTCCCGCGGTACCACCATATTCGTCAACGACGATTGCAATGTGTTGTTTGTGTTCCCGTAATTCTCTGAACAACTCAGATATATTTTTACTTTCTGGCGTAAAAAATGGTTGTCTATCTACGATGAGATGATGAAGTATTACGGGTTTATCTTCTGCCCAACAATCCAACATATCTTTGACATGCAGTATCCCAACGATCTGGTCAATGGTTTCTTCGTATATAGGTATACGTGTATGCCGACACGCAATCGTAGTCTGCAATACTTCCTCTTCAGGAGTTGAAAGATCAAGACAAACCATATCTGTACGAGCAACCATGATCTCACGAGCGACTTTGTCTGGTAAATCCAAAATCCTTGAAATCATTTCACGGTCATCGGGTTCTAATATATCTTGACTGTCTGCCACGTTATCCAGGGTCTCCAAAACTTCTGGTGATACAAGACTATCTTGTGCTGAAGTGCTCTTTCCCCCTATAATCCGTACAAGTATATTAACAATGTAGTTTAAAGGGGTTAGAATCAGAAATCCACCCCAATATACGATCCGTAAAGCACGTAATGCTTGAATAGTAGCGCCGCTTGGACTCCCTTGGACGTAGTTTTTAGGAAATAATTCGGTAAAAACGACCAATAGGAAAGCAGCAATACCAACTTCTATTAATGGATGTAATGGAAACTGTATTACCAGCAAGACACTCGCGACTATCAATAAAGTTTTTGCTGTAATAATAGTTAATGAATATCGACGAGGGTAGCGTAGTAGTGATGTTAACACTTCGTACCTTTTCCCACCTTCCTCAGCAAATTCCAATATATCAGAACGTGTCAATCGTGCAAGCAATGCTTCAGCAGCAGAAAATAGAGCATTTAATATCAACAGTATGCCTAAGAGAACTAATCTTGTAGCTATGTGTTGGTCATCCAAACGTGAATTTACACCTCCAATATCATTTAATTGTGTATGAACAAATACAATTAGAATAATCAGTGTTAACTTCGTTGAACATACAGATAGTTTAAAAATAGGTGATGATTAGCCGTAACAAATACTCTTTAATAGGTAATCCTGTTTTTCAAACATTATATTTGCTTCTTCTTGTGTTTTATGATCATACCCAATCAGATGAAGTATTCCGTGGATTGTAAGAATGACTACTTCCCTATCCCATGAATGGTGTGCTGCCTCTGCTTGCCGTTCTGCTGTTTCGAGTGATATAACAATATCGCCAAGGATATTTGGATTTAGATTCTTACTTTCTTGGTCATCATGCATTGCAAAAGCCAATACATCGGTAGGGGAGTCTATTCCACGGTAATCACGATTTAATTCTCTAATGCGAGAGTCATCAGTTAGCAGAACACTTACTTCACACTTATCAAGATTATGTGCGTTTAGTGTAATTCTGATTGCATTATAGACCAATTCAACATCAAAGGAAATATTGTTACTATCATTGGTAACGTCGATCAAAGTCGTTACCCTTCAGATTCCTTGGTTTCGGCTAATATTTCTTTCACTTCAGGGGGAGGCGTAGTTCGTTCATACGCTTCAATGATTCGCTGTACTAATTCATGTCGTACTACATCCACCTTAGTAAAGTATATGAAATGAATACCTTTGATACCATCGAGTACTTCTTGAGCGTCTGCGAGTCCAGAGATCTTGTGTGTAGGTAGGTCAGTTTGGGTTATATCACCGGTTACGACTGCTTTTGAGTCGAAACCGAGACGGGTAAGAAACATCTTCATTTGTTCAATTGTGGCATTCTGCGCTTCGTCAAGAACGACGAATGAATTGTTTAGCGTCCTTCCACGCATAAATGCAATAGGTGCAACTTCAATAATATTTCTTTCGATATAATTATCAAGTGAATCAGGAGGCATCATATCATATAATGCATCATATAGTGGTCTTAGATATGGGTCAACTTTTGCTGCAATATCCCCTGGTAGAAATCCGAGTCTTTCTCCAGCCTCAACAGCTGGCCTGGTTAGAATTATCCGGCTTACCTGCCCATTTTTTAGAGCGGAAACTGCCATTGCCATCGCAAGGTATGTTTTCCCTGTACCAGCTGGACCTATTCCGAATACGAGATCGTTGTTTTTGATTGCCTCGACATAGCGTTTTTGACCAGAGGTTTTTGGACGAATTACACCTCGTTTCGAAAAAACGGGGATAGATTCAGCCGGACTCTGATCTAAGGTGTCTGTATCATCAGACTCAGATGCCCGGATAAGATAATTTATATCAGTTGTTAGTATTCGTTCACCTTTCCGTATTCGGTAAAGTAATGATTCCAATACCGATATGACTCTATTTACCTGTTGTTGATTGTCACCAAGAACAGCAATAGAATCACTTTTTAAGACAACGCGAACATCAAAATCGTCCTCTATGATTTTTATGAATTCATCACTATTGCCGAATAATGCTTGTACTTCAGCGTTGTTCTGAATCGGAACACCCTTTATTTCATGTTTTTCCAAATGGGATTTTTTCCTCCTAAGATTAATGTGTAAATACACACTATTCAGAATAAGATTAAAGTAAAATCAATGTCGACGTTTAATTATGTAGTTTTGAGTAAAGCAAACAGATTGTTCAGCTTGATAAGACTGTGATATTATACATAAGAATGTAATATAAAACAAGAACAATATTATTGGCGTTCGTAGAATTTAACCTCTCGTATTTTACCACCCTTCAAAGGAGTAATCGTTTCATTTCTAAATATACTGTCAGAAATATTTGAATGGGTCTTATTTTGTATATCCTCAATTCCATCTGCTGTGATCCGTAGATATAGAATCTTCTGTCTAATATCATATCTTATAATTTTGTGGTTTTTAACATCCGTATGTCTGTGTTGTTGTAGTTGGATAAAAGAATTATTCCATTGAGGAGATTTCTCTTCTGCAGTAAAATCCAAAGCAAGTTTTGGAATATCCGATGCAGTATGGACTTCAATATATGCGATGTATGTAGGTTTATCCAGTTTGATCAAAGTATCTGTTTTTAGTGTTCCGTCAATTTCCACTTGATAATTATTACGGTTAGATTTGGCTTGAACTGTTCTTGGAGCAAAATATTTCTTACGAATCTTACCTTTTGCCAGGAAAGTCCCAATTGTGGATAAATCACCATCTACCATATTGGGGTTAGAAGATGTTAGGCGGGATGGCTGTATCTCCATTACAGGGGCATTTTGAAGAATCGCACAACCTTGTAGCGTAAAAGTCAGTATGAATACTGCAGTAGTGATTATGTGTAATTTTCTATCGAGCATAAAATTTTACCTCTCTTATTGAAGCCCCCTTAAGTGGTATATGTACACTTTTATTTCTATCACGTTCCCGTGTAGAGTTAAATTTATCTTCAATTCCATCTGCTGTTAATCGAAGGTATAAAATCTCACGGTTAATCTCGAATTTCACAGGTTTTGTTCCCTCAACATTGAAATGATATTTATCACGAACGACATCAAAATTTGTATCAAATCTTGGTGGATCTTCAGATGTTGTAATTAAGGCTAAATTAGGAATACGAGAAGCAGGATATACCTCAACAAAGGAAATATATGTAGGTTCATCAAGTTTTATTTCTGCTATGGTACGCCGTCCTATAACATTCGTAGTATATCTTCTTTCACTTTGAATAAATCGACCGGGTGTAACTGGCACATTCTGATATTTTTTTTCAACATGTCCTGTCGCAACGAAAGTGCTAACAGTGTTTAAATTTCCATCAACCATTTTAGGATTTGTAACACTACTGAGTTTTGTAAAAGGAATTTCAAATGTTGGTTGATTTAGGACTGCACATCCTAAGACTACAATAAACAGAATTGATAATAGAACTAAATGTTTCATTGGAATCTCCTAATTAGGTTATTGCAGATTGTGAGATGACCTATCCCTCTATGTTAAATTCTATGAGAAGAGCGTGGTAGGAATAGTTACATTATAGCGTTCGGCTGATTCAACAAGTTTATTCCATGTCGGTTCTTCAATTGGTATACCTTCTTTTTCTCTTTTTTCACGGCTTCGTTGTTCAAAATCCCCAGGAACATAAATTTCTTCAGTTCCAGGTAATGTTTCAGATGATTTTACCCATTCAATAAGATATTCGATTTCTTGTTCATAATCTACTAAGTCAATAAAATCTTCTATTTTTATTGCAAACATTACAATACCACTTGCTCCACGTGTTGGTGATTCACGACTACAACCTGACCATGATAGACCACCAGCAATAGCATCAATCATAACTCCAAGTCCAAACCCCTTATGACCGAACTGAAAACCTCCAAGCGGCATTACTGCGGTATCCTGTGGACGATCTCGAAATACATCAGGATCAGTGATTGCATTACCATCAGAATCTATCATCCATCCTTCTGGAATCGGTTCTTCACGTGCAGACTGAACAAGGAGTTTACCCCCTGCAACCACACTGAGTGTCATATCAAGTAGTAGTGGTTCACCATTTGTACGTGGTACTGAAATAGCAATTGGATTGGGAGGTAATCTCCGTGAAGTACCCCCATGTGGATGCATAAATCGTCCTCCACCATTTAGTAAAACAATACCGATCATCCCTGCATTTGCTGCTATTGGAGGATATTCACCCATCCGACCAGCATGTCCACATCTATGTAGTCCAACTGCACCGATGGTACAAGATTTTGCTTTTTCAACTGCCATTTCCATAGCTTTACGTGCAGCTACCATACCTAATGCACCGTTTACATTTATTACAGTTGCAGCCCCGCTTTCTCTGACGATCTCCAACTTATCAACAGATGGTCCACCAGCCATTCCACCGATATAGTTTGGAGCATTGATTACCCCGTGTGAATCGTGACCAAATAAATTTGAATCTACAACATGATCACTTACAATTTTTGCGTCTTCTTCGTTACCACCTGCGGCTCGATAGATATCGTATACGAATTTTCTCAGAACAATGTGAGAAACAACCGGCATATAATGCTCCTAAAACCTAACCTAAAATGTTCTTATATAGGATTAATAACTGTTCATTTAATTTTACTATTGATTTGAATTCATTTAGATTTATCAGTTGTATGGAACTCATCAATAGATACTGAAATATAACATCTTGAGTTAATTTATCACATTTTCATGGAATTATCAAATATTACTCATTATAGATAGGTGACAAATCAGCAAACAGTGTAAGATTGACCTATGACCATACATATATCTCATTATCATCAGGTGAATACCCAATAAACACTGCTAAGACTATTCTTGCCCGGTTACCTTGAACAGGTGGTACTTCATGTATACATTGCGTATTGAAAAAGTAGAGATCGCCTTGTTGTAATTCCACTTGGCAATTCTCAATATTATTCTGTTTTGCATACTGATCAAATGTTTCTTCTGCGATATAGGGTTGAATCTCCTCAGACCAGAGACATCTGTGCAATATAGCCTGCGTACCTTTTCCATTTTCATCAGCATTTTGTATACATAGCACCCCTGCAAATTGGTGTTGAAAACGATAAACAGCATAATCCGTTCTTTGTTCACGATATTTTACACTATCAATATGGGGTTTATAGGAATGCGTTTCATAATGAACTCTGAAGATTGCAGGACCATAAAGAGAACCATCTGGCTCTCTCGCTATTTTAACATCCTTCCCAGGAGAAACAGCAGATAATGAATCATATATTAAATCCACAGGATTATCAAAACCTTGAAAAAGAAACTTGAATAGATGATGTGTAGCCTCAGCATGGGCAAAAAAATGCTGCTTCTTACTTCCACGATTACCAAGACTTGTACCTATATCAATACGTGTCCGTTTGTCTGCGGAATTTAACTCATTTTCATCACGCATTAAACCCATATACGTGAATCTATCAATAAGTCCGTGACACTGTTCAGGAGAATATGCATTCCTAAGAATAATAGCAGGTATTTCTGCCTGCGATAATGTATATATAGGGTCTTTATAAGTATTGCAAATGGTTGCTAAATCAGGTTCGGCAGGATTCCATTCAGAATTATTGGTCATGGTTTTCTCCATGTGTTGTCGAATTCAATGTTGTGTGATGTATAGTTAAACACTCTTTAAAGTCTTCATCCCTATTTTATCATTTCATCCAGTGCTACAGTCGAAGCGCGTTGTATATCATCTTGGTATTTAAAAACACAGCCAAGTGTTTCAGCAACTAATTCTGGATCGAGTTGTTCTTTACCAAGAGCTAAGATTGCTAAGCCCCAATCTAAGGTTTCTGCTACCCCTGGTTTCTTATAGTATTCACCTTCTCTCCAAAATTGCATCATACGACATAATTGATGTGCTAAGTTGTCATTTAATTCAGGTAGTTTTGTCTGAACTATTGCCAGCTCTTTCTCTTCTGTTGGATAATCTATCCATTGATATAGACATCTCCTTTTTAATGCTTCATGTACCTCACGAGTACGGTTAGAAGTTAGTATAACGTAAGGAACATGTTTTGCACTAATAGTTCCGATTTCAGGTATTGTTATTTGATAATCTGATAGGATTTCAAGTAGAAATGCCTCAAATTCACTATCACTTCTATCTACTTCATCAATTAACAATACAGGTGGAAGGTTTCCATCGCCTTGGATTGCTTCAAGTAATGGACGTTTGAGCAGAAATTTCTCACTAAATAGATCTGTTCCTATCTCTTGTTTATCTCGACCCTGTGCTTCATCAATGCGGAGTTGTAATATCTGTCGTGTGTAGTTCCACTCATATAATGCACTATTTGCATCTAAACCTTCATAACATTGTAACCGAATTAACTTTGCTCCAGTTGCATCCGCCAGTACTTTTGCCACTTCAGTTTTTCCAACCCCAGGTTCACCTTCCAAAAAGATTGGTTTTTTCAGATGATGTGCAAGATACAAAGTGGTTGCTAAACCTTTGTCAGCTATATAATCATGTTTTTCACATGTATTTTGTACGTTTTCTATTGATTCAAACATAATTAGGTATTGATGATTAACTATTTCTATTTATACTCTCTTGTATGGCTTTTGTATAATCATCAGGAAAATCAATATCTTTTAGAATATAATCGGTATCTACATTTACGTAATGTATCTCGTCTGCATTGGATTTATACAACGATCTAATCCCACCACTATCATCGTCTAAAGATACAATCTCCTTAACATATTTATGGTGGAAAATTACGGGATGTCCTCTCTGATAATTGTAACTGGGAATCGTAATCTCTTTTCTTGAATCTCTATACCCATCAATGGTTTTGTTTATCAGTTCAGTAGTAATGAAAGGTTGATCAACCAGCATGAGTGAAAAAGCGTCTCTGTTCGTATCATTTGATTTCTCACTCGAAATAGTTGATGTTTTTGATATTAAGGGAAAGTTAATTGAGCTAATACCAATTTGTGCTGAGGATAGCATTCCATCTCTATAATTAGGATTGTATACAGTCTTTACACCCAAATCTCCTATTAGCTCTTCTATTTCCTGAGCACAATGACCTAAAACCACTCTAACATCATCGAATTTTGAAGACACCATATTGTCAATTACGGTCTCTATGATTGTGCTGTTACCGAATGGTAATAATTGTTTTGGTTGTCCCATCCTCGTCGACAATCCTGCAGCAAGCAAAATGCCAACAATTTTAGGATGCAATTGATTTCTCATATCTCAAAACCGAATTCCGAATGAATCAAACTGTCCAGTAAAGTCACGTTCCTCAATTTTCACATTGTCAACCTTTGAAGGTGTAGGTCCAATTCTCAATTGCTTTATCAACGCATATAATTGTTCTTTTTTACCTTCAGCAACCACTTCCACCTTACCATTAGATAGATTTTTAGCATATCCTTTAATACCAAGTTTAGTTGCATTAACTCTTGTAAAATGACGGAAACCAACACCTTGTACTTTACCACTAATTAGGACATATAATTGCATTTCCTGATTAACCTCGATTGTGATCCTGACTGGCGTACCAAGTGCCGGTAAAACCTTATCATTCTTTTTGTATAAATTCTCTTCTGATGATTCAGGTAAAGGATTGACAAATAGAGTACTTGGATCACTCACACTTAATGAGACAATATCGTTAGTATTAAATGCATGTGGTATATAGACATCTTCATCCACTATATCAAGATCTAACATCATACGTGAACCGGTATATATCCAGGCAACATGTTTCATAGGTTTATTTGTCTTCACATTGTGTAATAGATCTTCTGCGCGTACTTTTTTCGTTTTGTCATCTTCTTCCCATTCAACCGATATGATAACCGTAGGACCCTTTGCGGGAATTAATTCGTCAGTTTCAATGTCAAGATCAACGGGATTTCCCGGTTTCACATCAAGCTTAGTCATCGCCCTATGTATTTCTCTCGCAGTAGCCTCTACTACAAGAATACTTTCATATTCTTTTCCCGCAGGACCGCACATCATAAATTCAACTGCCCCCTTCAAATGTGAATCGTATTCACCTAAGGCGTTTGATATTTTTCCTTTTAATACTATCCGTTTCTGTTTATCATCAATTTCTATCTGACTATCTGACCAAGCAATGTTTGAGAATCCAAAAATACAGAAAGTAAGACAGATTCCAATTGAAAATATATGTTTTTGATATTTCATAACAATACTCCTATGAGATTTAGTATAGTTTGGACAATTTTCGTATTTCTTTTCGAACTGTTTTTAAACACCTTTCGCACCGCTGGTGCTTGATTAGTTGTGGCATTTACGTTTCCACACACCTTCCGCACCGCTGGTGCTGCCGATTTAGTCAATAGCAATCTTTTTCGGCAAGTTTCAGGTTGTGGATTAACTCATCAATTAATAAGTTCATATCGAACAACAGTCTGGTGAATGCTATCTAACATTAAATTCTAAGCACCAGAAGTGAGGGATGTGTCTCAACATTAAGAATGGACTTTCAAGTCTCTGTTTAATTCTTAAAACTGTCCAAACTATAGTGAGATTTAGTATAGTTTGGACAATTTTCTTATTTCTTTTCGAACTGTTTTTAAACACCTTTCGCACCGCTGGTGCTTGATTAGTTGTGGCATTTACGTTTCTACACACCTTCCGCACCGCTGGTGCTGCCAAATTCCTATTGTTTAGGAAATAGGGTTTCCAATAAGCCTGCTATGGAACTGTTGACAGTCGGCTCCAAATGCAATTGATTCTGTAGATATGCATCATAAGGTGTGTAGATTCCTAAAATGAAGTTTGTAAGTGTGTCATCATCTGTAGAGATGTATATTCCTTTCACAGGCAAAGAATCTGTGGATACATTAATTATACCATCTTTGATTATAAGACTTGCCTGATGCTCTGTGCCTTTAATTCCGATTGTCCCTTGCCAATCTCTGAATACATCACTCCCTATCAACCGTTCTTCGAGTAGCGGAGATAACTCACTAAGCAGCATCGGTAGATTGATAATCTTAAACATCCAAACCCAATCCGTATCCTCTAATGTATATCCAGAATTGCTGAACAATTTCCTGATATAATCCTTCTTTTCTTCTCCATCTAAATACCAACTAATCTGTGTATATTCACGTTTGACCAGTTCGTTGTGTAATGTACAAAGGAGCATTGCTCCAATTTCTTCACAAGATCCAGATTGAGTTGTGGCGCAATCATCCGAATTAGGTATTAGACAGAATTCCTTGAATAAGGCTGTCTTTGCTTCCTCATTACATTGAACCTTAACATACCCAAGAATCTTTCCATCCATCTCTGCAATATAAATGAATTGTGTGTCCGATAATCTATATCGTTTTGCAGGTTGGGGTCTGCTGTTAAGCATGTCAGAGCAAAATGTATTACGTGCATACTTCATCAATACTTCATCCCCATCCTTATAAGGTCGAATTACAATACCTTCAACCACCTTTGCTTGTTCGTAGTGTAAAGTTCTTGAATATACTGGAACGGTATGCCCATCAACAAACCCAAGATTCCTATACATAGTATGTGCAGAGTTGCGTGTTGATGTTCGTAGAGTTATACAAGAGTGGCGTTGGACAAATTCATGAGACAGTGTGGTAGTCAACAGCAACTGTGCCAATCCCCTTCGTCGAAATTCTGGTTTAGTATGTAACCATCTTACATAAGTTCCATGTACAGGTGTGTAATCAGGGAAGTGGAGTGTAGAGGGGGTTGTATGACAGGTTGCAATGCGGTAACCTTCTATTGTTGCATCGATATGTAAATCTATATTCTGGTATGTCTCTATGCTTAGGATTGGTTCATCATTCTCATCTGAAAGACTATCGTAAGAGAATTTCTGGGCAGCAGGATGCGCAATTTTTTTTAGTATGTATCCAGTTTCAAGTTGGTATTTAAAGTCCTGTTGTGGGACAATTTCAATGAGTTGATCTACATATTCACCATTAATACCGTGCTTAACTAAGTTAAGTAGAACAATTGCATTGAATCCATCATCCTTCGTTCCAACTGGCATTTTTTCAATCGTAGTTATACCTCGATTATCGAACTTCCTAAGTAGTTCTATAGTAGCGATGAGTTGTTCGTATTGATCCTCAACATTAAGCTTAGCAAGTAATTCCTGTGTACTTCTCTGATTTTCATCTGCGATCTCACAAAAACTCTCAATTGCACTAATTCTTTCACTGGTGTCAATGGTTGAATCACGTATAATACTGGTAAGGTATGAGCGTACTTCTTCAACAAATTCCTCACTGTCTGCTGGTAATAAAGGTAGGGGGTGGACAGACGTGCCAATCTCTTCAAACCAAGGAAATAGGTCTTCATCCACTGCTCTGCTAAGGAAATAGATAAGTGAATCAATCCAAGTAAAGGTTGTGCGTGGCATATTCATATCAGTTTCACTTCGATTCACTGCCAATTGGACGAATAGTTCTTCCCCATATCTCTCGACTAACTTCATCAGAATCCAGATTGGTTTAAGAGATCTTTTATTATAAATCCTTGAAATGTCAATCTTGTCAAGTGTCTTTGAATTCTTACTAAATTGATCCTCTAATTCGGAGAGCATAAGGTCGGCTTCCCTCTCAAATCCGAGTATTTTCATACCCCAGATCCCAAATAAGAATGGGTATCCGTCAAACATAACATCCATTACCACAGAAAATGGCGTAATATGTGCAATCAAATCACTTGCCTCAACTCCAAGAGAATAGGCGAGTCTTGAGGTATGAACACATGCCCCGATTGTCATCACCGAATCCTCTCCACTATAATCATGTATACAGGATGGAACAAGATTAATCTTTAAATTTAATTCCTTGCTCAAGGGGAATTTTGCAACCATACGTTCTGCAAGTTGTTTGGCAAACATCAAACATGTATCTACTCGGTTCGCAACAAAATCTGTATAGAATATGCTTATATTTCCATCCTCTTTAACGTGTTCTTCAATTGGTATTTCATCAGGAATTGTCACTGATCCATTTTTTAGAGAGATACGATTGATACCCAACCAATCAAGGAATTGTGTCGAAACAAGGTGGTTTTCATGTTGAAAAAGTTGTGTGTTTATCATCAGGATTCGTCCTGATCCCCATTGTAGACAGATGCCAATGGGATCTTTTGTGACACAATGTTGTAGGAAAACCTTCCCGTCAGATGGGTTATCCAAAATACCGCAATATGTGAGTCCAAGATCATCAATTCTCAATCCATTTGTAATTTCATGGTCGGTGAAACTAATGTCTTTCTTTGTATACCCTCGTAGAGGATTTGCATCTGAATCCATTTCTCCCTGTCCTTCAGCTAAAGAAAGAAATTTTGCTCCAAATAGTGATGCAATTTGATTAATTCCCATTTCTGTAATTGATTCCCGGACATCTCTTTCGAACCGACTTGTGCTACCTGCTAATAGAAGACCTCCACCATTTTCAACAAAATCGAGTATTAGTTTGCGTTCAATTTCAGTATATTTTAGTTGTGTATTACTACAAATTGTAAGTACATCATAATTTCTGAGTACCGTTTCATTAATATAATCCCGGTTGTTAGTCGTCTGATAGATTTTATGGGGTTTAACATGGATCAAACCGTTCGACCAACCAATATCACGGGATGTATCCACTAAAATCCTAATTCGTTCTTTCGATTTTGCTTCATTCATGATATTTTATATTCGTATAGTATTAAGTATTTAGATTTATTAGAAGGGGTATAATTTCCATTCTATGTTGATACCATGATAAACAATATCCTCATTTAATCAACTACAATTGAACTATGTCTAATGTTGCTCATATTGATCACAGATTCTAAGAATGACGATGCATTGCAGGATTATAGTATGTCATGAAATACTGCACAACCTAAAGGTTATGCTAAAATAAAGAGATATTTTCAATTAGAAATTGTGTTAGAATTAATAGTCGTAAATTGAAAATTTAATCCTAATATTCGGACAAATAATAGGGTGCAAAAACAGACCTTTAATCCTAAATTCCATGATAGTAATTGGTGAAAATGTTGAATTTTTCTCAGTGTCGAAAAACTGAAAAAAGTTACACTTTTTGACACATTGTGTGTCATTGAAATTGGTGTAAATTACCGCTCTAACCTCTGTCATAGACTGACTTCATTCCACTTTGAATTGACTTTATAAGAATTTGCAAAAAGCGTGATTTTGTGTTTTTGTTCTCCTTACGGATTTTGTATTTTTCAAACTGTATATTAAAGCAGATTTTTTGACATAAATACTTTTTGTATTTGGTTTTGTATTTAGGATCGTTTTATAGACAGCCATCATTTATTCTCTAATTATATACTTCCCATAAAAGTTATGGTTTTAAGTAGGATTTATTCATTTCATCTAAATATTTTAAATCAGTTTTCTTGAAGCTTTCACTAAAAAAGTAGCTATTGGTAATGTTAGTTGTTATATGTAGTTATTTTCTTCAATTTGTTTTCAATTTTATTGAAAAAAGTGTGTAATCAGCATTTCATCTCTTACATTCAAAACCGCTGACTGAATCAATAATTTCATAATGAAGTTTTATTTTTTGGATATGGTATTCTATCTATAATCTTCTATAGATCAATCGTTTTGAAGGTGTCAGTTCGGATGAGTTATAGCAAAACAAAACCCAAAAAGAGGGTAGCGTAAATATGTATAATTCCCAGACTTTTTATTTTCACCACGTTACATGAGGAATTCATCCTGCGGTTGAGAACGCTGCTTTTTTTACATGTTAGAAATGTTAAATATAAGAATATACACAATATATTAAAATAATTTGACAAAATAATATAAATTGTTTATAATATGTAACGGCAGGTTTCTTTTTACGGAAGTACAGGTGATTTTACACCTGCACATCCGTGGATGCGATGCGGGTGATACCAGCACCTACACCGCAAAGCACTGCCATAGTAACTATTAACCTGGTATGACAGGGCTGGTTTTCTATTATATCATAAAATGGATATTAAGGGAAAACCAGCACGCTTAACACCGAAGATTGCTGAGAATGTAAAATTAGCCTTTTACATTCTGAATGCATTCTTCGAAAAAGAAAGAAAAACTAAAATGAAACGTATTTTTGTTTTTACACTGATCGCGTTTTTCGCGATAACTTGTCTATTTCTAATGGATCTTTCTGCGGATTGGAATTCCGATGGGGATTATGGATTCGCAGACATGCCTTTTCAGGACGTATACGGTTATAGCTACGTGACCGTTTGGTATGATGCCGAAACCTCAACTGCCTATAGTTCCCATTATTTTTTCTTGAACAATGGCGACAATGTGCCAGTGTCATACTCTTACTATTTTGAAAATGAGGTGACAGGTCCTGAGAATCTCCCTCCTCAAGAAGAAAACGATAATGGTGTAACAGCACCTAATGAGGAGGATTCGGATAGTGAACTCGATTCCTACGATATGGATGGCAGAGATGTAGGAATCTACACGATTTCCGGAGATTCTGACTTATTCATAGATGCGGATTTCGATCACGATGGTATGCCCGATGCTTGGGACAGTTGGCATGCAGAAACGTCCACTGAATTTGAGGTCGAATAACCATCTCTGTTGAGTAAAAACACAAGCGATGTAGGTTTCCTACATCGCTTGTCATATAGAAACATCTATACAGGAGGTATCCATAGATGAAACATCTAAAGCCAACTGTTTTCTCATATATCACCTTCATTTTCTCTGTTTGTTGTATAGTCTTATTCATAGGTGTGGTGGTTCGCGTTGATGCGAAAATCGTTTTCTATGAAGATACTGGTATTTTTGTCATCACCGATGATGGTACCAATAGACTTCGACTCACACGTAACACGGCGTGGGAAGATTTTCACCCTAAGTGGTCTCCTGATGGGAAACGTATTGTCTTTAAACGGCAATTTAATAAGAGAAGACAAGCCACTTCTGAGTTATTTATCATGAATGCAAACGGAAAGCATCTCCAACGACTTACGCACAATGACGTTAGTGATACACTTCCATCTTGGTCACCGGATGGTACAAGAATTGCTTTTACGAGTGGACGAAGCGGAACATATGAAGTGCATGTCATAGATCTTGCCACACTCGCTGTAACGCAGCTTACAGGTCTTGTAGGTGAGAAAGGTGCGGGTGTACCCGACTGGTCTCCCGATGGCACACAGATCGTTTATGAGAAGTTTTTAAAAAACCGTGTCAAACATCGTCGCGGTTTTACCTCTGGGTTTTCCCATAAGAATATCTATGTAATGTCTGCCGATGGTGAGGATCAACGTCCTGTTTTACCGGATCCGAAACCGGGTTCTGACACGGTCATTATGCGGTTCTTTCCGCGCTGGTCCGCTGATGGAAAACGGCTTGTCTTTAGGGATTGCACGTGGAAGGGTAAAGAACAAAAGTGTCGACTCACAGTGCTGCGTATCGGTGGGGAGGTACATGTCATCCAGGAAATCATTGACAAACTTGGACACGAGGCAACGATGGCAGGTTGCCGTTGGATAGAGAATGATGCAGCCTTACTTTTTGCTCTGAGGAAGATGGATAACCCCAACGCGAAAATCTATAACCTCTACCGCTATGAGTTTGAAACAAGGAGCATCAAACGATTGACACATACGCTGATTAATGAGAAGATGCCAGATTGGATAGCGGGACCGTTGTCCGTATCTCCGCACGGAAAGTTGCCATCGTTGTGGGGAGAGAAAAAACAGACCTTTTCACAGTAGATTTATACAAAATCAACAGAAAATCCAGCGGACAATTAGTTTTTGGGTCATACCATTTCTAAGATATACCATTTCTATTAATTTTTGTCCCATTACCTATTGTTAGAAATGAAGTGGAATGTGGCACAAACTAAAAGTTTCTGCTACAAAAGAGAGTCGTGATATATCAGAAATGGTATTATTTACTTCCATAGACTGAAGGCAAATGACATGAAACGAATTCTTATCGATACTGATCCAGGAGTAGATGATGCCTTAGCGTTAATTTACGCATTCAAATCACCAGATATTAAGGTAGAAGCCATCACCACGGTTAGCGGTAACGTCAACCTTGAAACAGTCACTCGAAATCTCCTAAAAATACTGAATATTTTGGACCTTCCAGAATTTCCTATTATTGCAAAAGGAGAAGCACAACCGTTGGTAAAACCGCCAATAGATGCTGAGGATGTTCATGGGAAGGATGGTTTAGGTAATATCAGTGAATTACTGAATTCAGCAGGGAAGTTGAAATACGATACTGCAGATTGTCAATTTACTGATCAATCCGCAGATGACTTAATACTTGAGATGGTAGACGGCTATCCTGACGAGTTGATTATAGTAGCCTTAGGTCCATTGACCAATATATCTAAAGCAATTCAAAAGGATTTGACTCGTTTTCGAAAAGTTCAGAGTCTTTATCTCATGGGTGGCGTATTTACTGAATATGGTAATATTACAACAAATGCGGAATTCAATATATTTGTTGATCCACACGCAGCACACGAAGTATTTAATTCAGGTGTACCTATTCACATTGCCCCATTAGATGTGACACATCAAGTAAAATTGACAGGAGATCGATTAGAAAAAGAAGTACTTGGACGGGAGGATGTAATCTCTCATTTCTTAACTGATTCCACAAAAGCAGTCATGGAATTTTACCAAGAAAACGTTGGCTTCTATGGATTTCATATCCATGATGCACTACCTATCGGCATGCTCAATCATCCAGAATTATTCAGAAGTGTAGATGCTCATGTCCAAGTAGAAACGGAGGGTGAATTGACCAGCGGCATGACAGTTGCTGATCTTCGAAAACAGGATGTCATAGATCCAAATGCTAAAGTATATGTTGAGGTAGATGCGGATTCTTTCCTTGATTTATTCTTCAAAACTATCCTAACCTGATCATTCTTATACCATTCTTTTAATTTTTGTCCCATTACCTATTGTTAGAAATGAAGGGGAATGTGGCACAAACTAACAGTTTATGCTACAAAGAGAGACTTTATATATCAGAAATGGTATTACCATATCATCTTATCCCTAATGGATTCCTTGGGATATACCGGAAATCCGAAGTGGGATCCCTCCTTAAACTTCGTGGTATATCCAATTCAGGCATTTCCAAATTATTAAAAACAATCCGTTGTTCTTCTGATAGCTCATTTGTAATTTCTTGTAGTAATTTTCCTATCTCTTTTAAGAGGACATTCCTATGTGTAAGGAACTTCCTTACCTTTATACGTACATTCGAAAGTCTTCGTTGTCTTTGAGCAGTGCTAAGACCACCATCATAACGGTAAAGTTGTCTATCTTGGGTCATGATACGGTACTCTCTTAAATCAGACTCAAACTGTCTTTTTTCAAAATCGTAATCATCTAATACATCCTGTATTAACTTCAATTTTGGATGGATTATATCCTTTTGCTTGTCTGAGAGTTGTAATGCATCAGTACTTTTGGAAATCTGAGTAAGTCTAACCTTCCCACACCCGACTGTAAGCAAAATGAATATTAGTATGGGTATGTTCTGTAGAATCTTCATAACTGTAACCTTAGCATTTTTTTTTATAGTAAACTTTTGAATTAATGGAACATTTTGGTATGTAGGAGGGAACTCCGATTCCCGATTATCACTGAGTTAAATCGCGATTCGGAGATCGCTCCTACAGAGAATTTGTATTATTTTCAATGTTGACTATAAATAGGGATTACATGACTCATGATTCATCAGAAGTCAATGGTATAAAATAGGCGTGAATTTAATACCATTGAACGATAGACAGGATATTATGATGACAAGATTTAATCTTCAACTAATGAATCCAGAGAATACAATTCACCATACTTTGTTCTTAGGTATTTCATATAAGGTTCAATTGTCATAGACTTCCCTGTTGCCCGTTCGATAATCTCTGGAGCAGTAAATTTTGATCCATGTTGATAAACATTATCAATTAACCAATTGTGAAGTGTCTGGAATTCCCCATTCTCAATTTCATTTGGAATTTCAGGATTTGTTTCCAACGCTGTTGCATAAAATTGTGCCCCTAAGATATTCCCTAATGTATAACCTTGAAATCCTCCACCAATGAGATTATAATACCAATGTACATCCTGCAGCACACCATCCTTGTCATCAGGAGGAGCGATACCAAAATCTGCTTCAAATCGTTCTCTCCAAGCATCAGGTAGATCTTTGATTTCCATCTCTCCCTCCAACAGTGCCAGTTCAAAATCAAAGCGTAACATGACATGTAGATTGTAGGTCACTTCGTCAGCTTCCGTCCGGATAAGTGAACGTTCTACCTTATTAATTGCACGATAGAATGTATCAAGAGACACATCATTTAGTTGGTCTGGAAATAACTGTTGTAACTGTGGATAAAAACATTTCCAGAAACCCTTACTTCTTCCAACAATGTTTTCCCAGAGTCTGGATTGACTTTCATGAACACCAGCTGAAGTTCCTCTTGCCAAAGGTGTTCCTTCAAAATCCATACGAATCCCTTGTTCATATAATGCGTGTCCAGTTTCATGCATTGTACAGAACATCGCTTCCCCCAAACTGTCCTCTTTAGATCGTGTCGTAATGCGGACATCTCCTAAGGAGAATTTGGTCATGAATGGATGGTGTGTTTTATCTGACCGTCCTCGATTTAAATCATACCCAAATTTCGTTGCAATATCTAAACCGAATGACAACTGTTTTTCTTCGGGGTACATTTTGTGCAAACATGTGTCATCTGCTGGTGGTTGTGAAGTAATTGACGATGCAATCGGAACCAGTTGTTCACGTAATTCTGTAAAAACCCTTTTCACATCCGCTGCTTTCATGCCATAATCTCTGGGTTCAATTAATGGGTCAGCAATGTGGTCATATCCTGGGAAGAAATTGGCAGATTGGCGACTATATTCCAGCGTTTTTTCAAGGTAGGGTCGTACCCTTTCAAAATCATTCGCAGGACGTGCTTCAGTCCATACCTGATAGGATTCAGATGTATGTGTTGCGACTTCAGCTAAAAAATCGGATGGAATCTTAATCGCTCTCTCATACTGTCTACGTGTAAGCCGTAGTAAACTGGCTTCATCTGAACTATAATCAAGGCTTTGTTCGTAAGGAATTAAATCATCAAGTAGTTTTCCTATTGTGGGATCCGTAAACTTCTCATGAGCTAATCGTCTTAACGTTGCAGACTGTCGGGCGCGTGCAGCCGCACCCCCAGGTGGCATATAAGTAGATTGATCCCAATGGAGTAGACCTGCCGCAGCTTGAATGTCATTTACCTCAATTAATCGAGTTTTTAGTTGGTTGTAATTCGTTTCCACTATTCTTCTCCTCAAATGCATGTCTCAACACATTCTACCATAGTTGGATATGCCATACAAAAGAATTCACATGACTGTTTGTTACCAATTAGATTTGCTTCATTTCTTATTCTTTTTATCCAAAATATAGTATAGTTTAATTATTAGAAATCATGTAGAATATTCTACAAAATATTATGGTAGGTAAATGAATGAATTACAATTATAAATCTCTAATGTTCATGTTGATGATTATTATAACATCTGTTTCTGCTGAGGCAATAACTACTACAACAATGGACTATCGTCCTGACATGCTGTTATCAAATGAACCCAATGTTGTCGGTTTTGAAGGATCATCTGTGATAATTGAATTTGAAACTGTTATTGATGCACCCACCAGTGTTGTCTACTACGGTGTTCCACACACAGAAGGTTTTTTGACAACACCCCGATATCGAAAGAGTGCTTTGGGTGTACATATTGATGAAAAGAAAACGGAACATCAAATTAAGATTGACGTATCTAAACTTGAAGATGTTCATTACGATACTGGTCTGATTGAAGGGAATGGTGGTACTATAGTTTATAGAATTGAGGTGTTTGATTCTCGCGTCAATACAACACGAGCGTATGATCGTAGACTACGTTATAAAAGGATAGGAGAACCAAAGACTGGAACATACACCACTCTTACAACTGTCACTGAAGGTCCGTTCGTTGATCTTGTAACTCAAAACTCAGTGGTTATATCGTGGGAAACAGATAAACCTACTGAAGGAATCGTTAGGGTGTATACTCAGGATAAGTCTAATACCCTAACTGAAAAAGAGAGTTTCTCATCAAAAAATGATAGTACACAGCATGAGGTAACTGTGGCGAATCTTCAACCTGATACAACCTATTTCTATCAAATTTATACTGACGAGTTTTCCAGTACATATCCGTTCAAGACTGCCCCAATACCGGGGAATGCAGCCACATTCAAGTTTGGTTTTATGTCCGATTCACGTGCAGGTGTAGGAGGTGGAGAACGCGCTCAAAATGGGGTTAACGCAAAAGATTTAGGACGATTTGCTATAGAACTCTATACTAAGAAAGCTGATTTTGTTTGTTTTGGAGGGGATTTAATCAACGGGTATACATCCGATATATGGGACTATACATCACAACTAAAAACTTGGAAACGTACAATCCAACCTGTTGGAGCCCTAATCCCTTTCTATGAATCCATTGGGAATCATGAGCAAGTTGGAACCTATTACACAGTTAAAACTGTAGGTATGAAACAGAATGAGAATTTTATACAATTCGCTGGTACAGTTGGTGATGATAGTGCTGAAAGTATTTTTGCCAAAGAATTCGTAAATCCGATTGGTAGTATCTATGGACACGGTATTCCAAATCCTGAGAATAAATGGAGTCCAAACACTGCAGGTAAGGATAGTGGTCCAACCTATAAAGAGAATGTCTATTCCTTTAACTATGGTAGGATTCATTTTATATCTCTTAATAGCAATTATTGGACAACTGGCTATAGGAGTCAAAGCAAATATGGGCAAAAATCACAGGATAAAGATGCGATAAATCTTGCTCTGAAAGTATTTGGTGGAAACAGGGAAGGTTATTTGATGAATAACCAAATGGATTGGTTGAAAAAGGAATTAGAGGCAGCACAAAACGATTCAAAAATTGACTGGATATTTATCATACTGCACGAACCTCCATTTCCAAATGGTGGACATGTAAAAGATGCAATGTATTGGGGAACACCTGGACAAGGTGAACTTGGTGGCTACAACAATAAAGAAGTTCCTTTTGGGGATGTAATAGACATGCGGAATAGGTTTTGGAAGGTCGTATCCAGTAAATCTAAAGTCTTAGGCGTTTTATGTGGAGATGAACACAACTATAGCAGAACATTGATTGATTCATCACTCAATCCAGATTTTGAATATCCCGTATGGCAAATTATCAGCGGTGGTTGTGGTGCACCTTATTATGTTCAAGATAAATCCGTGCCTTGGGTAGAACATGTAAAGGCATTTACTATTGATAAACATTTCTGTTTATTTTCTGTAGATAAGAAACAGATCGGTTTGGAAGTATATAATGACAATAGTCAACTCTTAGATAGTATACTTGATTTAACAACAATTCGATAAGATACTATTTTAGATAGTATTGTACCCTATACTATAGTTTGGACAGTTTTCGTATTTTTTTACCATGGAATTACATCAAGTTACATCTGTTGATGGAGGGTTACGCCACTGTTTTACGATGCCTGCGGGGGATATGTGACGGTGGTATTAGGTGAACTTAAAGGTTATTTATCAGACTGATTAATTTCTTCCCAGTCCCAAAGAAGGATCGTCCCATCCCCACTGCAACTTGCCAAGGTTTTACCATCAGGTGAATAACGTAAAGCCTTAACACCTTCTGTGTGTCCAGGGAGAGTTCTCAATATACGTCCACTCGGAACTTCCCACACATGAATTAGACTGAGACTTTTTTGTGCACGATCATACACACCACCCCCTGCAAGTGTTTTTCCATCAAGGGAAAAGGTTATAGCAGTAGCCCATCTTGAATAGGTGGGAATCATAAGTAATTCCTTACCAGTGGATACCTCCCACAAGCGAATTGTCATGTCTTTACTTGTTGTAGCAAGCATTTCCCTGTCAGGTGAAAAACTATAATGCCAAATAATATCCTTATGTCCAGTAATATGGTACATATCTGTACCTGTTTCAATAACAAAAATACGAATAGCTGTCCGTTTTTTTATATATTCTGCAGAAATACGACGTTGAGAAGTTTTTGATTTTTGTTTTGTGGAATTACTTCTTTGCTGAGGTGCAGAAATTTCAGCACCCGTCTCTGTATCCAGAAACTTAAGATTGTCTTTACCACTTATAGTGTTAAGTATTTTTCCATCAGGTGAAAATTGTAATGTATTACCTACTGTGGCATGCCCTGTTGTAAATATTGAATGTTCTAAAGTTCCTGGATTCCAAGATACAATTGTATCTCCCCAACCCCCAGACAAAAGCGTGCTTCCATCAGGTGAGCTTGCCAAGGATTTTATTTGATATGTGTGTGGTGTAGGAGTGGACTTTAACAGACCACCAGTATTTACATTCCATTTGTGTATATAAGGTTGCCGTCCGATAGAGTCTCCATCCATATAACCAATACCGAAAAGGTCGTTCCCATCGGGAGAAAATATTAAATCCTGGGGAAAGGGAACATAATGAAAATGGCGCGACTTGTGTTTACCATTTTGGAAAGTGTGTAGCAGAATTTCTTGTGTCCTTGTACAACTTACTAACTTTTTTCCATCGGATGAGAATGCTAAACCATCTATAACAACACTTTTGTGGTCTCCCACCGTTGAAAGTTTTCGCCCAGTTTCTGCCTCCCATAATCGCAGAGTACCATCTCGATGTCCACTTGCAAAGGTTATACCATCAGGTGAAAAAGCCAATGCGTCAATCGCATTCGAACCTGGCAGAGTAATTGATCTGTCAAAGTATATCTTCAATCGACGAAACAGATTATCCCGGTATTTGGAGTGCCGCTTAATTTGATTGCCTGTTTCTACATCCCAAAGGATGATAGTTGTATCATAGGTTCCTCCACTGACGACGGTTTTCCCATCAGGTGACACGGCGATGCTTTCAATTGAACCTCTATGTCCAGTGAATACAGCGGTTTGTTCCCCTGTGTCTATGTTCCACAATCGGACTGTTCCATCAAAACTGCAACTCGCGAGAAAACTACCATCTGCAGGAAAGTCTATTGCTGTCACCCTCGCTGTATGACCCGTGAGAAGCGCGAGTTCTCTTCGCGTGTGTGCATCGTATATCCAGATTCCAATATCTGTTGCGACTGCAACACGATTGCCGTCTGGTGTGAATTTTATGTCATTTAGATTTCCCTTTCCAATCCGAAGTTTTGCACCTTCAGGGAGTTTCCATCTGTTATAATCTTGAGCAAAGAGGTTCAGGCTAAACAGAGTTGAGGCGAAAAGCCAAATCATAAGGAGGTATTTTGTGATTTTCATGTGTTAAGTGCCTTTAATCAACTCAAGTGTATCTGTGCTTACTAAAATTTGGTGGTTGGTAAGTGATACCATATCCGTTTTCCAACATTCATGAAATCATATCATAAATTGCTATGAAAGGGGTATGAAAATATTTTGGCATTAACTATCTCATCTCTCCTGTTGGAGGGGAACCTTGTACGTCCGATGTCATAGCATTTCTCTCAGGTAATAGCATTTCTATTAATTTTTGTCCCATTATCTATTGTTAAAAATGAAGCGGAATGTAGCACAAACTGACAGTTTATGCTACAAAGTGAGACATTATCTATCAAAAATTGTATAAATGCATAGTATTGTCTAATTTTCGTAACAATTGTTTGTTATAATACTATATATAGAATTACTCTCAAGGTTTAATTTGAACTATATGATTCTAAGAAAAAGTCTAATCATTTTCATTAATCTGATTGTATTTGTATGCATTAACTTTTTAATTAGTTGCTCTTCAAATTCCGTTGGTGATAGTGGATCACAAAACACAAAACGTTCCATAATCAGAAATAAAGGGTCTGATACAATGGTAAATTTAGCTCAGGCATGGGCTGAGGAATTTAATGATGTATCCTCCACTATTTCAGTTGAAGTGGCAGGGGGAGGTTCAGGAACAGGCGTTGCAGCATTAATCAACGGAACAGTAGATATTGCTAACTGCAGTAGACAAATAAAAGAAAAAGAGAAGCAGCTGTCATTGGAAAACACAGGTAAAGAACCCATAGAATATATTGTCGGTTATGATGCATTGGCTGTATATGTGCATAAAGATAATCCACTCTCACAAGTTACAATACCACAACTCGCTGAGATTTATGGAGAAGATGGGGATATTACGAAGTGGAAGCAACTCGGTGTAGCAAATTCTGAATGTAAAAGTGATAAGATCATACGTATAAGTCGGCAATCCAACTCTGGTACATTTTTTTATTTTAGAGAAGCACTTTTAGGTGAACACCGTGATTTTGAATTAGGTTCATTGGACTTACACGGATCAAAAGATGTTGTGGAGGTAGTCGGACGCACACCTTGTGCTATCGGTTATAGCGGGATGGGATATGCCACCGAACATGTGAAAATGTTGAAAGTTGCCATAGACGAGAATTCCCTCTATTATGCTCCAAACCTTGACAATGTAATTGCCAAAACATATCCTATCGCACGACCATTATATATGTATTCCCTTGGTGTTCCAGAAGGAGCATCGAAGGTATATCTTGATTGGATCTTGTCTGAGGATGGTCAAAAAATAGTTGAAAAACTTGGATTTGTGCCTTTAACAAAGAATTAATAACCACTGCTAATCTACCTATAAAACATAATTGATCTCAATAGTTAAATCTTAATGAGTAAACAACCTAATAGAATTACCAACCGAGCAATATCTGAAAAAGTCATAGAACTTTTCATTCGACTCTGTGGTTTAAGTTCGATAATATTTGTTTTTGGAATTTTTTTCTTTGTATTTAAAGAGGGTGCAAGTTTTCTATTTAATGGATTGAATCTTTGGGAGTTTTTAACAAGTGAAGAATGGTATCCGACATCCCTAAACAACAAAAGGTATGGTACTTTAGCTTTAATCTTGGGTACATTGAGTGTAACTGCCTTAGCGATGTTAATTGCAGTTCCATTTGGACTTGGTGCTGCTATTTTTGTCTCAGAATTCTGTTCACCGAAATTAAGAGAGACATTCAAAATAGTTATAGAATTGCTTGCTGCAATTCCTTCTGTTGTCTGGGGTTTCATCGGTTTAACCCTGATGAATCAACTCATTATCCAAGTATTTAATGCTCCAATAGGTTTGACTATGCTCAACGGTAGCATCATGCTTGCGTTAATGAGTGTTCCGATCATAGTGTCAATCGCAGAAGATTCTTTAAAAGCGGTACCCGACTCCTATCGTGAAGCGGCCGAGGCACTTGGTGCAACGAAATGGCAGGTCATCTACCGTGTGTTATTACCTGCTGCCAAGAATGGGTTATTGGCAGCTGTCTTACTTGGAGCAGCCAGATCTATCGGTGAAACAATGGCAGTATTAATGGCGACAGGTCATTCAGTGAATATTCCGACAAATCCGTTATCTTGGATTCGGACACTGACTGCTACGATTGCTGCTGAATTAGGAGAGGTAGCGAGAGGGGGAGAACATTATCAAGTACTATTCATCATCGGTATCCTTCTATTCACCATCACATTCATTGTGAATTTAATAGCAGATTTAGTTATCAAAGGGATACGTCAAAGTTGAACTCAGAGAATGAAGTAAATTATGGATGTAAATACCGACATATCACCAGAATTAATGTTTACCGAATCTCAAATAGGTAGACGTAACAGATACATCGAAAATGGTGTGAAGATTTTCTTCCTGATAATGACCTGTTTGATGATACTTCCACTACTTCTAATAATTGGGTATCTTTTTTATAAAGCATATCCAGGTCTGTCATTCGAATTTTTCTTCACAAATCCAAAAGACAATATGCGGGGTGGTGGGGTATGGGCACCGTTATTAGGTACAATTTATTTGGTTGTAGTATCTCTATTGGTTGCTGCACCTATTGGCGTCTTTTCTGCAGTATACCTAAATGAGTATGCAAGGGATAATTGGTTCACTCGAATAGTGAATTTGGCAGTAGTGAATCTTGCGGGTGTTCCAAGTATAGTACATGCATTATTTGGAGTAGGAGCGTTTGTACTCTTCGCTGGACTTGGTGAATCTATTTTGGCGGCTTCCCTCACATTAGCAATTATGACCCTCCCAGTAATTATTGCAAGTACGAAGGAAGCATTAAATGCTGTACCAATGTCCTTCAGAGAAGCATGTTGGAATTTAGGTGCAACCCGTTGGCAAACCATACGAGGAATTGTTCTACCCAATTCTATCAGTGGAATCTTGACGGGTGTAATTCTACAAGTTTCTCGTGCTGCTGGTGAAACAGCACCCATCATGTTTACGGGAGCTGTATTCTATAAGGCTATTGCTGAAGGTAATGTTTTTGCTTATAATATAACTGACCAGTGTATGGCACTTTCACTACATCTTTATACCATTTCTACACAGGTTCCAGATGTATCCGATATAATACCTTATGGAACAGCAATTGTACTTGTAGGGAGTGTTCTCTTCGTCAATGCAGCAGCAATTTGTATACGGGTGTATCTTAGAACTCGGAAGAAATGGTAATGAAAATACATAAAATTATTATAAACATCCTAATACAGGGTTCAGATGAATAACAGTCTAAACAACGAACAGATTAATAGAAAACAGAGATTGGCAGGAATAGTTGAAAATACGGCCTTTAATGTTATTATTCAGCTACTCATCCTCGGCTCAGCAATCGCCTTTGTACTTGAAACAGAACCAGAATTAGAACAGTATAAATTCTACTTTCTTATAGCAGATTGGTCATTTCTCATCTTGTTTACGATAGAGTATGCCTTACGTATATATGTTGCCCCAGATAAGAAGGCATTCATTTTTAGTTTTTTCGGAATAGTAGACCTAATTGCAATCCTACCGTCTCTTGTATTAATTCCAGGGTTGGGACACCTACCCGGATTTCATGTTTTACGTATTCTAAGATTCTTACGTGTCTTCAGAATCTTTAAAGCGACACGTTTTATTTTAGCGGTAGATAGGATGATAGAGGCATTAAGTGAGGTAAAAAGGGAACTCCTTGCTCTTGTGATTTTATCAGCCATGATGGTTTATCTGTCTGCATGTGGTATCTACTACTTTGAAAAGGAGGCTCAACCTGAGCATTTTGGAACAATTCCAAAATCTATGTGGTGGGCAATAGTATCACTCACAACAATCGGTTATGGTGATGTTTATCCGGTTACACCGGGAGGAAAAGTATTCACTGCTTTTGTAGCATTAATTGGAGTTGGACTCATTGCCATTCCCTCTGGATTATTAGCCTCTGTATTAACGGAAGCAAGAGTTGAAGAACGGATGGAAGAAGAAAGTAATAGTAATGAGTAATAGAACGCTTTTCTTATATGGGTAGTATGACAGTGCAAAATAAAATAGAGATTTCTGATCTTAAAGTTAGTTATGGAGATCAACCAGCTATAAATGGGATATCTTTTAATGTAGTTGGGAATGAAATACTTGGGATCATTGGTCCAGCACAATCTGGGAAAACAACCCTCTTGAAAGTGATAAACCGAACGCTTGAATTTACACAAGGTGTAAAGATACAAGGTTCAGTGAAACTGGACGGAATTGATGTCAGCTCAATTAGGGATGTCTACGGATTACGGAAAAGAATTGGTATGGTTTTACCTTTACCTGTTGGTTTACCTCTATCAATTTACGATAATGTTGCATTTGCACCAAGAACATCAGGTATTCGACTCAAAGCTGAATTAGATGGTATCGTTGAAAAATGTCTACAGCAGGCTGCTTTATGGGAAGAGGTTAAAGATAGATTAGATTCACTTGGAACAAAATTATCAGGGGGTCAACAACAAAGATTGACGATTGCAAGGGCTCTATCTCATCAACCAGAGATTCTATGCTTGGATGAATTCTCTATCGCAGTTGATCCAATTACAACCATGCGGATTGAAGAAGTACTGAAATCTTTAAAAAATGAGATGACTATTCTGCTTGTTACCAACCTTGTTCAACAGGCAAAAAGGTTAGCAGATCGTACTGCGTTTATGCTAAATGGCGACCTTGTAGAAATTGATGAAACAGAAGTGATTTTTTCTGATAATCCCGCACAACAATCAACTTACGATTATATCAACGGTAATTTTGGATAGCACTGAAATTATACAAAAACAGACTATCCTCGAATATATGAAGTGGGACGATTAACAATTGGATACGAATAACTACTGTATTGAAACCGAAAAACTTAATCTATGGTATGGAGATTTCCAAGCCTTAATAGATGTCAATGTAAGAATCCCAGAAGGACAGATTACATCTCTAATTGGACCATCCGGTTGTGGAAAAACTACACTGCTCAGATGTTTTAATAGGGTGAATGAACGTTACGGTAATGTGACAACAGAAGGGGAAATACATATTTTAGGTAAAAACATCTATGATCCAGATGTTTCACTATTGGAACTAAGAAAAACTGTTGGAATGGTGTTTCAAAGACCAAATCCACTACCTATTTCTGTTTATGATAATATTCTTTTTGGTATACGTATTCATTCCCAATTTAGAAGCCTAACACGGTCCCAATCAGAAGAAATCGTTGAGGAAGCACTTACTTCTGTATTTCTGTGGGATGATTTAAAGGATAAACTTAAGACAAAAGCGACATCGTTACAATTAGAACAACAACAGAAACTTTGCATTGCAAGACTCTTACCTCTAAAACCGAAGGTCATCCTTATGGATGAACCATGTTCAGCACTCGATGCAAAAGGAACAGAAGCAGTCGAAGAACTGATGTCTATCCTTGAAGGATCTTATACTTTTCTAATAGTCACTCATAATATGGCACAAGCACGACGGGTAAGTAAGGAGTGTATTTTTATGTTTCTTGGGGAATTAATAGAACACAAAGATACACAAACGCTTTTTGAATCTCCTGAACATGAGAGAACTGCTGGTTATGTTCAGATGCGGTATGGTTAGAAAAAAACCAACATTTTGACTATTTTCACAGATTCCCATAAAATCATTACTAAACAATCCTTCAATTCAAAGGGGGATTAACAACCAAAACTCTATTCCAGTCTGCTATAATACGACCCTCACCACTAATTATCATGGACAAAACCAAACTGCTTTTTAATTCAATTGCAGTTCTAATTCTAATTATAGTCCTAATTGTATACTTGATTCTAACATTCAAAGTTCCAACAGTGGATAGTGAATTTAGTTTCGAGAGGATGAACATCGAGCGAATAAACTTACTAAAGGTTCGGTTGTTCTGGATGATTCCTGTCTTGTGTTTGGTAATAGTTGTGAGTATAATGTTAGCGTTTGTTATAGAGGAATGGCTACCAACAACAAATTTAATACGTAGGATTATTGAACCTCAAATTAGCATACTGTCAGGTATACCATCTATTGTTTATGGAATATTGGCAATATATTATCTTGTATTTAATCTGATTTCCTCTTCATATACAAGTCTGACTTTTATTATTATTCTGTTGGTAATCCCAATTACGACACAATCTACTCAAAATGCTATAAAAAATGTTGATATTTCAATCCGCCATGCGGCGTATGCAGTTGGTGCTAAGAAATGGCAGGTAATTGTTGATCATGTCTTACCACTTTCACTACTTGAAATCTTAGGTGGGATCTTCTACACAATATCACGAGTCCTGGCAGTTGCAGCATTCTGCATATCAGTATCAAATTTACTGACAATAAAACTAAGTGGTCAAACGGTAGTAAATATTATAAACGATATTGGGATTATACTTATACTGGTATTGTTATTCAGTTTAATTTCAAGCGTGCTTATGAAGAACACACGATAGAAAACGTGTGTAGAGTATCTGTGTAATTAATGTTCTGTAGCATGAAATAAACGACAAATCAGCGTGTCGTATTCGTTGGAAAACTGCATCGATAATGGATATGTAATCAGAATCTAATGCAATAGTCAACATACGTCATTTTGATAGGAATATTCATGATGGATCCCATTTTAGAAGTCAATGATCTCAATGTTTGGTTTGGAAATAGACGAATTCTCAAAAACTTGTCATTTGATATCCTACCCAAACAGGTAACTGCATTTATTGGTCCTTCAAACTGTGGAAAGACTACAGTAATCCGCTGTCTAAATAGGTTGAATGATTTACAAGCAGGTTATCGACATACTGGTGAAATACTCTTTAATGGTGAGGAGTTATATAATCGAAAAAACAATACCGCAGACATTGCCCGAAAAATTAGTATGGTGTTTGAAAAACCTATTCTTTTTAAAATGTCCATATATGAAAATGTGGCTTACAGCGCAAGAATACGCGGAATAAAACAAATGAGTCAAATAAGTAATATTGTTGATGAATGTTTGATGAAGACACAATTGTGGAATGAGGTTAAGGATAGACTTCACACAGATCCTAACTTTTTATCCTTCGGTCAACAACAACAACTCTGTATTGCACGGGCGTTAGCATGTGATCCGGAAATACTAATGTTTGATGAGCCATGTGCACAATTAGATGCAACTGAGACTCCCAAACTTGAAACTATAATACAGACGCTTAAACAGCAAGTTACTATCATTTTTGTTACGAATAAAAGAAGACAGGCAGCACGTGTATCAGATGTATCGGGTTTTCTTTACAATGGTGAATTGGTAGAAAAAGGTAAGACTGAACAGATTTTTACTACACCAACAGATAACCGTACAGAAAACTACGTTACAGGTAGATTAGGTTAATGCTCATTTTATTTAGAGGTATATATGCAGAGCCACCTTGAATCTGAATTAAAATCACTTCAACACCAACTACTCAATATGGGTGGTATTGCTGAAAACATGCTGCAAGACGCTATTAAATCAGTTCTAAATAGAGATGAGAATTTGGCACAAGGGGTTATCGCTTTAGATGATTCTGTTGACAACCTCGAAAATGAAATTGAAGAAAATTGTATACATATCATAGCACGACACCAACCTGTAGCTTTTGAATTGCGTTTCCTTACGATGACACTCAAAGTCAACCAGAATATAGAGAGGTTAGCAGATAAATGTGTTTCTATGGCAAGAAGATCGATCGAACTCTTAGAATATCCTCCTTTTCAACCTTTCGTTGATCTTCCATCGGTATGTGGAATAATACAAGAAATGGTTAAAGACTCTCTTGATTCACTTGTGCATCGAGATGCAGAACTCGCAGAGCAACTTCGCGAACGCGATAAAAAGGTGGATGAGATTTATGAACAGACTCTAAGTGAATTATGTGTGATATTGAGTCGACATCCTGAAAATATACAAGCCGGTATTAGCATGTTGTTATTATTCAGACATTTGGAAAGGGTAGGGGATCTTGCTGTGAATATCGGTGAGGAAGTGTTTTATTTGGTTAAAGGGGAAGTTATACGTCACTCAAATACCAATTAGTTTAATAATAAATTACAATACTCAAATTCAATCTGATGAGTTTTCCTGTTCTTGATAAAAATGAACATCTCGTTGAGGAAATGGAATTTTAATATTATATTCTTTAAATTTTTCCCAAACCATAAAATGTAAGTCGCTTGCAACGTCAAATCGCATAAATGAATCGGGAATCCAAGCATATAATTCAAAGTCTAATGAGGATTCACCAAAACTCGTAAACCTGACAAACGGGGCTGTAACATTCTCCATTTCAGAGGAAGGATCATTTATTATTTCTTCATGTTCCGCTGCAGCTTCCAAAAGTGCTTTTTTCACGAGTTGTACATCTGAACTGTAAGCCACTCCCACCTTAATATGAACACGAAATCGATTATTATAATGTGTGAGATTATGCACAGGTTCTGTAATTAATTTGGAATTCGGTACAATAATTTCCTTCTCATCAAGTGCCATAATAACAGTTGATCTTAGGTTAATGCTACCTACTCTACCAAAGATATTCACATCAATAATCTCTACCAAATCACCGATTTTTATTGGACGTTCGAAGATTAGAATGAAACCTGATATTAAATTGGCAACTGTATTCTGTAAACCGAAGCCAATACCAATACTCAATCCTCCGAAAATTATCGCGAAACTTGTAAAATTCATACCGATAGTTCTTAGACTTATTAGAACTCCGATAGTGATCATCAGAAAATGAACGATTCGCAGGATTATAAACTGTGTATGTCGTTCAATTTGAAATGCTTGCAATACCTGGTTCTTGAGTAACCACTGCGTATATTTTGAAAGCACAAACATGCCAAATATAATTACAAAACCGTAGAATATATTGGCTAATGTTAAGGTGGGTGCACCTAAGTCTGACGTGTCAGAATCTGTAGCATCTTCTACTGCGGGTTCTATACTTTCTTCAGAAGATTTGAAGAGTTTGACAAGGTCATAACGAAAAACCTTATCAAATATATCTATGTTGATTTCTGAAAATTTGAAAGCAAAGGTAATTCCAAAAATTAACGTGATGAGGAACAGGATAGCAATTATCCGATTTCCTAAATTATCATCTATTTTCAGTTTGGAAATTACACGTCGTATCCATCTACGTAATAATTCTGTCCCAAGTAACCAAACTGCTACAAATCCAACTAATCTTACAATTTGCTCTACCTTAACCTCCTCATCTAAGGTTAGAACAGTTCGACTCAGTATTTCGTTTAATTGGCTTAGCAAATTTTCCATAATTTAACTTGGATAATTCCCTCAGACAGAAATTTATTCTCTGATGTCATATAATTGCTTAAACAAATTGGATTAAAACACTTCCATAAAATGGTAATTCATTATAGAAATAATGAATTCTGCATCGAAGATATATCAAGGAAATTAAAGGAATTTAGGATGGTATCTACTTTAATCTATTGAAATCGTCTGTTTTGAGTGAACGAATAATACATCATTCACCCCTGCATATCTTTGCAGGATTAGGTCCAAATCATCAGAATTTAGATCTTCACTTGTTAAACCTACGATAACTAAATCCGCTTGTGCTGATCTATGGGTAACTTCTTCTTCCATTGATTCCTCATTTTCATAAGATACAGAAGTAACGTTTTGCATGGAAATGGGTAATCTTCCTTCTTTGATTACAGTTGACAGATGATCTGTATCGAGTTCAGTATCCCATGAATCTGCACAAGCAAAGAGACGTATTTTTGCTTTCTTCCATTCAGGATGACCTACGAGTATATATGCAAGCAAAAGCATCATAGGAACATTTGAAATGTTGTCATTTGTAACCCATACATGGATAGATGATCTATAACCAAAACGATACTTTGTTGACCTAAGAATCAGTACATTGAAAAGCGAATCAACCGCCATATGTGCCCCTAATTGAACTTCAGCTATCTCTTCTGGGTGCTCTTTATCAAACTCAAGTAATATTGAGTTATTTGGTAAACCAGAAATTCCGGGCATTTGCATTACTTGCGACAAAGCGAGTTGAAAATCAGGACAAATGAGTGAATCCACAAAAATACCCGCACCACTTGCCTCAGATTGCTGAATCAGTGCCTCAACATGCATTCTGGCTGAAATTTCATCCGTTAAAGAATAATCGCCTTGAAAATATTGAATGAATTGTCCGAACCCTTGTCGATGACATATCCATCGTAATAGATCAAAGTGTCCCAACCGCCTTTCTCCAAATTGCGTGATTGCAACAATAGAAGGTCGCCAACCACTCTCTGAGATATTTGCACGGTTCTTTTGTAATGTTGTTTGTAACCAACGTGTCAATTGGAACATTGCACCTTGAAAAATACCTGATAATCCCCGTTGTTCATCCCGACCTCTACGCAATCCGATATATATTGCCATCATGATAGTTATTGAAATGATTGCAGTGAGAAAACTGATCTGAAACATCATGATACCGCACATGACTGTTCCCAATAAGGATACATACCATCGAGAATGGAATGTTGGACGATACGACGGATTTCCAGCAAAATGTTCAAGGAACGATACGATACATAATGCACCGTAAGTTACAAGGAAGAACATTGTTAAAATCTTGGCAATGAAGTTTAGTTCGCCTATTGCAACGAATACCACAGCAATAATTCCTGACACAAAAGTCGCTGGTACAGGATCCTGTTCTTTACCAACGCCAAAACGCAACAATCTATTTAAACTTGGTATCGGCATGACATTGTCTCTGGCAAGTGCTTGAAGTGTTCTCGGTGCAACCATGATTGATCCGAGAGCAGAAGATAATGATGCTGCCCCTAACCCTATGTAAATAACTGGTTCCCATAGAGAAATCTTCCCCATGATGAACTGATCAGCAGCAAGGTCTTCTGGTGTGGCATTCCAGCTTAACTTAACTGCCACAAGTATATATACAGCCATACCAGCTAAGGTGGCACTAATTGTTCCAAGCGGTATACTGCGCTGAGGATTATTCAGATCACCAGATAGACCTAAACCTGCAATCATTCCAGTAAATGCAGGAAAACAGGTGGCAAAAACTATACCGAATCTTTCTGGTTCAGCGATAGTTGCTATGATATTCAAAGTCATTGGAGTTTCGCCTTGCTCAGGTTTACCAAATAAGAAGGATAAAAGTGCACCACCGAGAATAATGCAAATTGCCCACAGCATTGACACACCTATATTCGCACCTTTCGTCAGCATGATAATGACTAAAATCAATGTTCCAGGAATACTTAACAAGCGAGGATTAGGATCAAAACCATACTTGGTCTCTATAATTTCAAAGATTGGGACAAACGCTTCGGCAAATGCAACCATATAGAAGGCTATTGAAATCGCTTGTGAAAGGAATAAAGCTAAACCGATGGCTCCACCAATACTGGTACCAAAGGATCGACTTACAATAAAGTATGCACCACCCCCAGCAACTCTTCGGTTTGTGGCTACTTCGGATACTGCAAGAACAGTTGGGATTGTAACCAGATGTCCAAGGGCTATAATCGCAAGGGTTTTTAACAGTCCGACATTTCCAACCACATAACCAAATCGTAAGAAAAGGATTGCACCGAGTATCGTACTTATTGATGCTAAGAAGACTGGAGCAGTGCCAAACCCATGACCGAATTGAGGAGTATTTCCATTACCTGATGTGCTGGTTTGTTGGCCTAACTTTGAAATCATGACTGATATCCTTCATCTAAATCAGTTTCTGTTTTGACTTTTCTATATATCCTTTATTGAACTTACATTACACTGAACATTAGAAAAGATAGAAATATGATTATCACTTATAGTGAACAATAAAATTAATACTTTATTTTCTATTGGCTCAACTTACTTTTGCGTCCCTACACTCTTCTGTAGGAGCGACCTCCTGGTCGCTCCTACAAGTAAAGTTTACTATATAAAATAGAAAAGATTAATCTTTAGAGTTTAAATCTAAAGATCGTCAGATACTTATGATGTAATTTCTCTGTTAAAGGTTCGCTATTATAACTAAGTGAACCACTCAGTCGCAACCCTAATCGAGTTGTTAGGTTAAACGTGAGTGCCGGTTCTACTAAATACTTAAAGTTCTGAAATCCAACTTGCGGTGTGAACTTCATTGATATATTCAATTTTCGCCAACCGATTGATGAAAATGCTAACCACCTGAATGATGTAGGATCAAATTTTCTGACAGTTAGATCTTTATAGGGTTGTATATTCTCAAGAAAATACCCTAATCCACCAGATATCCGCAATGTTCCTTTTTCGTAAATCCCAGGTCGAATATATCCACCAATCTGGACTGTCAGCGCAGTTCCTTCTGTTATATTTCGTTCTAAATCCGTGAACACCTCAATTCCATACGTCCGGATGCGCATTCCACCTTGAATACGTCCTTTTGCTATTTCTGTAATTACACCTTCTTTACCTGAACCACGCGACCCAAACACGCCTCCCCAACCATTAATTGTCTTAAAGGGTACTACGGCTGTTAAAGTGATCGTCTGTAAAGCATCATCACCTGATATACCTATATCTAATGTCTTGGAATCCTGTGGTAAATCTGCAAATTGGCTATATGCGGGTATTATAAAAGAGATTGAGAATAATACCATAAATAGGACTCTGTTTACAATCTGATTCATATCATACCTATAACTTACAATTGTCATTATTATTTCTTATAGAGCATTCACATTCATAAAAGATAGTAAAAGGATTATGTTGAACTTCAGTAATTCCTTTGTCAAAGGCATATTCCACTATGATACAATCTTGATTGTCTGAATAGAATCCTTAGATAAACGGACATATATTACCCATTAAAATAGCAAATGTCAAGGAAATACGCACTGAAAGGTGTGTAAAGTTCTTGACCTATAGGCGTCAATTTAAGCATCAGACTCTTGGTAGGAGGGATTCTGAAACTCACATTAAAATAAAAAAGTTTGGTATTTCATAAGTATGAAATACCAAACTTTTTACAACTTTGTTCAATCTAATTATGGAATCGTATTTACTATAAAGTTATCCTTAGAATAGAAAGATAAATATACTGCAAGTTGTCTGTTAAGGGTTCACTGTTATAGGTTACAGTTCCACTGACACGAAAACCAAGACGACTTGATAGATCAAATGTCACAGCGGGTTCCGCACATATCCTATAGTTTTTAAACCCTATTTCAGGAGTGAAAGTTAACTCAGTATTGATTTTATGCCAATCAAGCGTAGAAGAAACTAACCATCTAAATGCCGTTGGGTCAAATTGTCTAACTTTTAGCTCTTCAAATGGTCGTATAGTTTCTAAAAAGTAGCCAAAATTAGTTGAAATACTCAGTGAACCCTTTTTATATTCACCAGGTTGAATAGTTCCACCAACTTGAGCAGTCAAGGCACTTCCATCCATCAGATTACGTTCAAAATATGAAAATGCTTCTACTTCAAGCACTTTAACGTCTATGATGCTTTCTACATGTAACTTTACAATTTCTGAATGTACACCATCTTCACCAGAGGAACGAGAACCGAAAAAACCTGCCCAACCATTGATGTTTGTAACTGGTACAACTGCGGTTAGGGTTACGGTTCTATGGTTTGAATCGCCAGTAACACCAATATCAACTGTTTTTTGATCCTCAGGCAAATCAGTAAATTGACCATATACTGGTAATAAAATGAAAAACAAGAATAACACAAAATACGCAAGTAAACTTTTATTCAAAACACAATAAAATGGGGATACCCCTTCTTGTGTTTCAGTTAAGTAATGCATACAGGGGGTTTGGAAACTTACGGGTTAATTCTGAACTATAGATAATCGAATATGGATTCGATTAAAACTCCTGCCAAACAGTGAGAAGTCATACCTCCAAGATATAACCTACAAAGTCTAATTGTATATTTGTAATGTAAGATTTAATGTATTCAGAATTATATCAACTTAGACAATGATGATATTCCGACTTTTTATTGTTGTTAAACAACGAAATTCTTCATTTATGGTTTCTAAAAAATTAGATAATTTTTATTTTATATTTAATACACCAAAATTATGTAAAAACCTATAAAAAATGATTGTGAAATTTTACTCTCTAAATTATCAAATTTCAAATAAAAATGAAGAAAATCTGCTTTTTCTTTTGAATAATTAAAATAACGACTTGTGCTAAGTCCGTAACATTTTTTGTTTTCACAATTTTTCATCTTCTGTAGGAGGGGATTCCGATCCCCGATCTTAACTATTTTACATGCCATGGCACTTCTATTCCCTTGCCCCATTCCTAAATAAATGATAAACTGATGATGTATGAGTACTGTATTTGAGGGAGATATTCATGGAATATAATGAACTTGCAACAAAGAAACCGTTTATAGTAAACAAAAATCTTGGCAGTGCTGTAGAAGTTGAGCCGGAAGAATTAACAGCAACTAATGCGGACGGATTACCTATAATTATTCCAACCCAAAAACAAAAATACGATTTTGATCGTAAAGGGTGGCTACTTGTTCCAGAAGTTTTATCGAAAGAAGAAATATCCGAAATACGGGCATTTTGTCATGAATCAATTAGTAATAATCAAAATATAACTGAATCCCAAATTTGTGGTTTAGAAGGTCCATTACAGAAACTGGTGGATCATCCCGTTGTTGTCGGATTATTAAATGAGTTTCTTGCATATCCTCCTGTTGCAAGTGAGGAATGTTACGGGTTTCGACTTGAAAAATCTGATGTCCAATTTGGTCAGATAAACGACAAGGGAAATAGCAATGGGAACGGGTTGTTTCGCTTACCCGGTGATTCACATATTTATCGATGTGTTCCGGGCAGAGCATGGAGTGGTTTAACAAGAGTGATATGGGAAATTTCAGAAGTCAATTCAGAGACAAATGATATTCGATTCATTACTACAAGCCACAAGAGTGCGTATGCTCTTCCGCAAACCATTCCTTATAACAATTCGTCAATCTGGGAGACCTATGAATGTACCGCAGGATCTCTAATACTTTTGACTGAATCCATAACAAATAAGTATATTACGACACCCACGGATCATGAAGTAGATAGATTACGAATTACTAATTTGTATAATACTATAGCAAGTCGTTGGTGTAATTGGTTACCCGCTTCTAAACTTCTCGAATCAATGCCATCTAAACGACAATCCCTCTTTAGAGAAACTTATGCAGGTGGCAATGTCACCAAGGGACATTTTGGAGATCGTACTTCTGCATATCCAATTGAATATCTAAAATAGGTATAGGATGAACACACAGCAAGATACTATTACACATAATCCTCAACAGGTTATCATGCCTCCTGAACAATTTGATTTACCTACTCACAACTCTGATGGTGTTCCTATTCCGTCATTAACACCAGAACAGATATATGAATTTGATACACATGGATGGATACTTTTTCCTGAAATCATCACAGGAGATGAACTCAAAGAAATGCAGGAGTTCGCATATCGTCTCCATCACGATCCAGAATCGATCCCTGAACATGAAAGGAATACACTTGGTGGTCCATTACAGAAATTGATTGACCACCCTCTTGTCGTGTCATTACTGAACGAATTCACCGCACATCCATCCGTTACAAATTCACACTGCTACGGTTATACTGTAGAAAGTACAAATCTGTTCTATAGAACGGAGGGTATGGGAGGGTTCGGTCCACATAATGGGAATGGTATGCTACGTTTTCCTGGAGATGTCCACTACTATAACGCTTTTCCTGGAAAAGGATATAGTCCACATACCCGTATCGTATGGGAATTGAATGAAGTAAAGAAAGGACAAGGGGGCACTCTACTGGTTACAGGCAGTCACAAATCTGTATACACTGCTCCTCCAGAAATCCAAAACCCAGATTCAGACATCTGGAGTACTTACGGTTGTCAGCCAGGTTCACTCATCATCTTTACTGAAGCATTAACACATAGTGCAAATCCTTGGACGAATACCGACAACGACAGAATGGCTATTTTCAATCTGTATAGTCCAGTTGACAGCGGTTATGCAAGAGTCTATCAACCCCACCCAAAACTACTCGAATCAATGACAGAGATGAGACGCACTCTTTTTAGAAGTCGCTTTGTTGTTGATAATAGTGATAACACAGATAGTTGATTCAATAGAAAGGAGATCCATTTGTCAAATCAACCTAACATATTATGGATATATGGAGAAGATCTATCCCCTGATTTAGGATGTTATGGTACACCTGCTGTAAACACACCAAACATTGATAGGATTGCTGAGGAAGGCACACGTTTCCCTAACGCATTTGTAACCTGTCCTGTCTGTTCACCGAGTAGATCCGCACTCATTACCGGCACCTACCAAACCCATTTTGACACGCACAATCATCGGAGTAATCGTGATAAACCTTTGCGCGAAGATATGAAATTAATTACCGATAGTTTCCGAGAAGCAGGTTACTTCACATGCAACAGTCCTGGTCCTCCCTATAATCGTAAAGGTAAAACTGACTTCAACTTCCATAGAGATGACCCATTCGATGGAATTGATTGGCGTGAATGTCCTGACGATCAACCCTTTTATGCGCAGATAAACATTCCTGATACACATAGAGTCTTTAAACCCGATCCTGATCGACCAATCAATCCAGAGGATGTTGAGTTACCTCCATATTATCCGGATCATCCCCTAATTCGTAAGGATTGGGCACTCTATCTTGAAAGTATCCAGATTTTAGATAAGAAGATAGGGAAAATTCTGGATCGTTTAGACGAAGAAGGATTAACTGAGAATACATTACTTTTCTTCATGAGTGATCATGGACGCGCACATATACGTTGCAAACAATTTCTCTATGATGGTGGTATCCATATCCCATTGATTGTAAGATATCATGGACAAGTTCAGGCGGGAGCGGTTAATGAGAAATTGGTAAGTGGTGTAGATTTGATGCCCACCTCTCTTTCAATGGCTGGAATTGATATACCAGATTATGTACAAGGAGAAGTGTTCCTCGGTGAAAATGCTATAGAACGAGAAGCAGTCTTTGCAGCACGAGATCGATGTGATGGAACGGATGACCGTATACGATGTGTTCGGACACACAATTACAAACTCATCCGAAATTATCATCCTGAACTCCCCTATATGCAGTTCAATGGATACAAGAAACTTCAATATCCGCTTTGGACATTAATAAATAATCTGTATGAAAAGGGTGAACTTACACCAGCACAGCAACATTTCTGTCAAGACACCCGTCCCTATGAAGAGTTATACGATCTACAATCTGATCCTTTTGAAACAAATAATCTAATTGAAGATGAAAAGTATGCAACAATTAGAAAGGATTTGGAAGGAAAATTGGATACATGGATTGAATCTACTGGAGATATGGGGGTCACTCCTGAATCTGATGAAGTAAAAACTTACTGGGATAACCACATGTTGGAAGGTTATAATGACAGAATGGAGGATCGCGGTTTATCACCAGATATCAGTGATGAGGACTATGTGAAATGGTGGGAAAATAAACTGCTTTAAAAACTTCTTCCTGTCCCAGTTTTTTCTACCCTCTTTGTAGGAGTGGATTCCACTCCCCCGATTTTTACATTTCTTCTGTATGAGGGGATTCCGACTTCTCTGTCAAACTTGTTGCTTTAGTACAGATCGATCCTACAGTATTAACTTTCAGTAAACCCAAATATTGAAAATTGTTTAATACTAAATAACCCTAATCAGACCCAATTTCCTCTTGACAATATACTGAAAACGAGATATATTAATAGACAATCGTCAATTCCATTAAGGCTTCAACCAATTAACACATAAAAAACAAAGAGAAATATGATGATTGCTTCTCTTAAATTAGGAAACACATCCTTTAGAATAGTGCGAAACACATCCTTTAGAATAGTGTTAATTTGCCTATTCATCTATTCTGCCCTCATACCGATGCCATTGTCTAATTTTGTCCTTTGTATTGGAGAAGATGGACACTTTGAAGTTGAACTTGCTATCAACGGACATTGCGAAGTGTCTCCCTCTCATGCGCATGACCATACACATTTATCCTGTGATTCAGAAGAAGACCACTGCGGTGATTGTGTTGACCTACCTATCTTTGCATCTTTAAACACCGAATCGTACATTGTCTCTTGCGATCATACACCACAGTTTCACCAGACACACATCACATCTATACAAACTTCAGATGACTTAGACGAATTCGGGTTTTGTCCCCAAATTACTTTTTCCAAAATTCCACCTTTAATAAATCCCTCACTTACTTTACTCCGTAGCACCACGCTGCTCCTATGATCCTCCCTTGTACAATTAAGGCACTCAATTTACACCCTTTTTGTATCAGTTTATAAATTTTTTAGACATCCAGATAGAAGACTAATCATTTAGTTACCTAATTGAATGGTGCTTTGTAATCATACTAAGCATTATTTGTGGTATATGCCATATCACGTTCACACATGTTCTATGTTGTGTAATTGTTTTTGTTTTCTAACTGTGAGGAGCAAAATACGTATGAAAGAGAGATTGAATTTTGCCATTACAACTCTATGTATATCCATAGCAACACTCTGCATTTCACAGAATATTTCGCTTGCCGTTTCTCATAATAAGATAACACTTGAAACCGCCATCCAAAGGGCAATACAGCAGAATTCGGCAATCAATGTAATCCGTCAAAAGATTAACGTTTCAAAAGCACAATTTGACCGTATTCCACTTTTAAGCAATCCTGAATTAACAACTGAATTTATTGGTGGTCATCATGCTGAACAAACAATTGAATTGACAAAGACCCTTGAACTCGGGAGGCGACGTAAGTCCCGCAAACAGATTGCGAAAATTCACTTGGAAAAAGCAAATCTTGAGTTTACAGACGCAACTCGCAAACTTACGAAATCCGTAAAACTTGTATTTTATCAGGTTGTTCTCCTTCAAGAAAAACTAAAGTTAGCGAAAGAAATTATTAAGCACAATCAGCACATGTTTGAGATGGTGCAGTTTCAGTTTCAAGCTGGTGATATTCCCGTTTCACAAGTGGGTTTAGCCAACATTCAACTGCAATCCGCTCAACGTGACCTGGCAACATTGGAAAGCGAATTAACTTTAGCATATCTTGAACTAAATGGGTTGATGGGGACACCACTCGATGCGACTCCTACGGCAATCGGTCGTCTTGAAACCAAAGTACAAAGTAATCTGAATATTGCCAAATTGAAATCACATGCACTTGAATACAGAGCAGATTTACGATCTATCAAATTGAACTCACAACTAACAGATAGTACACTTCGACTCGCGAAAGCTTCAAATATACCTGACCTGAATATCGGTGGTATTGCAGAACATCGTCCTGGTGAAGTCGGTTTTGGTGTGAAGTTGTCCATACCATTACCAATATTTGATAGAAACCGTGTTGAAGTTGAAGCGACAAAAGCACAGAAACTTGTGGATGATTCTCAAATAACAGATACAGAGAGAAGAATCATAAGCGAAGTTATGGCAGCATATCTTACACTGAATGCGGCTCAGCAGAACCTGAAATTTTACGATGACAACTTGCTTAAGCTGCTCAATGAAAACCTTAGCCTTACCCGTTCTGCTTATGAATTGGGGGAAGCACAACTCTTAGAGCTTATATTAATGCAGAACGAATTTGTCAAAACACAATTTGCCTATCTTGATGCAATTGCAGCAAAAGTAAAGGCTTATGTGAATCTTGAAGCCGCTTTAGGGATACCCATTCATTTAGTTCAGTAGAGGTCTTGAAAACAAACATTATTTACTCAACAGGACTTACGTATTTCCTCTTAAAGTCCCTTGATAAGGGGTTAAATAGCAAAAATGACGACTTATTAACCCTAACTGCTTTATCAAGGGGAATGCGTAAGTCCTGCTCAATTTATAAAAGGAGAATACAATGACACACTTCATCCGTTTAACCCTTATTCTATTGGCAATCTATGTAGCTGCAACTGTCATACCGAATTCAAACTACATGATTACAATAGTTTGTGCACAGGAACATAGTTCTGATAACGAAGCTTCAGGACATTCGCATAACCAAGGTCCTACATCTACTGACGACAACAAAGTTGTCCTCACAGACAAAGCAAAAGCTAACATCGGACTGAAAACTGCTGAAGCGGACTTACGGACAATTGAAAGAATTGTCCAAGTAACCGGTAACATAATCCCGCATCCGACAAAGCAAGTTATTGTCACCCCAAGAATTGGTGGTATCGTAAAAAGTATCCATTACAAATTAGGGGACACTGTCAAGAAAGGCGATGTGTTGCTTGAATTAGAAAGTATTGATTTACAGTTAGCAGAGATTGATCTGATTGAAGCAGCCCATCAACAGAAATCGTTAGTCTTGAAATCAGCGAAACAGAAATCGGTATTTGCCAAACAGATAAGACTTGAATTGACAACACGTCAAATAGACTATCTGGAATCACTTGAGGAACTACAAGAGCAGAAATCTGCTTATCAAAAACATAGATCACTTGCTATAACAAAGACTATTTCTGTCTTAGAGCAAATGCGTTTTGACCTAATCAGAGCAGCTGTTGAACGGGATTTGCTTGAGAATACACTTAGGCGTATTGAATCCCTTACTGAGAAACATATATCAGCTCAGAAAGAACTCGTTGCAAACAAGGCAGCATATAGGAAAGCGATAATTTCATTTAATCATGCGAAACGTCAATTTCAGATTCTCGGAGTCAGTAGTCAGGCACTCCAAAATATACTTGATGATGATGGGCAGACTTTCGCTCTTAACCTCCTTGAAAAAGATAGTATGACCAAAGATTCTAAGGTAATGAGGACAATACAGATTGAGGAAAATGGACACCCTGCATTGCAATTTGTAACGCTGATTGAGGAAGCTGCTGGTTTAGTGAATTCTGAGACAGCCTACAAGCATGCAGTTCACAAAGCTCACGCGAATAGGCAGCAGGCACTTGCAACTGGATTATCAGAATCTCATCTGGACAAACTTGCTGATACCGGTAAGATTGAGTCGTTCAATGACCTAACAACTGATGAACTCATAGAACATTACGCACCATTTATGACAAGTTCGGAAACGTTTGCAGCATTGTTACAAACGGAAGAGGCACAACGTAACGCTGCCATTGTGTTAGAAAAGGTTCGACGTAAACTTGAAGTGTTTGGCATCACTGAGAAGGAAATAGATAGGATTGTTGAAACTGGCAAATCACATCCGTTATATTACGTTACAGCAACAGGGACTGGACAGATTATCAAGCAAGATGTCATAATCGGTACAACTGTTGAAAAGAGTGATTCTTTATATACCATTCTTGACTCTGATGTTGTTTGGGTTGAAGGGGAAGCTTATGAAGACACACTTGCAACTTTACACGATAAATGGCAGATAGGGAGTAAGGTTCGGATTCGTGTCCCATCATATCCTGGAGAAGTTTTCTCAGGAAAAATTGCGCAGATCTCTACTGTTGTGGATCCTGAGAAACGCACAATCCATTTCTGGACAGAGGTAGAAAATCCTAACAATCAGTTGAAAACTGGCATGTTTGCTAAAAAGACACTCGTCATTGAAGAAATAGACGATGTACTCTCTGTCCCTTTAACTGCAGTGCTTGACGATGGAGCAAAAAAGGTTGTGTTTGTTGAGTCAAGCAACACCTACATTAAGCATGAGGTTAATGTAGGTGTCAAGGATGATAGGTATATTGAAATCAAAGATGGGTTATTTGCAGGTGAACTGGTTGTCATTCAGGGAACACATCAACTCATGAGAGAAACCGCTGGTTCTACAAAAGTCATCGATCCACATGCTGGACATGATCATTAGTCTATACCAATAAGGAGGCGCAAATATGTGGGCAAAAATCACAGAAGTTTCGCTGAGGAACAGACTCCTTGTCATATGTGGCCTCATTACAGCTGTCATCATTGGGTTCAGGATGTTTCAAACTGCACCGATTGATGTCTACCCTGATATCAATCCACCGCGAATTACTGTCCTTACTGAAGCACACGGATGGTCACCAGAGGAGATGGAAACGCTGGTAACATTACCAATAGAAAGTTCAATGAACGGTGCCCCCGATGTCACACGTGTTCGCTCATCATCTGCAATCGGGTTATCAATGGTATTCGTAGAATTTGAATGGGGAACTGACATCTTTCTTGCACGACAAATGGTTAATGAACGACTCCTACTTGTTGCACAGAACCTACCCGATGGTGTTGATGCTCCAATCATATTGCCGACTTCTTCGCTATTAGGTGAGATTATAGAATATGCACTCATTGATGAATCTGAGGGTGATGAAAAACTTGATCCGATGGAAATGCGAGACATCGCTGATTGGGTGATCAAATATAGATTGCAATCGCAAGGAGGTATAGCCAATGTCATTAACATCGGCGGTTATATCAAGCAGTTCCAAGTCTTTGTTAATCCCGAAAGGTTGGTCAGTTACGGCATTTCACTGGAAGATGTTGCACATGCACTTGAAAAAAGCAACGATAATGCTGCCGGTGGATTTTTCATTAAAGACACTCGTGAATTAATGATCCGCGGGCTAGGAAGAATTGAATCGGTGACTGACATTGAACATGTCGTTATTGATGTCCGGGCACATGGCACACCTTTATTGGTAAAAGACATTGCAACGGTGAAAATCGGTACACTTCCTGAAACCCGTCGCGGTGCAGGAAGCCATAACGGTAAAGAAACCGTTTTAGGAAAAGTTGTAAAGCAACCTGGAATCAATACGCTTACACTTAGTGACAGAATAGAATCTGAATTAGACTCACTTGAAGAATCATTACCTGAGAATGTCAAGATTGAAGTCAAGTACGCACAAGCAGATCTAATCCGTCGGGCAGTTGATACTGTCAAAGAAGCATTACGGGACGGTGCAATTCTCGTTGTTATTGTCTTGATTATCTTTCTCTTCAACATACGTACTGCAATGATTACGTTGACAGCAATACCACTCTCATTGATTATAGCAATAATTGTCTTACTCGGACAAGGTGGGACGCTAAACATCATGACACTCGCTGGTTTAGCCATTGCTGTAGGTATGGTAGTTGATGATGCAATCGTATACGTAGAAAACATCTTCAGGCGACTACAGGAATATTTCCATCTCCGAGAGTTAGGAAACGAGACAGATGAAACTCCCACGCAGGTAGTGACAAGGGCAAGCGACGAAATGCGCGTCTCCATCGTTTTTGCCACCTTAATCATTATACTCGTATTCTTGCCACTTTTTAGTCTTAGTGGTATTGAGGGCAGGATGTTCAGACCACTCGGTTGGGCGGTTGTCATCTCAATGGCAGCATCGCTTTTTGTCGCACTCACTGTTGTTCCTGTCTTAAGTGATTTATTATTGGGACGTGTGAGAGACATACCATTACATGAACCTATTACTGATGTAGGTTCATCGGGTGGAAAAATTTCTAATTTCTTCCGCAACCTTGTTATGCGTTGGCGATTGTTCGTTGTGGCACTGGCACCAGATTCGGATGTAGAAACCGCATTAACACTCCAACCAGTTGTTATGTGGATCAAACGCGCCTACCGTCCGATTCTTGCATTCGTCATCCGCTTCCGCCTGTTGGTAGTTACTGTTGCACTGATACTGGTAATTCTGACGGTAGTTTCGATACCCAGATTAGGTAGAGAATTCTTACCCGTTATGGATGAAGCAACATTCACAATCAGTGTATATTCGCCACCAGGCACATCACTTGGAGAGTCTACTCGTATTGGCCGTGAAATGGAAACCAGACTTAAGGATGAGATTTCAGAAGTGATTAGTGTGATCAGCAGAACGGGACGGGCTGAAGCAGATGAACATGCACATGATGTCAATACCCATGAAATCGTCGTGAATTTCAAACCACCTGATGAGCGTGAGAAAACACGCGAAGACCTACTCGCTGAGGTCCGGGAAACACTTTCTACTGAAAATTTTCCTGGGGTGCAAGTTTCTGTTGGACAACCCGTTCAGCACCGACTTGACCATCTCCTATCGGGTGTAAGTGCCCAAGTGGCACTGAAACTGTTCGGTCCCGATCTTGATATGCTAAGACAAAAAGCACGAGAAATTGAAGCAGTCATGTCCGGAATTGACGGTGTCGCCGATTTGCAAGTTGAACAACAAGTCCAGGTTGAACAACTTCAGATTAAGGTAAAACGTCTTGAAGCAGCACGTTACGGTTTAAGTGTTCAAGACATCATCCATTTCGCAGAGGCAGCTTTTAAAGGTGAAACTGTCAGTCAGATTATACAGGGACAACGACAATATGACCTACTCGTCCGGATCGATCCATCACTTGTAAAAACAGCTGAATCCTTTGGCAAACTCAAAATCAAAACACTTTCAGGTGCATTCATTCCATTAAGACAGGTTGCTGATATTAGTTTCGGCATGGGACCGAATACCATCAATCGTGAAAATGTGTCACGCCGCATTGTAATCCAGTGCAACGTCCAAGATAGAGACTTAGGCAACTTTATTACGGAAGTTCAAGAGGAGATTGATGCCCACGTTGAGATACATGAGGAATACTTCCTTACTTACGGTGGACAGTTTGAAAGTCAACAGAGAGCACAGAACAGAATTATAATTCAGACAGGTTTTGTTTTTCTCGGCATAGTCATTCTTTTGTATCTTGCATTGGGATCATTCCGTGTGACATTACTTGTCATACTAAACCTACCATTAGCCTTAATCGGCGGGGTCGTTAGTGTTTACCTAACCAGTGGCGTATTGAGTATTCCATCGATGGTGGGATTCATTCTGTTATTTGGTATTGCTGTGCGAAACGGCATAATATTAGTTTCACATATCAACGCACTCCGTTCAGAAGGAATGTCATTATATGATGCGGTCATGAAAGGAGCATCAGAAAGGATAAGTCCGGTATTGATGACAGCATTAACAACTGGTCTTGGGATGCTTCCGCTTGCACTTGCACACGGTTCAGGCGCGGAACTACAGAAGCCACTTGCCATTGTCATCAGCGGCGGTATGATCACTGCAACCTTTTTGACATTACTTGTTCTCCCTGCATTGTATTATCTCGTAGAAAAACGAAGTCCTCTTGAATAAGTTGGATTCAAAATTTTGATTTGTTCAGGACTTACGCAGTTTCTCTTAAAGTTCCCTTGGTAAGGGGTAAAAAGATTAAAAACACTGATATATTGCACTATTTACCCCTTATCAAGGGGAATGCGTAAGTCCTATTTACTTTGTAGTTAACAGAATCTCAAAATATAGGTGTCCCTTACATCCGTAAAATATTCACGACAGAGTGACCATATTACCTACCGGTATATACCTTCTTGAGTTCAGACCAGCGCACCGATTTCTTGCCAATAGGTGAAACTGACAGGGCACCCTCATGCCAATCCGCCCCGCTTCCTTCTGCCAATTGTGTGTATTGGTTTGAGTTTAGGTCGTATTTATAAATCTGTGTTGGATGATGAGGGTTTCGATCTCTTTCATATTCAAATGCACTGAAAAGCACTGACCGTCCCTCATCCATCCAAGCAAGAGACGTGCAATACCAATTATCCGGGATATCTAATCTCTGTATGCCACCATCATCTACATCTTGAATGAGATAATTAAATTGTCCTATCCCCATACGATTGATTACTAAATCATTAATTTTAATTTCTACAGGCATCAATTCTAATTCACAATACAGTATCTGTTGACCATCCGGGGACCAGCGTGGGTAGGAATGATACCTAACATTTCTTTCAGGATTCGGTTCTGTCCAAGGGTGTGGATTGTCTCCGTTAGCATCCATTATCCAAAGGTGTTTGTCAATAAATTGATGGTCATCATTGACATATATTATCTGTCTACCATCTGGTGACCAGTCAAGTTGATTTATATGTGATCTGGATATTTGTATAACTTCCCCTGTTTCAAGGTGTATCACATACTGTGCGGATAGTCTTCGGGTGAAAGCAATTTTCTTTCCATCAGGGGAAAACGTCAAGTCAATAATTCCAAAATCAATGTCCGAGACCTGTTGAACACCAGTACCATCAGTATGCATCATATAGACATTCGTGTCCCTTCTTTGGTCTGGTAAAGATGGGTTACGAACAAATGCAATCCGTTTCCCATTAGGTGACCAATACGGAATCCTGTCATAATAAGGCGTATCAGTGATTTGTTTAATGTTTTCACCGTTGTCGTCCATGACATAGATGTTGCTATTCTCGTTTTGGTAGAGGCTAAAGACGATTTTCGCGTGTGAAGTTGTTGCAAATAGAATCAATAGACTTGCCAATAAGATTGTCCGTAGAGTATTCATCAGATATCTCCTATGGTCTGTTTTGTAATTTAGGAGCAATTAATGTGCCAAACCTATAGAGATGAATAATTGTACTCTTGCACAATTTAGTGCTTTTATAATGATTGTTGCACTTATTGGGGCAGAATATTCCATGACGGATGAATTCCATATCGGATAATTAAAATCTCTTTAATGTAACATAAACCTTCAGTCTGCGCGGTATTTCAAAACATGCTTATCAACTTTTCAAAAGTGAGATAAATTACCTAATTATGTTAGATGTTTGGATAATGTGAATTGAAAGAAGTGTTAATATTTATTCTTCTGAGATGAGTGAACTTTCACGGAAACCTTCACGGAGCAATTCTATAAACCCTTATTCTATAAGTGTTTATAATTTTAATTTTACTTATTTTCCGTGAATCACATATGTTATGTTAAATTTAACTTAACATAAGCTGAATGTATTTTTGGTTTTCATCCTATTCTACTAACAACGGGATTGTAGATTGTTGAGGTACAAAACCCATAGACCTCAATTTAGTGAGATTCGTATATTTTAGGTTTGTTTTAGTTGTCTGAACCACAGATTACACAGATTACACAGATTACACGGATTACACGGAGAAGAATGGTTATTGTATGCAAGATTTTCTTTCAATACTGAAACTCGTCTCGGGAACCATCGGTATGAATGTCATTGGGACATTCCCGTAAACCGAGACTACCAATGGTAGGAACAGGATCTTGAAGGATCGAGGATTCTGACCCTTCCATCCTTCCTCGCCCATTAGATATATCCCTTGCATGATCATCCCATCTTATCTATAATAATTGTATCTCAAGAGGAATTCACCAACAAAATACATGCCTTACGTTAACATCAAAACAACCCACAAACCCATCAAGACATACTATGCCGAACTTGATAAATACACACAACTCGGTGCAGAAAACGAAGGCACAGTCCGAACAGCATTCCAAAATCTATTACAACACTATTGTGGTAAATCCAACCTAACACTTCTCTGCGAAAGAACAAAACTTAACGCTGAGAATAAACGTATCACACCAGATGGTGAAGTCGTTGATTCCTACGGAATACCACACGGATATTGGGAAGCAAAAGACACACAAGACGACCTACATACCGAAGCAAACAACAAATTCGCTGCTGGATACCCATCAAAAAACATCGTTTTACAATCCCCGACCCATGCACTTCTCTACCAACACGATGAGTTACAACTCGATCTTGACCTAACAGACCCAAGAAACCTCGTACAAGTCCTCGAATCCTTCTTTGCATATCAGGCAGAAAACATATCCGCATGGCATGCAGCAGTCGCAGAATTCAAGGAGATGGTGCCGGACTTAGGAAAGCAATTATCAGAATTAATAGAAACCGAACGGCAAAACAATTCACACTTTCATGAAGCATTCTCTAAATTTCATCAGCAGTGCCAAGCCTCAATCAATTCGAACCTATCTATACCTGCAGTAGAGGAAATGCTCATCCAACACCTGCTGACAGAACGGCTTTTCCGAACTGTCTTCGACAATCCAGATTTCACACGAAGGAATATAATCGCTCGTGAAATTGAAAATGTCATTGATGTGTTGACAGAAGGATCTCTAAACAGATCCGAATTCCTCCGTCCATTAGAACGTTTTTACACCACCATCGAAAAAACTGCCAATACCATTACCGATTTCTCTCAAAAACAGAGTTTCTTAAATACGGTATATGAACAGTTTTTCCAAGGATTCTCAGTCAAAGTTGCAGATACACACGGAATCGTCTACACTCCACAACCGATAGTCGATTTTATGGTGAAAAGTGTAGAACATATCCTACAGACAGAGTTTGGTCGATCTATTGCAGATGAAGGTGTCCATATTATTGACCCATTTGTTGGAACTGGCAACTTCATCGTTCGCATCATGCAGGAACTTGATCCCATCGCATTAGAACGCAAATACACCGCAGATCCTCCAGAACTCCAGTGTAATGAAGTTATGTTGCTACCCTATTACATCGCCAATCTCAACATAGAACAACAGTTTTACACCAAAACCAACAGATATGCATCCTATGAAGGTCTCTGTCTTGTGGATACATTCGAGTTAGCAGAGGATAAACAGATTCCGCTTTTAGCACCTGCAAATACACAACGTGTCGAAAAACAGAAGCAGACACCTATGTTTGTTGTTATTGGTAATCCACCTTACAATATAGGACAAGTCAATGAGAACGATAATAATAAGAATCGCAAGTATGAGACAATGGATAAACGGATACGGGATACATATTCTCAAGACTCAACAGCAACCAATAAAAATAAACTTTATGACCCGTATGTCAAAGCTATCCGATGGGGATTGGACAGGATTGGGGATGAAGGAGTTGTGGTATTTGTCAGTAACAATAGTTATCTTGATGCGGTTGCTTTTGATGGGATGCGGAAACACCTTGTAGAAGATTGTGATAGTATCTATATACTTGATTTAGGTGGGAATGCACGTAAAGGATTGAAAGTTTCAGATGCGAATGTGTTTGATATACGAGTTGGGGTAAGCATCAACCTATTTATAAAGAAGAATCTGAATGTACCAGTACTTCCACAAATTTACTATTATCGCACTGATGATATGTGGAATAAACAACAGAAATATTTTTATCTGGATGAATGTCAAAACACAGGTGGTATTGAATGGCAACCTATTAAACCTGACAGAAGATATACGTGGCTTACTGAAGGTCTTCACGCCGAATTTGACACTTTTATACCTATAGGAACTAAAGAATCTAAGGCTGCAGAAGGTGAAGTTAGGGATTCGATTTTCAAAATCTATAGTCTCGGTGTTAATACAAACCGAGATCCGTGGGTATATAACTTTAGCCAGAATTCCCTTTCTCAGAACATGATCCATACGATTGAAACATACAACTCAGAAGTCAGGAGATGGATACATAGGAAAGATCAGAATGCGAATCTTGATACTTTTGTGGTTTCAGATGATGCTAAAATCAAATGGAGTTCAGGTTTGAAACAGAAACTACAAGGTAATCAAGTCGCAGAATATTCAGATACAAAAATCCAACAATCGCTTTACCGTCCATTCACAAAATTGTACCTATTCTTTGATCGAATAATGAACCATAGGGTTCACGTTTTTCCTTCTATTTTCCCTATACCCGAAACAGGAAATGAAAATCGTGTAATTAGTGTTGGAGGTTATGGCAGAGCAGAATTTGCTGTTTTGACTTGTAATTCTATTCCTGACTTGAATCTATATTCAGATCCACATCAATGCTTCCCATATTACATCTACAACGAAGACGGTTCAAAAAGGAAAGAAAACGTTACGGATTGGGCATTAAATGCCTTCCAAACACAATACAAAGACGACACCATCACCAAGTGGGACATTTTCCACTACAATTACGGACTATTATATCATCCCGATTATCGAGAAAAATACCAAGCCAACCTAAAGCGAGACCTCCCACATATCCCTTATGTCAAAGATTTCTGGGGATTTACTAACGCAGGTGCACGATTAGCAGAAATACATGTCAACTACGAATCACAACCAGAATACGACCAACTCAAACTCATTCAAAACCCCGATGTTCCGCTGAATTGGCGTGTTGAAAAAATGAAACTTTCCAAAGACAAGACCTCTCTTGTCTATAACGATTTTCTGACGATTGATGGTATTCCACCCAAAGCATTAGAATATCGTCTCGCCACACGTTCCGCATTGGAATGGATCGTCAACCAGTACTGCGTCAAAACCGACAAACGTAGCGGCATCGTCAACGACCCCAACCGAGAGGACGATCCTCAGTATATTGTTAGGTTAATTGGACAGGTGATAACCGTTAGTTTGGAGACTGTGGACATTGTTGCGGGGTTGCCTGAATTGGATATTCAAAATACTGATTAACGCACAATGACTTTTTACAATAGGACTTACACATTTCCTCTTTGTCTGTTGCCCCAGCGGGGTGAAATGTTTGTAGAAAACGGTAAACCCCATAAAAAAGCCCAGAGGGCGAAATGTGAATTGATGTAATTTTGATTCAGATGACTGTTTTAATATCAGATCAACATAAAATATCTGATAATTAATAGTCCAACTATAGTAACGGGTAATAGGAGAAATAATGGCAAAAAGTGTTCAACTCAAAGTACCTGTGGCACTTATTAACCAAAATAGGTTGTGTACTCCAGAACAAGCAAATAAGGAGCATGACTATACTTGTCCATCATGCCAAGATAGAGTTATTCTTAGAAAAGGCCCTAAAAATACACCACATTTTGCACATAAGTTTAGTGAAGTGTGTAATCAAGAAACAATCCTCCATAAAACTGCGAAACATCTCGTTGTTCAAACTATATCTGATTGGAAGTCTGGACAAGGTGATGTACCTATCCTTCAAAAAGTTTGTGAAGTCTGCAAGGATACCATCAAACAACCACTACCAGATAAAGTTCAATCCACTGTGTTGGAACACAAAATGGATGAAGGTTATATTATTGCAAGGTAATTCAAGGTGATTTTTTTCTCTTTTATGAGTTCGAAAGTCCTTTTTTTGGTATCAAGAGGAAAGATTCGAAACAAAGTTATGATGAAGACATGCAAACAATCGTTCGGAATACTATAATTAACGATTTGTGCTAATGGGTAGTCTAAACTAATTTTACAGGTGATTTTCTTCTGTAGGAGCGACCTTCTGGTAGAAACATGGTATATTGATACAAACAATTTTTGATTGGACTGTATTCTAATTCCTTACCGTTCATTGGCAGAAATCTTTGGTGGAGAACTAGTGCTGTGTCAAGTATTTTCTGATGGCACTAAAAAGTCGGGAATTGGAGTTCCCTTCTACAATACAAACATTCTGTAGGAGCGATCTCCGAATCGCGACCTACAAAATAGAACTTGACCAAGCACTAGGAATAGGTGATCCAACAGGAACACTTTGCGGTGCAGCAATATTATTCCTGATTGTTTTGTTGATTTTTGATTGACATTTTATCCTTTTTTATGATTAAAATGATAGGCGGGATACACAAAACGAATTGGGAATCCCACTGAACAAGTCGACTATCAACAACACAACTAATCGAAATCAACAAGACAATATCTATATAATTATAGTCGGTGGTGTTGAAATAAACGCAAGGGTAGGTAGCACTTGGGGACGCGCTTGGAATTTTACGGGTGGTTCTCTCGGTGGAACAGCAATGATCAGTGAAAACTTTGAAAAGTTTTACCCTAATCATTATACTTCAATTATTTACCATGAATTTGGACACACATTATTTTTACAACATAGTAAAATTGATAATTCATTAATGGGGCTATTACCTTTCAATGGTCCGAAGAAAATGGAAGATTTTGAGGCACGTCTCCTAAGTAAACAACACTTTTTAACAATGACCATATTTTGATCCCACTACCAGAGTTTAATGACAACTTAAAGTTAACAGCAGTAGGTAGGAACACTATAAGATTTACATTCGAAATAAAAGGTAATGATAAATTGTATCATGCCCAATTAACAAGAGGTTTAGATTTTATAAGAAGCATAGGTCTTATAGGTAAAAACGCAACAGCCGATATTAATGTTTCTCGTAGTTTAATTCATAATGGGCAGAGTGCTACTATACTTGTTTTAGATATAAATGGAAATTGGAGCCAAAAAATATTTAGAAACATTCAACTCCCCGATCCTGTAGCACCTGAAAAAGACAATCTTAGCACATTCAAATTCTTAACCCTCAGAGATGAACACCCTGATTCTATAACCCCAATTAATAATGAACTGATATTTATCAAACCTCATCCGATGTCAATGTTTATCAGTGTTCACCTTGTATTTGTTCATGAAAATGCTGACTGAGATCAGACAGTATATGTCTTTGTCCTGAAAGTTCAAGTTGTATTTGATGGAATGTTTTTCGGACAGATCGACTTACTTCTTGCAGAAGGAGATAACTTAACACCTTGACACCTAAACCCGCATACGCACCTTCTCTACCTCTTTGGCTCATTTCTGATAACTTTAGATTTGTTTTGAGGTGTCGCCAAAACTACTCTATACTGTGGTGTTGAGACCAAATCCTGAGTATCTCACAGGAGCGTAACGGTTTACCAAATACCAACATTGTTCGCATTTTACCCCTATCTAAAAAGAACAATACCACCAGGGTTCCGAATGTTGGACTTCTGGCTTGTGAGCGATAGTGTGGTTTATGACACCCCCATTGATCCGTGTTCAGTTGTATCTGTTGTTTATGGACAGAAAGTTTAGTCGTTGTGTTATCTATAGTCATCACATAGTTGTTTTTTCCGTGAACAAGCATACGATCAAATCCTAAGTCAGATTGATAAAGACTGAAACCGTTTAGATGCCGATAAAGTTTCGCTTTCGATAGAGACATAGCATCTGCGACTTGGTTTGGGTTGAAAAGTCCAAATAGATGGCCCGGTTGAAAGCAGAAGCAGGATTTCTATCAGTTGTGATGATAAGTTCCGAAAGTTTGAAAAGAGAAGTATTTGAAAATACATAGTAGATTTGATAAGATGTTGACGCTTGGGATAGTCTCCTAAGTTGTAATAGATTTGTTTATCTATTTAGGATGATATCCCATGCCCTAAAAGTCAAGAGTAAATTAAAAAACGCATTTTCAAGACGTTATATAGCCTGAGTGCTGATTGTTAGTAGGTTAAACACTATTCTAAGAAATCTCAGATTTATAGTTTAGTAAACTATAAGATTAATTCTTTCATTTTATTTTCTTCTTTATAGATATGAGGAATAGCTGTTAACCCTGACATAGAAATACCTGATAAAGAAATATATGTTATGTTTAGTTGACAGTTACCTCAAAAAATGATAGTATTAAAATGGCGAGGGATAACAAACTATTCTTCAGAATAATTTTATAGCCAGTTTAGAAATAGACAATACGCATTTTCTTTGATATTGGGTAAGGAAATAAAAAATGACACAAGAAAAATTTCAAGAGCATGTTTTACAAGAATTAAGTAATATCAATGATTCATTCGTAAAAAACGAAACAGCTCACGGTGAACTTTCTACAAAAATAGAATCAGTTAAAAGCGAACTTTCCCCTAAAATAGAATCAGTTAGAACTGAAGTAGAATCAGTTAGAACTGAAATTCATAAAAATTTTAGTATACATTTACGATGGTCTATAGGAACAGCAATAGGTTTGGCAGGTCTTATTTTTGTGATAGTTAAATTTGTGGTTAAGCTAGATTCCATGCTATCACTAACAAACTTAGTCCAGCTATAAACATATCATCCCTATGAGACTAAAGGGGATCCCAACGAATGAGCAACACATTACAAAAAAGACAACCTTAGAATACCACTCTTATCCGCGTAATCCATGGTTCAACAGACAAAACACATTACTTAAAATCCAACCATTGAGAATAATACTTTTATCCTTGTAATTCGCTGTTCAGACAAACAAGAAACAACAAAAAACACAATGGAGGAATCAAATGTACAAATTATTTCTACCCGTTATGTTGTTCTGTATACTCATGATCGGTTGTATTCCAGAATCACCATTAGATTCTGATGATACCGACGATCTAATAAACATCTCTACAAAATATTCTTTGCAAGGTGCTAAGGTAGTTGCTAACGATGGAACTAACACATTTCTTGGAGAAATCACTGGAAAATATAATATCAACTCTATATTTAACAAGTACGGTATGTATGGGAGCAAATATAGTGTAACGTCTATATGGAATCCATATAGCATATATGGGAGTGAATATAGCGTATATAGTGCATTTAATGAGTACACTTTCAAGCCACCAAAAATAATAAAAAACAACAAAAGAATAGGTTATCTCACCACCAACAATCTTGTTCCAGAGGGTGTTAGTCCATCCCTACTTCTGTCAATTTTCTAACCACAAATCAAATTAAGCATTAACCTCTTCTATGGGAGTGGATTCCGATCCCCGTTCCTTCCATACTTCTTTATTCTCTTCCTCTTCTGTGGAAGTGGATTCCGCTCCCTGTTTCTTACATTTCTTCTGTGTGAGGGGATTCCGATTCCCGATCTACAATTAAATATCGTCATAAATGGTATAAACTGCTAAAATAGTTGCAATAACGTGTTTTCTTGTTTTCCTTAGGACAAATACATTTTAAGATAATTCTATGGATTTATAAGTTATACCATTACTGATAATTACAGTCTCTTTAATGTAGCATAAACTTCCAGTTTGTGCGGAATTTCAAGATATGCATAACAACTTTACATCGGATAAACATTCATAGAAATAGTATTATTTAAATGTGGCAACTTAGGTTAGAAAAGGTGGATAATGAAGAATCAGAGGATAATCATCATAGGTGGTGGTGTAATTGGACTTGGCATAGGGTGGCAACTGGCGAAAACAGGTGCTGATGTCACCATACATGAGCGTGGACAAGTCGGACGCGGTGCCTCTTGGGCAGCAGGCGGTATGCTCGGTCCCATTGCTGAAGCACATATAGACGAACTTGACCTACTCAAACTCAGTAATCAAAGTTTAGACCGTTACCCAGAATGGGTCAATGAGTTAGAAACAGAAACAGAAATGCGTATCGGTTACCGCGCAGAAGGTACACTCATTATAGGTATTCAACCAGATGATAAATATCAGCTCGAACATGCATATAATTTATATAAAGATTTAGGGTTGCATGTAGAGTGGTTGAACGGAGATGAAGCACGAAAAATTGAAGGGGCACTATCACCTTATGTGACTGCAGCTATTCGTTGTGAAACTGATCATCAAGTAGATAACCGACTGATGTCCCAGGCACTTCAACGTGCCTATGAGGCACGCGGTGGTGTGATACATCATAATAGTCCAGTAAGGAGAATTGTTATAGAAAACGGAACTGTAACAGGTGTTCAAACCCAAGAAGGTTTTCAAGGTACAGAACTATGTATTCTCGCCGCTGGATGTTGGTCTGGTCAGATCGACGGGTTACCGGATTCAATTATTCCTCCCGTTCGTCCCGTAAAAGGTCAGATGTTGGCGTTACAAATGCGTAGGGATATCATGATCAGTAACGTCATCCGTACTGTCAAGGCAAGGTATCCAATGCCAGTATACTTAGTGCCGCGAAAAGATGGAAGACTTGTCGTTGGTGCAACAACCGAAGAGATCGGGTTTGATACGGATCTGAACGTTGGTGGAATATATGAACTCCTTCATGGCGCGTTTGAAGCTGTACCTGGTATTTATGAACTTCCACTCATAGAGACCTGGTCAGGTTTACGACCCGGTAGCAGCGACAATGCTCCCATACTCGGTAAAACCCCTATCGAGAATCTAATATATGCAACAGGACACTATCGCAACGGCATCTTACTCACACCCATCACAGCCTACGAGATCTCCAAACTGATACTGACTGGTGAAACTCCAGAGACAATTGCCCCATTTCATTTGGATAGGTTTTCAGTGGAATAGGATCTAAGGATAAGTAATATTTTTGGAAAATGAAGTCCATATTCCTATTATCAAACTCACGTTATTCAAACCAATATGAAAAGAGACTGGCATCTCTTAGTTGGAACTTTAACCTGACTTCCTTTCCTGTCAAGCCTTTGAGAGAATGTCCAAATTCAACAGTGGTGTCTACGGAATCAACAACAATTGGTCTTGAGATATAATTCTCCAGTGGTGTTCCCATATCATCCATGATTGAAACGACAACAGAACCTTGATTGGCATCAACATTCAGATGTAAATCTTTGCCGGTCAATGTCAACGGTTTCGTCAGCATCATACCTTCTTCTTCACCAGCGTTTAGTGAGACGAACCCATCACGACGTAAAGTCGCAAGACCTAACATCGATTTAAACTTTCGTTCAACTTGTTTAAATTTGCTTCCCGTATGGGGTCCATTCACACCACCATAATAGAGGTAAATCTGGTCGGTGTAGATGATGAAATTTTGACTAATGCGAGCCATGCCATCCTCCCAACTACCTTTCTCTCCAAGCGTTAGGAAAGTTTGTCGATCTAATACTCTCTGCCATTTTATTCCATCACGACTGGTAGCCAATGATGTATCAATAGTCCCGTCAACCCCCTCACGGTAAATCCAAATCATACCGATATAAATACCTTCGTAGATATTTATTGGCATACCATAAATCTGAGTTCCCCCTTCATCGAATTCATCGCATTGCAATACAAGTTTAGGTTCACTGAAGTGAATACAGTCATTACTTTCTGAACGTGCTGTTTTTCGTCCACCAGCACCGAATCGACCGAACACCACATACTTCTGTATGTTTGGATCCCATACCAAGGATTGTGTAGAATCACTCCCAAGTGGAATGACGGGATTGTCTTCATAGTTCGTCCAATGAACACCATCCGGTGAAAACGACATCCACATACCATCCCCATCTCCTTGTCCCCATAACGTTCGTCCATCGGTATGTTTGATGAATACATCAATCCCGCCGTGTTCCCAGTAAAAACCTTTATAACGTCTATCAGGATCTGCTTCATTTTCATCATACAGCACAGCCATACCTTCACAGTTTGTACGTCCAACATCAATAAGATTGTTTTCTGTGCTTCCATTGAAATTGACTTGATTAAGGGTAGGTTTTTCCCAGTTTATACCATCAGTTGATATTGCATATCCCAGGAGAGTGATATTCCCAAGTGCCTGACGTTCCCGTACCTGTACCATACCATCAACATAAGGTCCAGTGAGATACCACATCTTAAATAACGAATCATGTGGATCATATAGTGTGGTACCGTATAGCGATGCAACACTCTCCCATGGGTATTCGCCTCGTAATATTGGATTTTCAGGATGCCGTTGGGGTTGATGCATTTTACGATAGAGACCTTCAATCCGTGTGATGTCATGCAGATCTAAGAAAAGATAACGATGTTCCATTAGGAGTTCTCCTGAGTTTGATAGGTTGTACTATTTGTGATCTGATGTGCCAAACTCACGTTAATATGGGTAAGTCCTGAGAGAAATAGTCGATGCCATTAAAGCTCAACGACCATACTGTTTCATCACTTGCTTCAATTGATTCAATGGAATGGCAGGCATTGTTCGACCACCACGACCTGTCGTTGTGGTTGCCATTGTCATAGAATTAATAACCGCTTCCTCTGTTGCTTCAATTACCGCTTGGAAGAGTGTACTCAACTGCCAATTAACAACCATATCAATCTTAAATGTGCCGTTATCAGTACTTTGTGGAAAGACATTAGCAGTAGAAAACGCAATCACAAATTCCCCACTTCCATCTGTACTTGGTGTCCCAGTTCGTGCTAAACCGTGCGTTGCACGAATAGCCAACTGTTTCAATTGACGGTGTGTTAAAGGTGCATCTGTGGCAATTACGATAATAAAGGAACCGTCTCTACCCGGTTTTAATTGCTTATCTTCTAACGCAGTCCCCACAGGAACACCGTCTATACGTAATTGATGTCGTCTTCCACCATTTGAATTCACCAATACACCGACTTTCCATCCACCTCTGTTCTTGGGAAGCACACGTGACGCAGTACCAATTCCTGCTTTGAATCCATAGCATCGCATACCTGTACCACCACCGACACATCCCTCTGCTACAGGACCTGATTTTGCCTTTTGTATTGCTTCAATTGCATGTTCCGGTTTTACATGAAGTCCACTAATATCGTTCAAACCTCCATCATAACATTCAGCAACAATAGGTAAGATGATGTTATCATCGGGATATCGGTCTACAATATATCGAACAACACCATCGTGTACAGCACCCACACTAAGTGTATTCGTCAGTAAAATAGGTGACTCGATCCATCCTGCTTGGTTGATACGTGCTATACCCGTTGCTTCACCATTGCCATGTATAGTATGTGCTGCCCCAAAGAGACGTGCCTTCCATATATCATGATGGGGAAGAATAGCGGTTACCCCTGTACGAATTGAATCGCCTTCGTTTATAGTGACATGTCCCACTTTTACACCTTGAATATCTGTAATAGCATTGTGTTCACCAGTAGGGAGTGAACCGATTGTGATTCCAAGTTCACGTGCTCGTACACGAGGGGGATCTAAATCCTGTGAAGTAGAGATAGTAGGTAATTGAGTACAAAATATACAGATTGTCAGATACAGTATGATGTAATATCGCAGTGGGGAATTGACCAAAGTTAGTATATTAAGTCTTTGTAAATTAGCATTAATTCTATGTTTGAAAATCAAGTTGCTTCCTATAGATTTTACGTATATGATTAAAGATAGCAATATAAGTTTGTGATCGGTAATCTGGATAAGTCCATTCCCATGCTTTGAATGTCTTCTGGTAATAACGGAGGGTCATTTCTGCGAAAATACCATCCCTTAAATAAATACGGTGAGCGTGATCTTTTGTTGATGCAAGGATTAACTTTGCCATACAGACATAACCGATATCTAAATTTACTCTCCGTTGTTGTGTGTTTTCACGGACGAATAGCTGTTCAACATTATTTGTAAAGAGTTTTCTTTCTGCTAACACACCAGCATCCATTAATTTCTCAAAACTAATAAATTGCCTTTGTATTTCCTTCCCCATCTCTACTTCATAGTAAGTTGTACTATTAAATGGAATTAGTTCACTGGTATAGTCAATTTCTCCGAATTCGTCTGTCAGGTGTTGATAAACGGTGGACAATAGGGATGGTTCAGAGGTTAATACTGCGATAATTGTTTTGACAGGATGATGTTCTATTGGGATTCCCATAATGTAAGTTACAGTAAGGTATTTTTATTGAATGTTTTAAACCTTTATTGAAAATGAACATCTAAATATTAAGTAATGTAAAATTAGACATAATTATTCACAATTTTCTTGACATTTCTACATGTATTAATGTATAATATTACGTTACGCCTTAGGTTAAGAAGTTACAGAAATATTAGCATTGAAGTTAGAGTCGCTTTAGTGAAGTATACACCTTCTTTGATATATTGGCAACTGTTTTTGTATCTAAACAAGGATGTCTATAGTTGATTGGGTTCGTGCCGCAGAATATATAATACTTGACTCGCTCTTTTGAAAGTGGTGTGTAGTCAAGTGTTTTGACGCGCCTTGAGCATGTTACCGCAATAGTGTATCTTCCTATCAATAGACATCTGAATAAAGTGGATCCGCGTCTTTAATATCTTAGGGTAAGTAGGTTCACCATTATTGGGTGTGAGAACGAACACGCCATCCATTTTCACAATTCAAAACGAGTCACCATTCCTATAAACCGAAGTATGTTAGAAACTCATACAACAGCATTGAATAAAACTCATTCAGTAGAATCAGTATCTGTTGTCGTGAATATTGTTATCCATCCCACTTTACTGTCAAACAGTTTGTTATGGAAGTCCGATAGTAAAACCTTCAACCCATCTGCAATCTGCACAAGGTGAAATTTATGCCAGCTACTACTAAAAATAATGGAAGTCCGGCTGCTTTACGTGAACGCATCTCCTTTGCCAAAACCCCATCAATTCTTGAACTGCCCGATTTAATTGAAACCCAAAAACGCTCCTATGCTGCATTTTTGCAGCGTGATGTTGCAGAAAGTGAACGTGAAACTAAAGGGTTGCAAGCACTATTCAAAGAAGTCTTTCCAATTTATGATTTTAAAGATACAACGAGTCTTGAATTTGTTAGTTACGCACTCAGTCCACCAACGCACGATTTATCTGATTGTCAAGCACGAGGATTAAATTATCAGGTTAGACTTCAAGCCAAGCTTATGTGTGTTGAACGGGAAAAAGATGAAGACACTGGTCAAACACGTGTTTTAGACATTACTGAATCAGAAGTGTATCTTGGTGATATTCCACTGATGACTGAAAACGGGACTTTTATAATCAATGGATCCGAACGTGTTATTGTAAATCAATTACATCGATCCCCAGGAGTTATATTTCTTGATAAATCTGCTCCCAGTGTGCAAAAACTTCCAACTGGGCAGATTATACCTTATCGTGGTGCTTGGGTAGAGTTTGAATTTGATTCAAAAGATTGTATTCACGTTCGCTTAGATCGAAAAAAGAAAATCTTAGCCACAGTGCTTTTAAGAGCACTTGGATGGGAAACTGATGCAGAAATACTCAAACTATTTGGTGGCACTGAAAATGTTAAGTTGACTAATAATGTTATAGGACGCGTAATCGCTGAACCTATCGTTGACGCAAATTCCGGTGAAGTACTACTTGAGGCTAACACTAAGTTGTCTGAGATTGAATATGATCGTCTCATGGATGCTAAAATCTCAGAGGTAGAAGTGTTGTTGGAAGTTGACGAACAAGAACTAAGGTATCTACGAAACACATTGTCACGGGACACTGTCAAAACCTATGGTGGAGGCACATTGCAAGAAGGGGCATTACTTGAAATTTTTCGCACACTCCGTCCAGGTGACGCACCGACTCGTGAAGCCGCATCGACATGTATTGAACGATTATTTTTTGATGGAGCACGTTACGATTTAGGTACAGTCGGTCGATACAAACTCAACTCACAACTGGGTGATTTAGAGGTATATCAGGAAGAATCAGGAGGTGTACCTGATGAAGAAAATCGGGTTCTACGTCCAAAAGATATTGCTGCGACTTTACAGCACCTGATGCATATTCGTAACGGACATCAAGAAGTAGATGATTTAGATCATCTTGGAAATCGTCGGGTTCGTGTTATTGGAGAACTTCTTGAAAACCAATTTCGTATTGCTATGTTACAAATGCGTCGAGCAGCACGTGAAAAACTCAGTACAACCACTGATGCACAGTTAAAGAATCCAAAAAACTTAGTAAATCCGAAGCCACTCATGAGTGCTCTTCGCGAATTCTTCGGATCAAATCAACTCTCCCAATTTATGCAACAGATAAATCCATTAGATGAACTGACGCATAAACGAAGGATTTCAGCTATTGGTCCTGGTGGCTTACATCGAGATCGCGCCACTGCGGCGGTTCGAGATGTGCATCGCACACATTATGGTCGCGTTTGTCCTTTAGAAACACCTGAAGGTCCATCGATCGGTCTTATAGTTTCATTAGCAACGTTTGCACGAGTAAATCCTTACGGTTTTTTAGAAACACCATATCGTACAGTCAAGGATGGTAAAATTACTGAAAATGTTGAGTATCTCACAGCAGATGCTGAGGACAAATTTCATATTGCACCTGCAGACGTTATCCCTAACCATAAAAAAGATCTACCTGTTCGCAGTCGTAAAGGTGAAGAGGTCCTTGAACGAGATCTCAAAGAGATAGATTATGTCGGTATTGCGCCGCAACAGATCGTTGGTGTTTCGGCTTCCCTCGTTCCATTTCTTGAACACGAAGATGCTAACCGAGCATTGATGGGTGCAAACCACCAAAGACAAGCCGTACCATTGATTAGTCCTGAAGCACCGTGGGTCGGCACTGGCATGGAACATCGTGCTGCACGTGATGCGAATGCAATGGTTATTGCACATCGCGGTGGTGTTGTTTCAAGCATTGACGCAGAAGAAATACTCATCCGAACTGGACAAGCTCTCCATCTTGAAGAAGGTGAACATGCTTTCAGTGAAATGGGGTACGATGTTTACAAACTAAAAAACTTCAAACGGAGTAATAGTGGTACCTGTATTCATCAGCGACCACGGGTGAATATTGGAGATGTAGTTGAAGCGGGTGATGTTATCGCCGACGGTACAGCGACGGAAGGTGGAGAGCTGGCTCTCGGAAGAAATATCTTATGTGCATATATGCCGTGGGGTGGTCATAATTTTGAAGACTCAATCCTTATCAGCGAATCTCTCATTAAGCAAGATACATTCACATCTATCCATATTGAAGAATTTGAAGTCGCTGCAAGACAAACAAAGATGGGTGATGAAGAGATTACCAGAGATATTCCAAACATGTCAGCACGTAGCCTGGCACAGCTTGATGACGAAGGTATTATAAGGATAGGTAGTGTTGTAGGAACGGGCAGTATCCTTGTAGGTAAAATCTCTCCTAAAGGTGAAAGTGAGACAGGACCTGAAGAAAAACTTCTACGGGCTATATTTGGTGAAAAGTCAAAAGAAGTTAAAGATGCTTCTGCCTACACACGCCCAGGAGTCGAAGGTGTTGTAATTGATGTGAAAGTATTTTCACGACAAGCCACACCCAATAGTGACCGAACTGCACTAAGACAAGATTCACTCCGTAAGCAAATTGAACAAACTTGGGAAGAACAACGTCAACAGATTTCAGATCGTTTGACAGAGGAGATGCGTGAATCTTTGCTAAACAAAGAACTGGCATATCCTACTACTATTCCTTATGACGATGAACCTGATGGTGTCGAAGAATCTGACTCTCCTAAGCAATTAGATGCTGGAGATGTATTGACTCGTGAATTCCTTGATGGGTTATCACTGAAGCAACTTGAAACGCTTCAGATTACTGATGTTGAAACTGTCGATTATATTAAAAGCCTCCAAGAACTTGCCGTCGGACGGGAAAAAGCATATACAGATGAAAAAGAGGAAGCATTAGAAAAAATCACCACCGGGGAGGAACTCAAACCCGGAGTTTTGAAACTCGTAAAAGTATATGTTGCAAGCAGACGTCCAATATCAATCGGGGATAAAATGGCTGGACGATACGGGAATAAAGGTGTTGTTGCCAAGATCCTACCTGAAGAAGATATGCCGTACCTTCCTGATGGTACACCTGTTGATATTGTTTTAAATCCTCTCGGTGTTCCATCCCGTATGAATGTTGGTCAAATCCTTGAAATTCATTTAGGTTTAGCATGTAAAGAAAGCGGTTTATATGTGGCGTCTCCTGTATTTGATGGTGCTACAGAAGCAGAAGTGTTTGAGATGTTAGAAAAAACAGAATTACTTGACAGCGTCAAGAAAACGGGTAAAAGTGTTCTACACGATGGACGTACAGGTGAAGCATTTGGACAGGAAGTAACAGTTGGCTATGTCTATTTCCTGAAACTGAACCACCTTGTTGCAGATAAGATGCATGCACGTTCCACTGGTCCATACTCCTTAGTAACACAACAACCCCTCGGTGGAAAAGCTCAACACGGAGGACAACGACTTGGTGAAATGGAAGTATGGGCATTAGAAGCATACGGTGCTGCACATACACTTCAAGAAATGTTAACCATCAAATCGGATGATGTTAAGGGCAGAACTAAAATCTACGAATCAATTGTCAAAGGTCAAAGTCCATTGAAACCCGGTACACCAGAGTCATTCAATGTATTAGTTAGAGAACTACAGAGTCTCGGATTAAATGTTGAATTGTCGGAAGGGAGCCCGTCAGACCTTGATTCAATACAAGCAGCTCTCCATGAGTCGGGGCTACCAATCCTACATACGGTAGACACGATGGAACCCGTTGATGATGAACCCCCTCTTAAACTTACTTGGGATACCGACGATACTGAATAGTTATCGGTAATAAGTTAGAAGTGATTTCTAACTTATAAACAGATCCTTATAAATTGAATACCGATAACCATTGCACCCTAACCATTAAAGGAGCATAAGAATGGCAGACAAAGAAAACCGTTTTAATCGTATCTCTATAAGCATCGCATCACCCGATACAATTAAAGATTGGGCAAAGCGCACGTCCTGTAAAAGACGGAATCCTGCGAGCGAAACTTGGTCTTGCCCTGAAAAAGGCACATGTGATTGTGGTGAAATTAAGAAGGCTGAGACAATAAATTATCGAAGTTTTAGACCAGAACACCAAGGACTATTTTGTGAAGCAACCTTCGGTCCACAAAAAGATTTTGAGTGTAGTTGTGGTAAATACAAGAGAATTAAGCATAAAGGCCTTATTTGTGATCAATGTGGGGTTGAGGTAACGAAATCACAAGTTCGACGAGAACGGCTTGGTTATATCAAACTTGCGACCCCAGTTTCACATATATGGTTTTTCAAAGGTATTCCTTCACGACTTGGAACATTTCTCGAACTTGCCTCTCGCCAAGTAGAACGTGTTCTATACTTTGAAGCATTTATCGTTACAGAAGTTATGGATGATAGCTGTGAATTGGAACTAAAAGAGATTCTCACAGAACAAGAGATGAATGCTAAAATGCAAAAACATCCTGATACATTCAAAGCAGCCACAGGAGCAGAGGCAATTCAGGAACTTCTTCAAAAGATTGACTTACCTGAGGATGTAGAGAAATTTACGCAAGAGATTGAGGAGACCTCAAGTCATCAGAAGAAAGTAAAACTCTCAAAACAATTAAAAATGGTAGCAGGCTTTGATAAAGCAGAGATGCAGCCTGAGTGGATGATCCTTGACGTACTACCTGTCATCAGTCCTGACTTACGTCCATTAGTTTCACTGGAAGGTGGAAGATTCGCCACAAGTGATCTAAACGACTTGTATCGTCGGGTCATTAACCGGAATAACCGTTTACAAAAACTGATTGACTTACGCTCACCAGAAGTTATCCTACGTAATGAGAAACGGATGTTACAAGAATCCGTTGATGCATTTTTGGATAATGGAAGACATGGTCGCCGCGTTACTGGTCCTGGGAAACGTGCTCTCAAGTCACTATCCGATATACTTAAAGGGAAAGTCGGCCGTTTCCGTCAGAACTTACTTGGGAAACGCGTTGACTATTCAGGTAGAAGTGTTATTGTTGTAGGACCTGAATTAGAACTCCATCAATGTGGTATTCCAAAGTTAATGGCTGTAGAACTCTTTAAGCCATTCATCATTGAGAAACTTTTAGCAGACGGACATGTTCAAACCATTAAACGTGGGAAGAACATGACTGAACACGTCACCCCCGATTCCCCGGTGTGGGAAGCATTAGAAGAAGTTATTGCAGATCATCCAGTATTATTAAACCGTCCTCCAACACTGCACCGTCTTGGTATTCAGGCATTCATGCCTGTTCTTGTTGAAGGTAAATCAATTCGTATTCCACCTCTCGTTTGTAAAGCTTTCAATGCTGATTTTGATGGTGACCAGATGGCTGTCCATGTGCCTCTGTCAATTGAAGCACGAACTGAAGCAAAGATGTTGCTACTTAGTAGTAGTAATATTCTAAAACCTTCCCATGGTGAACCTATTACTGTTCCTGAACTTGATATGATCTTGGGTGCAAGTTTTCTGACAAAACAACTTCCAGAACATCTTGAACGTGCAAAATTACTACATTCTGCTTATGCCGAGCTTACGAATGGTTCTGAATCAAAAGAAATATTCTCCTCATTAGAAAAAGAGGAATGGGCAAAACGACGTTTTACATCTGTTGATGAGGTTACACATGCACATGGATGTGGAACAATAAAATTACACGATTCAATTCTTCTCTTCTTTGAAGGAAATAGTGAACCTATATTAACAACTGTTGGTCGTGTCATATTTAACGAAGTACTCCCACATACAAATGGTACAGCATCACTAAAATGGACAGATGAAATCACCGGTCTTGAAATACCATTCTTTAATGGGGAAGCACGGAGTAGAAGGTTATCTGATCTTGTTAAACGGTGCTTTAACGAACTTGGAACTTCAGAAACTGTTTCATTATTGGACCGGTTACAGAAACTGAGTTTTGAGTATGCTACTCAAAGTGGCATTTCTCCGGGTATAAAGGATTACCTCGTACCTAATCGTAAAAACGAGATACTTACTGATGCACGGGAAGCTATTGAAAGGCTTTATGCACAGGAAAATCTCGAACCGGAAGAATTAGAAAATGAGAAAATTCGTATTTGGTTCGATGCTACTATTAAAATTGAAGAGGATTTATTTAACCAACTTCCTGAAACGGAAAGTTATCTGGTTGAACAGGATAAGAATGTGGAAGGATTTAGCCCAGTCCATCTTATGGCGGATAGTGGTGCCCGCGCACGTAAGAATCCTTTCATTCAAATCAGTGCTATTGTTGGATTGAAATCCAAGCAGAGCGGTGAAATCCTGTCAACTCCAATTGAATCTTCTTATAGAGAAGGATTAGATGTACTTGATTACTTTACTTCTACCTACGGGTCTCGGAAAGGGTTAGTTGATACAGCAATGAAAACCGCAGCATCCGGTTATCTCACACGTAAACTCGTTGATGTAGCACAAGATGTAATGGTGACAGAAGATGATTGCGGTACAGTTCATGGTATCCAAAAATTCACTACCAGTGCCGGATCAATAGGATTTAAAATCAGTGGCCGTGTGGCAATTGAAGATGTAGTTCATCCTGCTACTGATGAAGTTCTTGTCGAAAGTGATACAATAATCACCCCTCAAGTGGCACAAATGATAGAAGATGCTGAAGTCTCCAGTGTTCGTGTTAGATCTATACTTACCTGTGAGACAGAGAAAGGGTCTTGTGCACGTTGTTACGGTGCTGATTTAACATCAGGACAGATGGTTAATGTTGGTGAAGCAATCGGAATTATTGCTGCGCAATCAATCGGGGAACCTGGAACACAGTTAACAATGCGGACATTTCATACTGGTGGGGTGGTGGAAGATGTGAGTGAACGGCTTGCACGGAAAATCCCTGCTAAAGCATCTGGTGTGGTTCGCTTCCGTGATTTTATACCTGGACGGACAGTACGTAAAGAAAGTGATCTTTGGATTGTTCAACAGGTCGCAGAACATCTTGACCAAGCAAACTATAAAGTGAAAACAGTTGAACATCCTGATTGTAAATTCCAACCGAATGAACTCCTTACTATAAAGCAGCATGAGGAAAACAAGGAACGTTATCCCGGATTTGAGGTAGAACCCATTAAGTGGGTAATTGAGGCTGTAAATCGTCCGGATGTAATTGATGCCAATAGTGGGGAAGGATTTACCTTACAGGAAGGCCAGTATCTCACAGATCAAGAATATAACGCTTGTTTGCATCGATTTGCTCTGTTCCGGTGTTCCGATCCCCAGTATCCTGTAATCCGGATAATGCACCCTGAAAGTTCTCTGAAGGAGGGTACATTACTGACTGAGGCTGAAGCTGAAAAATGGAAAACCGAGATTAGACCTTTCGATGGAAAATGGGTATATCGAACTAATGCAGGAGATATCCTCACCGAAAGTGAATACTTACGGAAACAGAATACCCTTAACGCTGAGATGAGATATGAAATTCAGACCATTGCCCATTCAAGTTGTCCATTTAAAGAAGGACACTTGTTAACACCTGAAGAGGAAAGTCAATATCATCTCGAACTCGGGGACCCAGTACGCACAGTTACAGAAGTATCTGAAGGTATTGAGCTGGCTATCGGACAACAATTATCTGAATCGGAATATAGAGATAGATTCATAAATGAAAAGGCATTTGAAGTATCGCCTCTAAGTAACGAATTGTATCGTGTGGCAGAAGTATCACATAGTGAATGTCCACTCAAACCTGGTGAACTGATTGAACAAGATAACTACGATTCACTCAAAGATAAATTTGGTGGATTTACAGCCGAACGTCTCAGATACCGAATAACTTCTGTGTATCATCCAGATTGTAAGTTGGAAACCGATACGCTCCTTACTGAGAATGAGAAAAAGGCTGTTCTTAAGGAATTCCCTGGATTTGAAGTTAACATTACTAAGAACGAGGGTGCTTTTGAGGTAGAACGGCTTTATAAAGTTGCTGCTGTTCATCATCCTGATTTTCCTGTATCTGTTGACGAGGTTATCACTCAGTCTGAGTCCAATCGATTCAGAAGAAGTTATAAAGGGTTTGATTTTGAGAAACTCTACAAGTATACACCTGAAGGTTCTGATACAGAGGAAGTATTGACTGAGACTGATCACAAAGCACTCGTAAAACACCATAGAGAAACAGAAACACCATTGCCTGATATTCAACGCTCTTATCTAATTCTTGCTGTTCATCATGAAGAATGTCCACTTGTCCCACAACAAGAAATTGATGAGAATGAATACAAGAAAGCGCAACGTCTCTATAAAGGTTTTGATACCGATCGCGTGTATAAAGTTACGGCGGTTAACGACTTTGGATCCGAGGTTACTAAGGATGAGATTTTAAGTGATGCTGATTACAAAGCGAAATCAGCATTGACATCAAAAAACACTTATGAAATCATAAAGGTAATCCATCCAAACTGTACACTCACTGTTGGACAGGAGTTAAACGACTGGGAATATGAAAGAGCTATAGAACAGTATGGTGGTGTTGATGTAGATGCGTTGATTGAAACCTTCAGAATTGATATTGACGTTGAAGGTGGTGGACGCGTTTCACACCTTATCCCAGCAGGATATTCTGTTTCGGTTGAAGATGGAGAACATGTGAATGCACAACACGGATTAGCAGAATTACACGAGAAAACTACCAACCTTGACATTGTCGTAGGAATTCCACGGGTGACTGAGCTTTTTGAAGCACGTCGTCCAAAACGTGAAGATGCAGCTGAAATTGCAGAGATTGCCGGACAATTACAGCAGACGGGTCAAAAAGCTGGGGTTCCACAGTATCGGATTGTTGATGATACAGTCAGAAGCCGCCTTTACTCAATCCCCGATGAAAAACGACGTGTTGATGCCGGTGACATGGTCGAAGCTGGACAGCCTCTTACCGATGGATATCTGAATCCACACGATATACTTAGTATCGGTCGGGCAAATATCAACGGAGTTTCACTTGAAGGTGAAGAGGCAGTATGGACATATCTTGTTGATGAAGTTCAGGCTGTCTACGGTAAGAATATCATCAATGATAAACACGTCGAAGTAATTGTCCGACAAATGCTACAGAAAATCCGTATTCTTACGATTGGGGATACAAGATTTTACGCTAACGATGAGGTTAGCCGTCGGAGGTTCTATGCTGAAAACAGACGGGTAGCGGATGAAGGGGGTACACCTGCAACAGGTGAACCACTCTTACAGAGTATCAGTAAAGCAGCTTTGAGTACCGATAGTTTCATTTCTGCGGCAAGTTTCCAGCAATCAACGAAAGTTCTTACAGATGCTGCTGTTGAAGGACAGACCGATTACCTTACAGGTTTGAAGGAAAACGTCATCCTTGGACGATTAATTCCAGCAGGAACTGGATTCTCAAGATGGCTGGAACTGGAAGTTTCCAAAGATGGTATTGAAGAATCAGATGGGACAGAAATTATTGAATCTGAGGAATTATCTGAAGAAATTATCCAGCTTGAAGAATAGTTCCTGAATTTCTTCCAGTTAAGAAGATAATGCGGTCAATAACTTGTTATTGACCGCATTATACTACCAAGCTCTGTATGTTAATATTCGGTGATGATTCCAACTCTAATAATTGCTTATAACACTCAACTCTTTATTTATAGATTTGGTGCTACCATATCACCAGGAATCACGAGAGAATCGAACTCCTCTCCTGTCAGCACACCATCTTCAATAGCGACTTCACGTAAGGTTGATCCTTCCCGATGTGCCTTCTGTGCCAACTTAGCTGCAGCATCATAGCCGATACGCGGTGTAAGTGCAGTCACTAACATCAACGATGCATCAAGATATCCAGCAATCACAGGTTTGTTTGCTTCAATTCCGACAACACAATGTTCTCTGAACGCATCACACGCATCCGATAACAATCGAATAGATTGCAGACTGTTTAAGGCTATCACAGGCATAAATACATTCAATTCAAAGTTACCGGCACTACCAGCCAATGAGATTGTGGTATCATTTCCAATTACCTGTGCACATACCATTGTCATAGCTTCACACTGAGTTGGATTGACCTTTCCCGGCATAATTGAACTCCCCGGTTCATTCTCGGGTAATATCAACTCGCCTATTCCACACCGTGGACCACTTCCGAGCAAACGGATGTCGTTAGCAATTTTATACAACGCACAAGCGAGTCGTTTCAATGCACCACTTGCAGATACAAGGGCATCTCGACTTCCCATAGCCTCAAACTTATTTGGTGCTGTGATGAATGGATGACCTGTACTGTCCGCAATACGGTGAGAAACAGTGGATGCATAATCAGGATGTGAATTTAAACCAGTTCCTACTGCTGTCCCTCCAATAGGCAGTTCATACAGATGGGATAAAGTACTCTTAATTGCTTCCTGTGCATGTTTGATCTGTTGGACATATCCACTGAAGACTTGTCCTAACGTTAAAGGTGTGGCATCCATCAGATGTGTCCGACCTGTCTTTACTATTTCTGAAAAGGCTTGTGATTTCTCCTCCAATGCTTCTTGTAATGTTTGAGCAGCCGGTAGAAGTCGTTCAACAATCTGTGTAACCACTGCAATATGGATTGCTGTTGGAAATACATCATTAGTTGATTGAGAACGATTCACATGGTCATTCGGATGTACAGGAGATTTCCTTCCACGACTTCCACCCGCCAATTCATTTGCCCTATTGGCGATTACCTCATTTATGTTCATGTGTGTTTGTGTTCCGCTTCCTGTTTGCCAAATCCTGAGTGGGAACTGGTCAGCCAGACCACCTTCAGCAACTTCATCTGCTGCTCGACAGATAAGATCTGCTATTTCCTCTGTGATACCGCCAAGTTCTGCATTTACTGTTGCCGCGGAATGTTTAATTATGGCAAGTGCTCGGATGAATGTTGGTGGAAAATATTCATCGCCTATATCGAAATTAAGAAATGCACGTTGTGTCTGTGCACCCCAATATGCCGACTCTGGAACTTCTACCTCCCCTAAACTGTCCTTTTCAATTCGTGTTTTCATTCATTTCCTCTTCTAATAAGATTATCTCAATGTATCGTGTTTTTAATTCTATGCTTACAATGTCATTTGTATTCTGGGTTTACCGTGTCAATTTTACTTCAAAAACCTGTGTATGTCAAGAAGCCGTGGTGATTACAAGGGTTATAGCATCAGCAGAACGCTTACTATCTTTACGGCGTGGACATTGGTCAATAGAGAACAAGTTGCACTGGATGCGGGATACGCTCCTTGGAGAAGACACATCACCTGTCCGATGCGGTGCTATTCCACAAGTCATGGCAGCATTGCGAAATACAGTATTATCTGATAATCATGTAACTTTAGGTTATAATTCTACCTAAAGCATTCGGAGGTTTTGATGTTCCGATTAATCCCGCCAGAACTACCATTGTCAATATATGTGGAATAGACTTCAATAATTGATCTGGAATCCCCCAGCGATTTTCTAATCCTAAGGTGGCAGCAAAACCGAAAAGAAGGCACGCTGCTACACCATTGAGTGGACGCCAATTACCAAATATGACAGCTGCCAATGCGACATAACCTCTACCGGCTGTAATACCTTTTGTAAAAACATGTACATTTGAGGAAAGAAAACAACCACCAAGTGAGGCTAAAACTCCACTTACAATTACCGCAAAATACTGCCATCTTGCGCGACTTAAACTAAGGGTCTTTAATGCTTCAGTTGATTCACCTGCAGCACGCAAACGTAATCCCCATGGTGTTTTATATAGAAATAAATGACTCAAAGTCATTATAAATGGTAATATAAAAACTAAAATACTATATACACCGATGAGTGGTAATTTTACCTCTGGTAATCCCGGCACCCGATCAGAAGTGGGTATGAGATATTCGGTAACTCCTATTGCGAATATGTTAATTGCTAACCCAGTAACAATGTGTTCTGCATGAAAAGTAATGGTTGCTATAGCATGTATTAGGGCTAAGATGATACCAAAACAAACACCGAACAGTAGTCCAATCCATTCCGAACCCGTTATTTGTGCCCCTATTACATATCCATATGCCCCTATTAGCATCATCCCTTCTAACGCGATATTTATGATACCTGACCGTTCAGAGTATATCCCACCTAAGGCTGCATACCCTAAAGGTGTTGTCATTCTAAGTGTGCTTGGAATTAACTGAAAAATCATTGATTCTTAATCTTTGTATACCCTTCCATGCAGACTAATCCTAATATGAGTAAACCTTGACCAGCAATAAACAAACCATGTGGTATGTCCAATAGAAGTTCCACATCCAATGCAACTTTACTCAGAAAGCCAAACAATATCGCTGCAGCCAAAACACCAAATGGATGGTTTCTACCCATTAAAGCAACTGCTATTCCTGTAAATCCCCATCCTGGTGAAAAACTATGGACGAATCTGTAGTGATATCCTAAGACATCTGCAACCCCAGCCATACCTGCTATTGCTCCGCTTAGAGTCATTACCCATATTGTGACTCTACCTGGATTTATACCTCCATAAGCTGCAACCTCTGGGGAATTCCCAACTAAACGAAGTTCGTATCCCCAACGTGTGTATTTTAATAAGATATACAACAACAATACAACAACACAAGAAATCAAGAAGCTGGCATTTAATGAATTACTTTGAGGAAGTAAGGGTATCAATCCTGCTAATTTTGGAAGTTTCGCCGAGTTATGGATTTCTGCGGTCTGAGGTTCCATTTGACCAGGTTCTTGAAAAACCGAAGTAACTAAATAACTCATAATTGCAAATGCAATAAAATTCATCATGATAGTATTTATTACTTCATGCGCTCCATATCTTGCCTTTAGTATCCCAGGAATTGTTCCCCAGATTCCGCCGAAAAACATTGCAGCTACAAGGCAAAACGGAATTAAAATTAATGGTGGTAAATCAAAATGTATTCCTATCCAAGTTGCTGCAAACCCTGCGACATAAAGCTGACCTTCACAACCTATATTAAATAGTCCCGCCTTATAACCAATCGCAACAGCAAGTCCAGTGAAGATTAAGGGTGTTGAATTAAATAAGATACTACCAATATCATCTATACTTGAGAAACCGCTGATTAGGATAAGTTGATAGAACTCCAAGGGACTTTGTCCTCTAATGATTAAGGTAACCCCGCATAAGACAAAAAAACCGATGATCGCAATTAATGATGGTAAGAAAGTATCCAGGAAATGTCTTAATTGTATAGGATGGTTCTTTGACATCATTTTAGTTGTAGATGCAATTTTAGTATTTATATGGCTGAGGTAGTCTCATTGATTGACAGCAAATTATAAACTTGATATAATGGAACTCGTAATTTAGGTTGGTTATATTTCATAGATATTGTGTTTTTGTTAGTATAACATAGGTATTATACAAACACAATTTTGATATTTGCAGACACTAAATTAGTCCTGAATTATATAAGTACTATTTCGTTAATATTAAAACTATTAAGTTGAATATTCTAATAGGATCATATTAGAAAAATGATAGATCTTTTATTTATTTACTATTTAATTGAAAACGAACTAATTAAATTACATTCTAAGGCAAACTAATGAATAGAAAAGACCAAAAAAAAACAGAATTTTCTTCCAAGGACATTCCTGCATTATTAGGTGGAGCCCCAGTTTTTGATATATCTGAAGATAAACCATTTCCTATATTAGATCAATGGAAGCAGATTACAGAAGATGAGACAAAAATCGTTAGCGAAATGACAGAACGTAACGAATTGTCAGGTAAATCTTCTATTCTTCAAGACTTTGAACGGGATTGGCGTATACGTCATAACACTGAATACGCGGTATGTACGACAAATGGCACAGCAGCTTTACATAGTGCGATGTTTGGTCTGGGTGTTGGTCCTGGTGATGAAGTTATCTGTCCAACATATACTTGGATGGGATCTATTACACCTGCTTTAATGTTAATGGCTAAACCTGTTTTCTGTGAAGTTGATCCTAAGACATTAGTTATAGATGTGGATGATGTACGGAGACGTATTACGGACCGTACCAGAGCAATTATCGCAGTACATCTCTGGGGTAATGTATGTGACATGGATAGTTTAATGGCATTAAGTAAAGAAATAGGTGTACCTGTATTAGAAGATTGTTCACATGCACACGGTGCATCCTATAAAGGAAAAACAGTTGGTAGTATTAGCCATGTCGGAGCATGGAGTTTACAAGGAAGTAAAGCAGTAAGTGCCGGTGAAGGTGGTGTACTTGCAACAAATGATGTTAAGATATTCGAACGTGCTTGTTTGTTAGGACAAGTTAATCGTTCCATTGATAGCATTGGAGATCCTAAACTTAATACTGCCGAACTTAGTTATTCTCACCTACCTCCTATGGGATTAGGCGTAAAATATCGTGCACATCCATTAGCAATTGGTATTGCATCAATACAGTTAGAAAAACTTGATGAATTAAATACGAATCGTCGCACATATATTCGAGAAATTAACAAAGGACTTCAAGATATCAGGGGCGTGAATCCAATAAATAGATACGAAGGTGCTGAACCCGCAGCATTTTTTGGTTTTCCAATCCATTATATTCAGGAAGAGATGCACGGTCTTCCTGCTCCTGCCTTTGCAGAGGCTTTACGAAGAGAGGGGGTCTTAGCCAATAATAACCCTTATCCTCTATTGGTTGGAGACGGTGTACCTGTCTTCTCAGGTGGTCTGCCTACAAACAGTAACCCATATCCATTACTTCATACCTTACCTCTCTTTTCTGAAGGTGTTGATATATTTACGAATGGTCGTGGTTCATTGTGTACCCCAGAAATAGGGGGTGATTATGAAGGATATTCACCTGGAGACCTACCGGTTACAGAGGCAATCTGTTCACAGTTAATTTTTTTACCTCTATTAACGAAGCCAGTTTCTGGTGCTGCTGAACGTATTCTTACTGCAATTCGTAAAATATCTGAAAATTCACAGAAAATAATAAAATCCTTAGCTAAGTAATAGGTTAAACTTTTATATACTTCAAAAAAGTTACCTAATATGTCTAATTTACAATTCTCAAATTAACTGTAGATGTTCTTGTATACAATCTAAATTGCCTCATATAAGTTAATCCGTAGTATCTAATCTCATCACCTAACATATCTCACAAATTCGTATATAGACCTAAATACCATTTGTATATAACCGAAGTAAAATTATGTCAGCAGAATTTTCAAATTTAACTCGATTAGACAATATCAATACATTAAAAGCAGAACCTTTAGATGTATTAGTAATTGGAGGAGGTATTGTAGGGGCAGGATTAATTAGAGATCTAACATTAAATGGTGGAATAAGATCAGGATTAATTGATCAAGGTGATTTCGCATGTGGGACGAGTAGTGCCAGTTCTCAGTTAATTCATGGAGGTTTTCGTTATATCTTGAAGTTAGATATAGGTTTAGTGAGACAATCGCGCAAAGAACGGGAAATCCTCCACCACACTGCTCCTAATCTTGTAAAACCTATTCCTATAGCCATACTCTGTTACAAAGATGACCCATATCCTTTCTTGGGAGTTGATTTTGCTGCAAGGGTATATAATCGACTATCAAAATCGAACCAAGATGAAAAATCTAAAGTCATACGAGATTGTAAACGAATTGAAACTCTACTTGGTCCTATTGCTACTCAAGATCTAAAAGGTTGCGTAGTATTATGGGATAGTCAAGTTGATGATGCAAGATTAACGCTAGCTATTCTCAAGGATGCTCATCAACATGGTGGAGTAATTTCCAATTACGTACGATTTCTTGGTTATAACAAGATGCCTGATAAGTCCGATCCAATGTATAAGGTGTCCGTAGAGGATGTTATTTCAGGTGACCGTTTTGAAATTACTTCAAGACGAATTGTGTCTGCTACGGGACCGTGGACTGATAAAATATGGGAGAAAGATCCAAGTTATGATGGACACCCACGTCTGGTAACAAAAAAGGCTAAGGGAGTACACATTATACTACCCCGGTGTGCGGATACCTCTACAACAGTTCCGTATGGTATAGTAACAATTACTCAATCTGAAAAAAATAATAATGAGAAACAAAGAGCAATATTCATTTTACCTGGCCAACATGACACTTCTATAGTTGGAACAACTGAAACTACTCCAGAAAATGATCTTGAATCCGTATGTTCATCTAAGAAAGAGATAGATTACCTATTATCGGAAACAAAACGTGTTTACTCCAATCTATCAATAAATAAAGATTCAATAATCGGATCTTATGCTGGCGTACGTCCACTAATTGCTAACAACGGTTCGCCAAGTCGTATTAGTTCCCGTTCTGAGTTTGTATCAAGAGATCATCTAATCACTGATAGTCCAAGCGGAATATTGTATGTTTATGGAGGGAAATTAACAACACATAGACAGATTGCAGAAGAAACCGTTGATTATATTGCAGAATCTCTAAAGGTTAGCAGAAACTGTAAAACCGCTTTGTTACCACTTCCTGCGGCAATATCAGATGATATTGAAAAAAGTGTTAACTCAGATATAGATTCATTAAAATGTTCAACTTTAAAGGAAAACAGAGATAGATTAATCCATCGATATGGTATGCAAGGTTTTATTAAAATCAATAAGCTTGTCGCTGAAGATTCATCCCTCTCTGAACCTATCTCAGAAACGTTGCCATTTATAAACGCGGAAATAGTATACTCCTGTTGGGGAGAAATGGTAATTACACTTGAGGATCTACTCTGGCGACGGACACGTATAGGATGGACACAAGGACAAGGGACAGATATTGCAGGGTCTATTGCTGAATTCATTGGTAAGAAGAACAATTGGGATCAAGCAAGAATTAGAAAAGAAGTTGAGAAATATTACGAACGTATTGACCTATTGAATTCGAATATTTAGATCAATCAATTGAATTTCCATTAAATTCACACTCCTACAGATAAGGTGTTATTACATATCTAATTCATCACACCTTTCCTTAACTACTCAGTGATATTTTGAAAACCGTTCTCACTCTTTCCTTTTCTCGTATAAACTGCATTAGCTATGAATTGGTTTCGTTTTAGTAGTCCAGAATATCTTTATGTTTTATGGATTGGCTTCCCAATCATAACACTTTTACTAATCTATGGCTACTCTCGTAAGAAAAAGTCTTTCCTATTATTTCAAAGCAATACTCCGTATACACATTTTCTAAGATACAAAATTCGGATATTATTACTACTATTGTGTTTTGTTTTAATGAGTTTAGGGTTAGCACGTCCACAGTGGGGAGCAAAACCAGAGAGTGTTTCAGAAAGGTTAGATGTAATACTTGCATTAGATATATCAACAAGTATGCTTGCAATAGATGAGAATTCAGATAGACGTCTTACACAAGCAAAACATATAATGTCAGACTTGTTAACTCAACTTGGTGGAAATCGGGTTGGGTTACTGTATTTTGCTGAAGAAAGTTTTATTGTATGTCCACTAACCAATGATTTCCATACACTAAGAGAATTTTTGTATGCTGTAACACCTGAAACCATTGTACACAGAGGAACAAATATTGGTAATGCGATTAATGTCGCATCTTCCCGGTTGATGACAGAACAAAACGGAGTAAAATCGGGATTAATTGATACAAAAGGACATAAGGTAATCGTATTATTTACTGATGGAGAGGATCACAATTTAGAGACACTTTCGGAAATAGACTCTGCTCAAAACAATGGTATACAAACCTATTGTATTGGAGTTGGATCAGCAAACAAACCAATTCCTATATTACTTCCTGAAAAAAATAAAGGATATAAACGAGATATGAATGGACAATTGGTATTATCCCAATTGGATGAACAGCATCTTAAGGATATCGCATCATCTGGTAATGGTCAATACTATCATGTTAATGAAGGAGTCTCCAAATTGGTATCTGATTTATCCAAACTTGAAAAGCAAAAATATAGGATTCGATCTAATGGGGAATACCAAGACAGGTATCAATGGTTTGTAGGGTTAGGTTTATTTTTATTGGTATTGGAATTGTTGATTCCAAGAATCTGGAAGACTTGAGATAGTATGGGATGTTGTCGGGTTCAGAGTCTTTGAGACCTAAGATTAATTGTATTATCATGATTTCTTAAATATCAATCCGTCAGGACGGAAACGCATCAGTAATACCAGAATAACTCCAAAGATTAAAATACGAGCACCTGAAAATTGAGATAATAGAGGTATCCTAAGCATTATCTCACGTAATATTTCACTTAAAGAACCGAGGAAAACTGCACCAATGATTGCACCTCTAATACTACCTTTCCCCCCAAGTATAACCATACAGAGAATTAAAATTGATTCCCAAAATTCGAATACTTTTGCACTAAGAATACCCCAAAATGGGGCTAAGAATGCACCACCAAGTCCTCCAATTGCTGCACTAACTGCAAATGCCAAAGACTTATAACGACTTACATTGATACCCATACAAGAAGCTGCTTGTTCATCCTCCCGTATTGCAATCCATGCTCTTCCGACACGAGAATTCTTCAACCTATATGTTATGAAAATTACTATCACAATAAGAATAAGTATGTGATAATAATCATGCACATTTGTGTACAACTCTATTGTCGTAAATGGTATTTTCACGGCTGGAATATCTTTAACAAAACCGTTAAGATCTTGAATTAGCCAGATTTCATTTTTCACTGCAATCCGTAGAAATTCTGCGAATCCGAATGTGACTATTGCGAAATAATCACCTGTCAAACGTAGTGTTGGTGCTCCACGTATTAACCCCCATAGGCCACCATTCAGTATAGCCAATGGTAGCACTATAAAATAACTAATCCCATGATGGGTCATCAAAAGACCTGCTGTATATCCTCCAACAAGATAAAATGCTACATAACCAAGATCTAATAATCCTGTAAATCCACAAACTATGTTCAATCCTACAGCCAGTAGTATGTAAACACAGACCTGGACAGAGATGTAGAGTATATAATCACCGCTTGGAAGAGGAATGAAGATATTTCTATCAGAGAAGAACTTTACAATAGCATCTATACCAAAAAGTATTGGTGGAAAGAATAGTACAATCAAGAATATGATGACACGTGGTAGGGTTAAATGATTTTGTAGTAATAAAAACTGTTCTTTTGAGTACTTGAAAATGTTAACAAGGGTTAATTTTACTGACATTTGTTATAATCCGATCCACACCATACTTAGATTCTATGGTTATGTCTACTATTAAGCACGATGACCTGTGGATTTACCAAATAAACCTGTAGGACGTATTAATATCACGATTATCATAACGATATATGAAATAGCAACCCGATATCCAGAACCGTAACTATTCGAGATTTTACCAGCATCATAATACTCACCAAGACCAATTGTCTTTGCTACAAATTCTATGAAGTAGTCAACATAACCTGCCCCAAAAACTTCTGCAAGTCCCATAAGAAGTCCGCCAACCATAGCCCCAGTAATATTACCGATTCCACCAAGAACTGCAGCGGCAAAGGCAGCAACTCCTTTATAGTATCCCATGGTAGGTTCAATATGCTCACGGACACCCACCATCACACCTGCGATAGCACCTAATGCTGAACCAATGGCAAAAGTAATTGCTATAACTTGATTTGTCTTGATCCCCATGAGATTAGATGCAATGCGATTTTGAGCACATGCTCGCATTGCTTTACCTATCTTTGTTAAAGAAACTATACGATTTAAGGAAACCATTAATACTACAGCGAGAACTATAATTAATAGATCAAGATAAGCTAATGATACATTTCCAGGAAATTTGATTGCTACATCTAAGAAATTAATACCTAAGACTGAGAATAGTATATTTGGTTCATCAACAGATGTGACCTGTTGTAGGAATGAAGGGAGGGATTCTTGGGGAAATGGCTGAGGTTTAGCACCCCAAATAATTCTTGCTAAATTCTGTAGAGCAATTGATACACCAATTGCGGTAATTAATGCTGATAGACGTGGAGCATTTCTTATAGGGCGGTAAGCTACATTATCCATCAACAGACCAAATCCTGCACAGAGCAGCATGCTAATTGGTACAGCTACCCAGAAAGGTAAATGGAATATTGCAACTAATGTAAATGCGAAGTAAGCACCTAACATGAAAACTTCGCCATGTGCGAAGTTAATTAACTGGATAATGCCATAAACCATCGTATAGCCGACAGCGATCAGTGCGTAAATCCCACCAAGAACTAAACCGTTAATTAATTGTTGAAAAAATACATCCATATAGGAATACCTTATAGTAACGGATTTCTCTAACCACCTATATTATTATTTTTACGGATTAGGAAGAGATATTAGTTCTGTGATCCGATACCAAACATCTGTTTCTCAGCTAACGTAAATTCGCCATTTTTTATTATTTTTACATAGGCAGGTTTATTAACAGTATCTCCATTTATGTCAAAATATGTCAATCCAGTGATACCTGTATATCCCTCCTCTGGTGTATCTAATTCCGCTAAATGATCGCGTATTGCTTTTCGATTTTCTGCAAGTGTTGCCTTATTGTTATATGTTTTCTCAATGGCATCTGCAATCATACCCATTGCATCATAAGTTAGTGCTGCCCAGGTATCTGGTGGTACACCAAACTCAGCTTCAAAAGCTTTTGCTACCTTTGCTGCTTCTTCTCCACCTGCGCCAAACGTGAACGGTGTTGCCAAGTAAGTGCCATTTGCTGCATCACCCGCAATTTTTATAAATTCGGGAGAATCTATCCCATCAGCACCAAAAAACTGGGCGTTGATACCCAGGCCACGAGCTTGTTTTACAATCAAGGCAGCTTGTCCATATAAACCAGAAATTAGAATAATATCTGGATTTTCAGCTTTTAGATTAGTGAGTTGCGCTGTATAATCAGTTGTATCCCTATCGTAGGCGTTTTCGACTACAACACTTAAACTTATTTTTTTCGCTTCCGCGACAAACCCATCTCTTAATCCTCTACCGTAATCATCATTCTCAAAGAGAATACCTACAGATTCATATTCAGTTAAAAATTTCTTAATATATCCTGCTATAAAAGCGCCTTGGAAATCGTCTCGGTATAGATTCCTGAAAGTCCAATCACTACCTTGACATACATCAACATTAGTTGAACCGGGGGACAATTCCACAATTCCATTTTCCTTATATATACCTTTGCCAGCTAAAGAACAGGCACTGTTAAAATGTCCAACCACAGCAAGGATACGTCTATCAGTTGCAAAACGTGTTGCTACCGCTTTAGCCTCTTTCTCTGTACCTACATCATCACCAAAAAAGAGTTTAAGTTGCCTACCTTTAATAATTTCACCAGCTTCATTAATTTCTTTAATACCACCAGCTTCATTAATTTCCTTTGCTTTAAGTTCTGCACCGCGTCGTATCATCTCACCAAAAGCAGCTGCATTTCCAGAAAATGGGCCTGCTACAGCCACCCTTACTTGATTCCCTGAATCACAACTGAGTACAAATACAAATGGTACTAATAGTAGTCCAATCAACCAATTTCTCATGAATACTTACTCCTTAATACTACAGTGACGATATTGTTGCAAAAATAAAAATGTATGATTTCTTACTTCTCAGCAACAACTTGTTTAAAATCAAATTTGAACTTTAGTTTTTCTTGTTTATTTTCTGAGACAACAATTCGAACTTGAGGTATTATTATTCGCATATCTGTTGTGTCAAGACCTAATTTATCAAAAACTATATATCCACTACGTTTAGCCCCGTGAAATAACTTTCCACTTTCAAAAAGACTGTCAGCAACTATGGCATGTCCATCTTTCAAAGCCTCCAAATCTAAATAAGTCTGATAGTAGGGATAATTTCTTCGGACATAGGGATGGTGACTTGGTGGGAAGACTGTTTGTCCATTGTCATCTATATTCTGATATAGATCCTTAAAGTAGTCATACGGTAGATTCGCGTATTGAGCACCACCATGATCAATTAGTAACGCAGATTCATCAACTAAGACACGAGAAGATTCAAGATTATGAACTACTAATTCAAAAACTGTGTAAATTGGGGTTACGTTTCCATTATTTTCAACAATTATAAACGGATTAATACGTGGGTTATCAGTTAATGAAAACAATTCTACTTCGTCAAGTGGTCTAATCGTAACAGCCACACCTTGTTGTACTATAGTTACAGCTCCTGTTTCAGGATTCATGGATGTGTGAGTGGAACTTTCAACAGGTTCAATGAAGACATCAATAGTGGGTTGGGGAGTCATGGTACACCCGACTATCAATCCAAGAAAAAATATTATAATTCCAGAATTGAATACCAGTTTCAGAATATATGAACAATTGGCATTTTTCACAGTCTTCTCCTCCAATAAGCGTCATAGATTACATGTATTTTACATATTAGTATCTCTATTGTCAACCGTTTTAACTGTTTTTTCAAGCTTAATATATTGTGATGATATACTGGAAACAAGAACACCCCAAAAGCATGAAATGACCATAGCAGTTATTGATAGAGCAATTCCAGGTATTGTTTTGACTAACAAGCCCACAAGTTTAAGAATACCGGCAGTACCACTCTTAGCTGATCGATATCCAAATGAATCAATGATTTGTTTACAACGATATCTTTCGTCATAAGACAAGGGCATATAGAAGAGTTCCTTTCCTGCCCGAAAGAGTGAATAATCTAATGCTTTGAAGGACAGAAATGCCCTGGCACCAGTTTGAAGTGTAGGTGTAATAGATAGAATTAGTCCATTTAGTAGATGAATTGCTGGGATAAAAATATGTACGATTTTGATTGATACTAACCGAAGGGCAAAAGGAACAACAACTAATTGTAATATTGCAGAAATTGCAGCAAGCCTTGCGTAGAAAATTCCGTAATATGAAGTCCTTGAATCAGTTTCCGTGATTTCTGCCTCAACAAATCTGTTGAAGCGTAGATCAAGAACAGTAGAAATGACTTGGGTACTAATAATTAATATTGCTACCATCAGCAAGTATTTTGACCTAAACAGTGTTCTAACCCCGAGATGTCCTAATTTTCCTCCTGCTTCTATCTCTGTAGGTTTTGGTTCCCCAGCAAGTCCATATGCAATCACAGCAAAAAATGCCGTTGGTATTAATGATATAACACTGCCAAGTAGTAAGTTAATTGATCCTATTGATACTGCAAACATTCCTACCAGAACTCCACCTACAATAGATCCTGTTGATGCGACAGCACAGAACGGACCGTTAATCGTCTTTGCTTGTTTAGAGGTTAATGTACTGTTTACAAATGACCAAATTTGTTCAACAAGTATTACGATATATGCTTCACGAAAGACATATATGACAGCAGCAGCAAAACGAATGCCCATCGTTAAGGCTAAGAAACATACAAAAATTAAACAACTTGAAAAAAGAGATGTTATTGCCAAAGCCCGAGTTGCGCCAAATGTTGAAAGTAGGCGACCATAAAAATAGATAAATAGCAATACACTTGGGAAAACAGCAATCCAAACCCATGGTAAGTTATCAGCAGTATAGTAAGTTACATATAGAGATGTCGAAACTGCCCGGATAAACTCATACCCACATAGGAGAAAACTTGCTGAAGCAGAAATCGCAAAGGCAGCGAAGAGAATTCTTCTTGGTAGCATTAATTCACGTGATGGAAATAGGAGAGCATTTTAATGATGTATAATCCCGATTGAAAAGAATAATACTGTTTATGATTTCAATCCAATATAGTTAGTTCATTTAACTTCAGTTGGTCGAGGATTGTGAACCCAATGTCCACTTTGATCATCTCCTCGTGTGATAATTGCACGTTGGTTCCAGTTATTGGCAGCTTTTACTTCAGGTGGAACGAATCGCATTGTCAATCCGCATCGTCGTCGGTCAGATGTGTTTGGTTCCGAACCATGAAGTAATAAATCTGAATGAAGTGAGAGTTGTCCTGCTTTCATTTCAAAAGGAACAGGAGTGCCACCATATTGTTCTGGGGCAATTACAGTTTGTCCTAACACATTTTTCTCTTCTGCAGTACTCCGTTCAAATGCAATTTGTCCATGCAAATGTGATTTTGGAATGACAGTCATTGCACCATTTTCAACTGAAGCATCATCTATTGCTAACCATACGGTTACAGTTTTACTGGGTGACAAAGGCCAGTAGGAAGCATCTTGATGCCAACTGACCTGTTTTTCCTCTCCAGGCAGCTTACAAAAGTAATGTGTACCCCAACAGATTAGGTCTTTACCAAGTAAATCTTGAACGTAATCTGATATTCTTTCCTCTGTTACAAGATCATGAATACCGGCACTTCGTGTATGCCAACCATTAATAGAGTAACTATTACCTCCCTCAGCAAGAACTTTGTTCATAAGTTCGTTGAAGTATTCTCGATGTTGAGATATTTCATTTTCCGTGAATACATCAAGAGGACAGATATAGCCGTCTTTATTGAATTGTTGAATCTGTTCAGATGTTAGGGTGGAAGGGTTGTCATTTTCTACAGGAAAGAATTTCAGTTCTCTCTTGAGTTCTGGCATTGCATCTGTTATTGGCATTTTCAATCCTTTGTAATACTACTACAGGAAGGATAAATTGTTATAATGTAATCCTGTGAAGAAGTAATGGTATCATAGTCTATATCTGAAAGTCTGTCAAGTATTTCAATTTTAGTATGAAATACTAAGTCATTCTAAACAAGTTCGGTGAGATATATTGTAATGTAAGGTATCAGTTAATTCACTATGGTTCAAATATTCCATATCCCTCTTTTATGGTAAGTATTTGATTAACATGTAAATTCTTATATATGTCTTTTCTACCAGTAGACCATTGTAACTCAAGAGTTTCGATAGAAGTGTTCTTACCTAAGCCAAAATGTGATCTAAGATCGTTTTGAGATAAATAACTTGAACCACTATGAATTTCTCTATACAACGACAATTTTCCTGCCTTCACATATATTTTTGTACCTATAGCAGAGGTATTACTCTTTGTTCCGATAGCATTTATCTTAATCCAATTCTGTGAATTACCACCATCATTTCGTAGAAATCTTGCAGGTTGATTTGACTGATTGAGAAATACATCAATATCCCCATCATTATCATAATCACCAAAAACTGCTGCCCGTCCAACTGTATTCGTTACACGAACCAATTCCGTTTTCTGTGAGATATCTTGAAAGGTATATTTTCCATCTTGATAATTGTTTAGAAAAAGAAGATCTACTTGAGGATATGTGTCATCGGAAAACTGATGTATGTTATCCTGTAGATGTCCGTTACAAACATAGATATCTAATAAACCATCGTTATTGAAGTCGATAAACTCTACTGCCCATTTAAAATAAGGGAGTGTTATAGCACCGATTCCAGATGGAAATGAAATGTCCTGAAAAAACTGTGCCTCTTCATTCCTAAATAAGATTACGGGTTGTGTTGGAGCATTACTTACAAGTAAATCAAGGAATCCGTCATTATTATAATCCCCAAAGGCACTTCCCATACCACTTCCTGGGATACCACTATTATCGTATCCTGCCCCTGTGAAATCTGTTATATCAGTGAATGTTTCATCTCTGTTGTTCTGATACAGTATATCTGGTTCCATATCGTTAGCTATGTGTATATCTGGATAGCCATCATTATTATAATCCCCAACGGCTACTGCAAGTCCAAGTGATCGATGTAGTATACCAGCATCTTTTGTTGTATCAGTGAATGTTCCGTCTCCATTATTTCTATAGAGAATATCTGGTTCACTCTGAAATTGTGTTCTATCCAGTTGATCAACTGGACTACAGTATATTCGTCTACCACGTGATTCCCAGCCACGGTCATTTTCAACAGAATATTCCATATAGTTCACAACATATAAATCAACATAACCATCTAAATTATAATCAAGAAAAGCACAACCAGTTCCCCAACGTTTATCCCCAACCCCGGCTTTTTTAGTTACATCAGTAAAAACTCTATTTACATTATTGAGATAAAGCCTGTTCATTCCAAAATTTGTTATAAAGATGTCAATTAAACCATCGTTATTTATGTCTGCAGCTGCACAACCAACACCATACCCAAGATCTCCAATTCCTGCTTCCACAGTCTTATCAGTGAATGTACCATCACCATTGTTACGATACAATGAATTAATTGGCAGATGATTATTGCGTGAACTGTTTTCTAATGGTGGAGAATTTGGTGGGATATCTGTAGCGTTAATTACATACAGATCAAGATAAGAATCATTATCATAGTCAAGAAACAGTGCTCCAGACCCCAATGTTTCTATCAGGTATTTCTCACCTGTTCGACCATCAAAATGACTAAAGTTGATACCTGCCTTTTTTGTAACATCAGCAAATTTTACTTCAGAATGAAGGATAGGATTCATGACAACAAGACAGAATAAAATATATCCGAAACATCTCATTTTTGTGATTGCATTAGGAGGGAAGTCTGTTTTGCGCGAGCTTGTTGAGCTTCTTGTATCGAACCAAGTTGTGTATAGATAGTTGCCAGTGTATCCCAGTAATTGGGATTTGTTGGTATTTTCTTCGTTGCAATTAGTGCATGGGACAGTGCTTTGTTTAGATGTGTATTTAATTCAGAATAGCAGACAGCCAGATTATTATGTGCAATAGCAAGTTCAGAATCGTTCTCAATGGCAAGTTGGTAGGCATCAATTGCAAGTTTTCTTTTTCCTTGTTTATGGTATGCATGTCCCAAGTTATAATGCGCTGACGCTAATGTGGGAGATAGGACGATGGCTTTTTTATAGTTTTGAATTGCCTTCTCAAAACATCTACGGGTGAGGAAAAGAATACCCAAATTATTATAGCCTTTTGAATCATCAGGATGAATTTTTACCCATTTTTGTGCTTTTACCAGAAGCGGATCTGTATCCCTTAGAATCCTGAAGTATGCCATTGTTGATTCGGCTTTATCCTTCTCTCCATTCTTAATATAAAGTTGTGCAATTTGGAAATGTGCCTCTGTATAGTCTTTTTGAATTTTAATTACTTGTTCTAAAACAGGTCTTGCCTTATCTGTATCCCCTTGTCTCAAGTATACTTTACCTAAACCCATCAATGCACCAATACTATCGGACTTGACTTGTAAGGCATTTTTATATTTTTGCTCTGATTGAGAGAGTTGTCCTTGTTTAAGATAGATATCACCAAGTCCGATATAGGCATCTGTCCATTTATTATTTACACTAATTGCCTGTTTGAAGGCATCAATTGCAGAGGAGAAATCCCCTTGATTGTAATGAACTAAGCCAATATTAAAGAAGGGTTCAGCGGTTTTGGGTGAATGTTTGATTATTTTGCGATATATATCTAATGCTTTTTTGTATTGTTTAAGTTCGGAATAAACTATACCCAAAGCGTTGTAATAAACAGGAGAATCACTCTTGATATCAATTGCTTTATTATATTCTGAGACTGCATTCTCAAATTCTTCCAAATGGAAATGAACTAATCCAATATTGTAATGAATCCCAGAGATTAGCTCAGGACTTGTTTGTGTATCTGTGGAGGCAATTGCTTTATTAAATTCATCTAAAGCTTTATGATATCGTCCGGCATCCAAATATGTCTTGCCACTTTGGTAAAATTCATTAACTTGGTCGGCATAGGAGAAATTGCATATTACACCACATATAAGAAGTAATGTAGCATTTTTAAATATACGCATTTGTCTTTGTAAATTGGAGAATTCTGGATCTAAGATAGGTGAGTACGTATTTGATGATACTTCAGGTTTTCAAGGAATTAATAATAGATAATCAATGGAATTTAGTAAATTCAAGGGCAGCTATGTAGCTGCCCTTGAGAATGATCTTACCAGTGGCGATTAGCCTTAATGACACCCCATGTGGTAGTTAATTTATCTGCTGGCTTTACTGGCGTAAAACCACCATCTTTGATAGTGTTGATCTCATCTACTGTAATAATACGATTAAAGAGATACACCTCGTCAATCACCCCAGTGAAGAATTCTTGACCGGGATGTCTTGCACCTACCATAACAGAACCATCGATCTCAGCAACAGTAGGTGGTTTTCCTCCACCACCGGCCCTTTCGCCATCGTAATAGATGTTTACCGCAGATTTCGTGTCATGTGTTAAAGTGATATGTACCCAATCCTCAGGTTGAGCACCATCGGTTTGACCTCTAAGACCCCAACCGCCTCCATTTGTGTAAACGAAAGTTTTTTGGTTATCTTTATTAAAAATGACTGCCCATTTGAGAGATCCTCCGGCAACCATATAGTTCCAAGCACGGATCTGTGTGTTACCACGTTTGACCCAAAATGCAACGGAAAACTGTTCTCTTAATTGTAAGGTATCATTGATAGGAACTATAACATATTGTGATTTTGTACCATCAAATTCTATTGCTTTATCACTTTTTCCATCTACCCATTTTGGGCCTTTCATTAGTTCCCCGTCATGTCCGTACACAGAACCGTCTTTGGCTGTGTTTCCTGCTCCTTCATCAAAGGATAGATATAATACAAGCGATTTGTCGTCTAAACCAGCATAGGAAATAGAGGTGATGGTAATAAAAAATAATGTTAGAAGTAGTAGCGTTGGTAATTTTATAAGTTTTAACATTGCTTATTCCCCTTCAATTGAGTCAATACACTGACTAATAAGAGTAAAATGATATTCTCTTTGTTGTTTAATACATTCAGTAATTAACATGCACCACATTTTTTGCATACACTTGTGTCACACGGACCGGTCATAAAACCTTTTTCGTATTTGTTATGTTCAAGTTGCAGGAATTGTGGTTTAACGTTTAAATCAAGATGATCCCATGGGTTAATCTCATTAAATTCACGTTGACGTAATGCATAGAAATCTGGAGCTAAACCATGTATTCGGAATGCGTTATTCCATGTGTTGCCTTGTGCAAGTTCATAAATTACTTTACCAAGTCTGCGATCACCACGAGCAAAAACAGCTTCTTGGTGTGCTAAACGTGCGCTTGCTGATGAAACCTTAATACTTCCGAGTCGATTAATTTCACGTTTTAAATAGTCCAGTTTTTTGGCTATTGTTTTGGGTGGCTCCATTGGAACCCATTGAAATGGTGTATGTGGTTTTGGTACCATAGGTGAAATAGTAAAACTGATGCGCCCAATTTTGCCAGTACGTTTTGCATGAGGTAAAAGTATTGTACGCATCTCCTTTGCCATATCTGCAATGGCAGTAACATCTTCAGGAGTTTCATAGGGTACACCTATAAGAAAATACAGTCGGAGATTAAGAATATCCCGTTTTAAGGCTTCCTCAAAAATATAGTAGAGTCGTTCCCGTGGAATACCTTTATTAACTACCTTTTGAAGTTTTTCAGTTGCAACTTCTGGTGCAATAGTAATTGTACCTTGATCACTATCAGCCAAGGCATCCAATAATGGGGATTCAACTGTCTCTGCTCTAAGAGAGGCGCATGAAATCCGAAATCCTTTTTTAACTAAACCGGTTGCGATTTCATTAATGTGGGGGTGGTCTGATATTGATGCACCAACTAAACCGATTCTATCTGTAATTCCACGAGCTTTTTCAGCAAGTTCAAGTGTGTTTTCAACTGATCGGTGTCTCGGCCATCTTCGTGCATAATCAGCCACACAGAATCGACATTGTCTACCACATCCGCGTACGATCTCTATTAAATGTGCATTGGAAAACTCTGTATTAGGTGTATGTATTTTTGTGCATGTTTCAACATTATCAAGTATAGGGACAGCTGCTGAAGTAATCTTTTCTGGATAACCTGACTCTGTATCGACATTCTTTACCGTACCATCTTGATTATATGAAACATTATGGAAACTGGGGACATATAAACCAGGTTGAGTACCCAAAGTTCTCAATAACTCATCCTTTGTTCCGTTAGATAGCTTCCATTGGTGGAAGTGTCCCATGAAATTATGAATTATTTCTTCAGCTTCACCAACAACAAACACATCAATGAAATCAGCAATAGGTTCGGGGTTATAGGATATATTGATACCGCCTGCAACAACAATCGGATCCCATGCTGTACGATTAAGTGCTAATGGATGTATGTTACCTAATTCTAAAGCTCGAGGTATATTGATATAATCGGATTCAAACGAGACAGAGAATCCAACAATATCAAATTCGTGGAGTGGAGTTTGTGTTTCTAATGAAAAAAGTGGAGATTTTTTATTAATGAGTTCCTGAACATATTTAGGTCCAGGTATAAAGACGCGTTCACATGAAGTATCACTACGATTATTTAATGTGGCATGAATAACTTGTATACCAAGGCTTGACATACCGAGTTGATAAGTACTGGGATACACAAGGGCAAATCGGTTTGCTTTTCTGAATTTATTTATATCATTGGTATAAGAATCAACATACCTTTCTGTTGAGAGTAATTGTCTTGTATGTTCCCGTAAGTTCAATAGAATCCCTCTAATGGTGTATTATACAGTATAGGAATAATAATTAATAATCTAATTCTTTCTTTTATCCCTTCTTTGTTGAACTCTAAGAAATGTAGGGATATCCCACTGTTTTTCTTGGTTCTGGTCCTGTTTTTCATTAGTTTCATTGTCTTCTTCTGGTTTATCCTGTCCTTGTCCTGCTGGTGGGTTTTGAGGGTTATTTCGTCTGGCTGGTTTATTGGTTTGTCCTTCCTCCCCTCTACCTTGTGGAGTTCTATCCCAATTCCGTTGGTTACGACCAGTTGCGCCAGACTCAGAAGACCGTACTCGACTTCCTTGAAGCATAGAGTTAACTTGACCACCCTGAGGATTCCCACTTCCACCCTGAGGATTCCCACCTTGTGGATTATATCTCCCTGTCTGATTGGATTTTGATTCTGATGGGGGATCGAATCCGGTTGCAATTACAGTCACCAATACCTCATCATTTAGTTCTAATTCGTCTTTGCATACTAAACCGAAGATAGGTTGTGCGTCTTCAGAAGCATCAGTAATAACCTTCATCGCTTCATCTAATTCATGCATATTAAAGTCTGGAGGTGCAGTTATATTTACAATCATACCTACGGCACCAGCAATACTTGTTTCTTCAAGTAAGGGTGATGAAATTGCAGCGGCAGCAGCTGATTGTGCGCGGTTATCCCCAGTGGCTTTTCCCATACCCATAAGTGCAGTTCCAGCATCTCGCATGACAGTTTCCACATCTGCAAAATCAAGATTGATTTCTCCAGCTTCCGTAATAATATCAGAAATACTCTGAACAGCATGTAGCAAAATTTGATCACCTTGTTTAAATGCCTCTTGAATAGGGAGTTTGCGGTCATAGTTGTCAATCAAACATTGGTTTGGGACAACGATTACAGAATCAGATTTATTTCTTAATTCTTCCAATCCTGCTTCTGCCAGTTCTGCACGTAGTTTCCCTTCAAAGTTGAATGGACGCGTGACGACACCTATAGTTAAAGCACCCTTTTCTTTTGCAAGAGAAGCAACGACCGGAGCAGCGCCTGTTCCTGTTCCTCCACCCATTCCTGCAGCAACAAAGACCATATTTGCAGATTCAACGATTTCTTGTAAAGTCTCTCGATCTTCTTCAGCGGCTTCCCTTCCAACTTCAGGATTGGCACCAGCACCTAATCCTTTAGTTATACTCATTCCTATCTGTATTGGTGTTGCTCCGTGGCAGGTATTAAGTGCTTGGGAGTCAGTATTAACAGCATAAAACTCAATACCAGTTAGAGCCGCTTCAATCATTCGCCTGACAGCATTACCCCCGGCTCCACCGACACCTATAACCTTAATCTTCGCATTCACATTTTCAAATTCTTCTTGTTCAAATTGTATCATTAGTAATTTCAGTCACCTTTGGCAACTCATCTTGGTAATACCCAGCGCGGTATCTGCCATTGATTTTAATGTTGTGTTGACTTCCCAGCGGCAACTTAATTCCTCCTTCACATAAGACAGTATACATGATAGCTTATTTCATATATAATAAATCTCGAATTAAACCATGTTATTAATCTGATTTCTCTCGGTAAATATATTCAGTATTATTTTAGTAATATAGTATTCAGTCAATTCGCTCATTTAAGACAAGGAAAATATATTGGACGTTTTAATTTTACTAATGTCTTATGGTTATTATACTGTTAATTGCTAAATAAAGCAATAGATTGCGTATTGTAAGAAGTAGCAAAGAAGGAATTTGAGTGAATATTTACATGTCAGAACAGTCGGTTGAAATAACCAACAATCAAATAACTGTCTTAATACATTGACTCTTAATAACCGAACCATTCCTTAATGTGACGGAATATACCTCCAATGGGTGTAGAACTCTTTCTTAGTAATCGGGCATGTCTTTCTTCACGTCGTAAATCTTCTCCATACATAGCTAATCCCAGACTTGTAGCATAGAAGGGATAATTAACTCTATCAGTTAATCCTTTTAGTTCTTTTGGGTACCCAACCTGTGCGCGTAATGGTAATACCTCTTCCGCCAGTTCTGTCAATCCATCCATAAGTGCAGTACCACCAGTTAAGACCAACCCTCCTGGAAGTTGAATATCCCCTATTTCACTGCCAATTCCTTCAAGGATTTCTACCATTCTATATTCTATTATTTGTGCCAATTCAAATCTACTAATAAATCGTGGAGGACTCGACCCTGAAGAGATAGGTATAGAGGGGGAATCATCTTCTGCTACCCATTGGGTCCAAGCACATCCTTTATTTATTTTTAGTTCTTCTGCTATTGGCAAGTTAACCTTAAGGTATTGTGCTATATCATTTGTTACATGTTGTCCACCAACTGGAAAAACAATAATGTGGTCAATGGCTTCTTCTTTATAAATAATGATTTCAGTGGTTTGGTCACCAATATCAACAAGAACAACACCTACTTCACGCTCGTCTCTTTGTAGAACAGCTTTGGCAGATGCCACGGGGGCGACTGCTAAAGTATCAACACTTGGAATATCTGCCTGTTCAACACTATTTAATAGACTTTGTATTCCACTTGTGCTCCCAGTAATTATGTATGCATTTGCCTCTAATCGTGATCCAGACATCCCTACTGGTTCTTTAATTTGATTGTTCATGTCTATAACAAAATTCTGTTCTATGACATGAAGTACATCTTGACCATCAGGGATAGCAGCAATTGACCTTGCGGATTGTATTGCTCTATCTACATCATCTTTACTTATCTGTGAAGGATTTTTTACTGTGACGACACCACGCGATGTTTGCCCATGTATATGTTGACCTGAAATCCCTAAACAAACAGACTCAATGTTCACACCCGACATTAGTTCTGCTTCTGAAATTGCCTCTCGTATAGCATCAGCGGTTAAATTGATGTCAACTACAACCCCCCTTCGTAGACCTCTTGAATTTGCTGACCCAACACCGATTATTTCCATCTGACCTTCAAGACTGGGAAGGCTGTGGCATACAACCACTGAGATCTTGCTTGAGCCGATGTCTAATCCGGTGATAATCGTTCCTTTTGCCATCTATTTGTTGGATCCTCCTAAATAAAGTGTATCTTCATAACGTGCATCCAAATAATCATACTTTTGATATACAGGTACACCTTTGAAACCTAAATCTTTTGTTATGTTATTAGCTATTTTCGTTTCTGAATTTTGTATATTAGTGATAATGTTATTCCTAACAAACAAAGAAATTTGATGTAAACCTGTTTCAATCATATCTTCAGAAATCCATACTGGTATAGGTAAACTATCTATCTTGATAGTAATATGTTGCGATACTCGTGGGTCAATGGATTCTAGTTGTTTTGCTATAATACGTTCCGTGGTATTTATTTTTTTTAAGATGTGAATGCCAAGGTGTGTTGTATCGGATTCTATTTGTTTGCCTATTTTAGGTATTACTTCACCTTCATCCAAGATGATGATCAAGTGTGTAAACTGTTCCAATGATATATTTTCTAAGACATAACCATCATCATCAATCAAAAATAAACTCACACCATTGTGATTAGTTATGTCCTTATTCTCTTTGTTACTTGAAATATTATTTTTTGTAACTTTAAAATTGACACGAGCAAAAGGTTTTCGTTCCGTAATTTCAATAGTTAACAGTCGTTTGATTAAATTTCGAGTTACATTAGCTTCTTCAATATAGCTTAAGTTATCTTTGATATATAAAGCAGTTTTCTCTTCAGAATCGGTAATTATATTATCGAGATTTTCTCCCAATATATCAAAGACTTGTCCATCAGTATAATGTATATTTCCGAAAAGTGCAAATGTTACATGTTCAATATTGAAGAACCCAAGGAAAATCTTAAAAAGAAATAAAAGGGTAACGATAGTGCTAACTAAAATTGTCGCCCTTCTTGCACGGTAATTCTTGTTCTTTACCCTTTTGGGTTTATATATCCGATGATTTGGACCTTCTCTATTTCCTGAATATTTGTTAACTAATCTCATGTTATTTCAGTGTTATCTCTAAGTTGAGCGAGAAATTTAAGGCCAACTTTTACGATATCTCCTGCACCAAGTGTTATGACCAAATCACTTGGTTGAGTTATCTTTATCAGTTGTTGTACAACTTCATCCATATCAGAAATATAGATTACTTGTGGATGTCCATGATCCTTAATTGCCTTTGCCAGATTCTCACCAGTTACATTCTTAATAGGTTCTTCCCCTGCCCCATATATAGAGGTAACTATTAATACATCAGCTTGGAAAAAAGATCGACAGAACTCGTCCTCAAGAGTTTGAACTCGTCCGAACCGATGTGGTTGAAAAACTGCGATAATACGTCTATTGTAACCTTCCCTTGCTCCTTTTAGTGCTGCCATCAATTTTGCAGGATTATGTGCATAATCATCAACAACTACAATATCGTTAACTGATCCTAATACCTCGAATCTCCGATGTACACCTTGGAATGATTCGAGTGCGACTCTCATCTCTTCAAATGGAATATCCATTTCAAAACCTACTGCTATTGCTGCTAATGAATTTGCAATGTTATGTCTACCCGGCATCTTAAGGTGAATTTTTCCACAGAATTTACCTTGGAATCGAACTTGATAATGTGACGTTGGACCTTCAATTTCTATTTCTTCTGCAATCAAATCAGCTCGAGTATCAAGACCATATGTAATGTATTTTTTATCCACTTTTGGGATCAGCTTCTGTATATTTTCTTGATCAAGACATAATATCGCTGAACCGTAAAAAGGTACTTTGTTTATAAAGGTTAAAAAAGTTTCACCAATTTCCTGAATATTCTTATAGTAGTCTAAATGGTCTGCATCAACCGAGGTGACAACCGCTATTGTAGGGTAAAACATCTCAATTGACCCATATGCCTCATCAGCCTCAATAACCATAACCTCACCGTGTCCTCTCCGTGCATTACTACCATTGACTAACTTACCTCCAAGGACAATCGTCGGATCAAGTCTATCTAAGACTGCTGCAGTCATTGCTGTTGTAGTCGTCTTCCCATGGGTTCCACTGACAGCAACACTATAACGTAGACGCGAAATCTCATTTAGCATTTCGGCACCACGAATAATTGGGATTTTTTCTATTTTTGCTGCCTGTAGTTCGGGATTCTCATCTGGAATAGCAGGTGAAATTACAACCACATCAGCTCCATTTATATTAGATGCTTCATGTTTATTCCAGACCGTTGCCCCACATTTTTTAAGATGTTCTGTCGTAAGAGATTTCTGTATATCAGAACCAGAAACATGAAAATCATGGTCAAGAAGTACTTCTGCAATACCACTTAAACCTGAGCCACCGATACCAATAATGTGTATATGTTGTGTTTTACCAAACATAGATGTTTCCAGGTTAAATGAAGATATTAACACCTGACTGAAGAGGATTATTTATTGGATCTTTTGAATAGGCGATATTATATATTGATTCAGCAATGGTTTCACTCGCCTTCGGACGACCCAGATTCAAACTTGCAGTTTTCATATTTCGATAAGATTCTTCGTCGGTAGTGATCCGTACCAATTCTGTGACTACATCTTCTGGTTGTAAATCATCCTGTTCTAAAACTACAGCTGCTCCAGCATTAGCCACTGTGTATGCATTGCTAACTTGGTTATTACCAACAGCAGCTGGTAACGGTATAAAAATAGTAGGAATACCACATGCTGTAACCTCAGATACAGTCATTCCACCTGCTCTGCAAATCATTACATCAGCAATACTATATAGCTCTTCGACTTGATCAAAAAAAGGACTTACATAATGAGGGATCTCATGACTTGAATATGCATCTTCAACATTTTCTGATCCAGTTTTTCCTGTTTGATGTACAATCTGTAAAGGAATACTGTCTATTTCTTCCATTTTCTCAACCTTTGTTGAATTGTCAGGTGATTCTTGAGTTAATATTGATTTTATTAATGGACACATTCTTATCATTATATCATTAATTACCTGAGCTCCTTGACTTCCTCCCATAACAAATACAGTTTTTCTATTAGGAGATAGGTTATACTTCTTGTAAGTTTCATCATAGCGTGGATAAGCAGCAATTTCCAATCGAATAGGATTACCAGTGATTTTTTTGATGTTATTTGGAAATGGATGATCATCAGAATCTAATGCAAGGTAAGCTGCCTTTACACGTCTTGATAGTATCCTGTTAGTCAAACCTGGGGATACATTCTGTTCTTGAATTACAATTGGAATTCTAAGTAAAGATGCAGCGAATAGAACAGGTCCTGATACATACCCTCCTGTCCCAATTACAACATCGGGTTCAAGTCTTTTTAAGTATTTATAGGATTGAAAAAGTCCTTGAAGCAATTTAAGAATGACGGGGAACCATTTCAAGGTGACTTTACGAGGAAATCCTTCAACGGTAATAGGATAAAACTTGAAACCTTTTTCAGGAATGAGGGTAGCTTCTAAACGACCACGTCCTCCGATGAATACAATATCAACATCAGAGTTGATACGTTTTAAGGACTGGGCAATTGCAATTGCTGGATAAATATGTCCACCTGTTCCACCACCTGCCAGAACAAATAACTTATTTATCTTTTCATTGTTTCCATTACTGTCGACATCATCATTAGACTCTTGTCGTTGGTTTGAATTTTTCACATTTACCTAAGTATGTTATGACAGAAACCAGCAACTTGGTTGTTGCTATATGGATTCTGTGTTGTGAGGCAGATAAACTTACCTGACTTTAATATTACTCCGTTTGGAACTGCGAGATATATTGAGTAATATACCTACACATCCTAAACTGATTACCAATGATGAACCACCATAACTTAAAAATGGAAGAGTAATACCCTTTGTTGGAAGTAAGCCAGTTACAACACCTATATTAATAAATGCTTGTAGAGCAATTATAATTGTTAAACCTGTGGCGAATATTGCTCCAAACCTATCATCTGTCCTTCGAGCAATTGATATCCCCCGCCATAAGAATATCATAAATAGTAAAACAACAACTGTTGTTCCAATAAAACCAAATTCTTCACCTAATACTGCAAATATAAAATCTGTGTGAGGATAAGGCAGATAATCTATCTTGGCCGCACTTCCGTCAATTCCAACTCCATATAATCCACCCCAAGCAAGCGCATTCAGTGATCGTCCCAACTGATATCCTGCAGTATTTGGTGATTGAACGGATGCCCAATAATCAGTGACTCTTGTCATACGATAGGGATCACTAATTATAAATCCTGCTATTAATGCAATCCCAATTCCTGTCAATAGGAGGGTGTGTGATACCCTAATACCACCAATGAATAATAAACAACAGGCTGTTGCAGCTAACAACACAGCAGAGCCAAAATCTGGCTGCATTGCTACAAGACCGAACATTAATCCTATAATCAAAACATTAGGCATTACCCCATTAAATAAACTCTTTATCTTTTCCGGATTCCGAGCCAGAAAATGCGCCATGTGAATGATTAAGGCAATCTTCGCAAACTCAACAGGTTGAAATTGTATCCCACCCACTGCAATCCACCGATTAAATCTTCCTCCTTCTGCACCCCGGACACTTGAACCCAGAGGAGTAAAAACCAGAACTAACAATACAACAGATAAAAATAGGAGCAATGTACTATACTTCTCAAAAAATCTAAATGGAATGTAGGTACAAACAACCATACCCACTATTCCAATGAAACATGCTATTCCTTGCATTTTGAGATAATGGTAACTGGTTCCATATTGTTTAGCAGATAGTACATGACCAGCACTATAAACCATTAGAATACCTATCCCAACTAATACAAGAGATACGGTAAGTAATACAGGATCTACCCTACCTGTACCTGTTATATTTTCAGGATTATTCTTAATCGATGTCGCTGATGCATTAGGATAACTGACATTATTTTGATTATGCATATGTAGCCATTACTGTTATAATTATAGGTTATATATGATTTATTAACGGTCTTGATTGAAAAAACATGACTACTGTATATATTCTTTAAATAAGGTATTAGAATCAATTATTAGTTATTTAGTTTTAATTTCCATTTCCTATGATAGATTCAACACTGCTTTTTTAAATGCTTCACCCCGAGCCTTATAGTCTAAGTACATATCAAAACTGGCATTTGCAGGAGATAGAAGTACAATATCCCCAACTTCTGAAATGTTTTCAGCTAATTCTACTGCCTGACCCATTTTGGATACATTATATATTTTACAACAGTCATTAAATGTATTTTGGATATTATGTGTATGTTCCCCAAGTAGAATTAGAGATTTTACTTTACTCCCTATTGGTTCAACAAGAGAGGTATAATCGTTTCCTTTATCATACCCACCCATAATCAAAATCACTCTTTTTGAATATTCCTCATCCTTCATTTTTTTATCTATTGATTCAAGGGCTGCGTATGTTGCTATGACGTTTGTAGCCTTAGAATCGTTTATATAATCAACACCATTAATGGTAGCCACTTTCTCAAATGCATGTTGTAGTGCTGGATGGGTTCGAGTAAAATCTAATAGGGCATGCCGCATGATTGATGGGTGTATACCAAATATAGTACCAACTACTATTGCTGCAAGCACATTTCGTATATTGTGTGCCCCTGCTAAAGGTAATTCCTCTGCATCACAAACATAGTCTGCCCTTCGTTGATTTATTGAATACAGACTTATTTTCTCTTCGTTGATACGTAACTCAGCACTAATTCTACTGTCTCTATTTTCTTTCCAGTTGTTAGGTATGGTCTGTTTAGGAATTGCATCAGTAAAGTAGGTTTTTTGAGCGTTTGAATTTTCAGCAAATTTACATGCATATTCATCAGCTAAGTTTAACACTATCCATTCTGATTCTGTTTGTTTTTTACAGATCTTACTTTTTGCAGTGAAATATGCTTCCATTGTACCATGTCTATCAAGATGGTCTCTGGAAAGATTCAATATTACACTTACTAACGGACAGAATACCTCTGTACTTTCTAACTGAAAACTACTTACCTCAACAACACAAATATCCTTCTGTGTTAGTTCTATGATCTTACTTGATAATGGAACCCCAATATTCCCTGCTACAACTACACTATTAAATAGATTACTCGCTTCAAGAATTGCGGCCGTTAAAAGAGTTGTCGTTGACTTACCTTTCGTCCCTGTAATTGCGATAATTGGAGCAGGACATATTCTGGCTGCGACTTCTAACTCTCCTAATATCTTTATACCTTCTTGCCTTGCTTTTTCAAGAATTGGTATATCTAAAGGCACCCCTGGAGAAACAACAATCAAATCGCGATCTTTGATACAATCTTCACTATGTCCACCAAGAAAATAGTTGATCTCCAATTTATCTAACTGTACTAATTCGTCAGATAATTCATCTTTCTTGCGTGAATCAGTGATTGATATCTTACAACCAAACCCGTGTAGTAGATTTGCAAGAGCAATCCCACTACGATTTGCACCAAAAACTGTAATTTTCTTATTGGTATAGGTCTCCATTACTGGATTATGCAATTTCACCTCAACAATATTACATTGGAAGTCTTCCTTCTAATAATTACCTTAATTTTAATGTGCTTAATGCAATTAGCATTAAGATAAATGCGACAATCCAAAAACGGATAACAACTTTGGACTCTTTCCATCCAGATAATAGAAAATGAAAATGTAGTGGGGACATCTTTATGACTCTCTTCCCAAACAGTCTATATGACAAAACTTGTATGATGACTGAGAAACACTCTGCAACAAAGATACCACCAACGATGAGGAGAAGAAATTCTTGTTTAATTAATAACGCTGCTGTACCGAGAGTTGCACCTAAAGGAAGTGAACCAGTATCACCCATAAAAAGTTGAGCAGGATGACCATTGTACCAAAGGAATCCTAATCCTGCCCCTACCAATGTTGCACAGAAAATCGCGGTTACTTCTCCACCAATTGGGAGATGGTATATATTTAGGTGAGTGGCAATAATCGTATGACTTGCCATATATCCTAAAGCAGCGAATGTGCCTGCAACAAACAATGTGCAACCAATTGCTAATCCGTCCATTCCATCAGTTAGATTAACTGCATTAGAAGTGCCTACGATCACAAGAGTCGCAAACGGAATATAAAAATATCCTAAATTCAACTGTATATTTTTGAAGAAAGGTAGGTTCAGTGTTGTACGAGTGGATAAATCGTTTGCTTCAGTAGGTCCCAAATAAAAGAGATAGAATGCTATTGCTAATGCCCCTAATGTCTGGAGTAAAATTTTCTGCCAAGCTCTTAGACCAAGGGACTGTCTCTTACTGATTTTACGCATATCATCCAGAAAACCAAGTCCACCAAACCAGAGCATTGTAAATAGCATTAACAGGATGTATGGTTGATCTAACTTCGCCCAAAATAGAATAGAAATCAAAACCGCTACAATGATAAGAATTCCTCCCATTGTAGGTGTTCCGGCTTTACTTTGATTATCGTTGTTTTGGGCTTGTTCTACCTCCTCTTGTATATGTTCACCAATATTTAACTGTTTTAACCTTGAGACCATAAAAGGCCCTAAAACCAGAGAAATACCTAATGCTGTTGCCGTTGCATATACTGTTCGAATACTAATAGAACTAAAAACATCTAATAGTGGAAAACTGTCTGCAAGTGTCTGTATAAATAGATGATAAAGCATAGTATTGGATTAACAACTAACAAGAAATTATGATTAATCTGATTTCATATTATAATTTAGATGATTGTTTAGATTAATCCTTTAACTTACCCAAACTTGCCCCTGCGTGACTTAATAGATTAGTTGTATTAGAATATATTAATTTATTTTTTTCTTTATGTGTTTCTAATGCAAGGGTAACCAATTCCGATGACAATTGAGAGAAGGTAATCTCTGAAGGTTCCCATAAATAGAAACTGAATGAGCCTGGGATAGTGTTAATTTCATTGACATAAACTACGTCATCAGATGTAATTATGAAATCAATTCGTGCTATTCCTGAACAGTCCAAAATCTGAAAGGTATCGGTTGCCAGATTTTGAATATGTAACGTTAGGTCTTCACTAATTGGTGCAGGAATTTTTCGTTGTGCCCCTGCTATTCCTTCCATGGATACATCTTCTAAATCATCGGATGTATGATGTATATATTTATCATCAAAACTAAGAAAATCATTATTACTGATCGGTTGTTCACAAACTGAAGCAACCGGGTTATGGGTTCCCATAACAGAGCAGTTAATTTCATAGCCATGTTCTATACCTTCCTCAACAACTATTCGTTGACAATATCGACAAGCCAATTCAATAGCGTCACGTAGTTCTTCTTCATCTCTGGCAGGACTCACTCCAATACTTGATCCACTTATAGCAGGTTTTACAAAAATCGGATAACCCAGTTTCTCTTCAACTTTATTTGTAATCTCTTCTGAGGTTATATTCCATTGGTGTTTTGTGAACCAGATATAAGGTAGGATTGGAAGACCACTGTCGCTCAGTATTGACTTCATGATAATTTTATCCATTCCAATACATGAACCTACGACACCTGCTCCAACATAAGGGATATTCATTAATTCGAATAAACCTTGCAGTGTTCCATCTTCACCATGTACCCCATGAATAGCAGGGAACATTACGTCAATATTTAAGTCTCTCTTCTTATTAAATAGACCAGGACGTTTGGGAATACTGTAAACGGTTGGTCTTGTTTCAAATTCAACACTGACTCTATCAAATTCTGATATGTTAGGTAAACTGCCATTGGTAAAAGTATCTAAGTCATGAAGTTGGTCCCCCGTCAACCATTCACCTTCCTTTGTAATATATATAAGGGTTACTTCATAACTATCATCTAATGCAACTTTTAACTGATGGGCAGTAACAATGGAGACTTCATGCTCAGGAGATCTGCCACCAAATATGACCGCAACATTCATAGTTAATTTCCTTATAGCTTCTACAATATTATGACATTCAATACAGATATAACTAATTGTTTCTATTAATTAAAATACAGAACAGAGTTAATATTCATATTATGTATTAGACTGATTCATTATAATTATCTGGCAAGTCATTTTCGAAAAGGACAACATCTCCAGGTGAAAGGCGTATTGCAAGCTGTTGTTGAGCATCATTTAGATTCTTAGCGATGTATATCTTGTCTTCAGGGTAATCTTCAGTTTTCAAACCTTCTAAGATAGGTAATGTTCTCGCTGGTCCTACAAGGATTACGAAATCACATACCTTTGCTGCATCTGATCCAAATTTCTTATTGGCATCGTATTCTTGTTCACCTAATTCAACTAACCCCGGAGTGACTAATACTTTTTGGGTAGTTCCCTTCCCTAGAAAATCACTCAATACTTCAAGTGCAGCCTTTGCTCCTTCAGGGTTGGCATTAAATGAATCGTCAATAACAGTAATACCAGTACCTGAATCCATTAGTTGCAAACGATGCGGAACAGGTTCCAAGGCTTTAAGCGCTTTACTTATCTCATTTAGATTCATACCACAATATTGAGCAACTGCAACAGCTGCAAGTATATTCGACACGTTATGTTTACCAAGAAGTTTAGTTGATATCTTGACAGTTCCTGTTGTATTGTCTTGAAGTATAAATGACAAACCTGTTTCAGATTGTCTAATATCAACTGCAGTCAATCTATTAGTATCATTTGATTTAACACCATAGCGGATTACAGGAACTGTGTCGGTTTTTTCAGCTAAATCCATGCAGATACTATTATCATTGTTTATTACAGCTAATCCATTAGATGGTAAAGACTGAATTAGTTCATACTTTGCTCGTGTTGTATTTTCAATACTCTTGAATCTTTCTAAATGCTGAGGACCAACTGCAGTAAGAATACCAATCTCAGGAAAGGCAAGATCACATAACTCCTGTATATCTCCGCGTTTATATGCCCCCATTTCAACGATGAAATATTCATGCTCAGGTAATAAATCTCCTCTAATAACTTTGCAGATTCCCATTGGAGTATTATAACTATCAGGTGTCATCAATGTATTATATTTTTGTGATAGAATCTGATGAAGTATATATTTTGTGCTTGTTTTCCCATAGCTTCCAGTTATTCCTATGACAGTAGGTTCCAGTGATTTAATTCGTCTTCTTGCATCGCGTAAATACCAACGATTAATAAACTGTTCAACAGGCCAGATTAGAAAACCACTTAAGATCATGATAGGTATTGTAAGCTCACTAAATAGAAATGCAATAAGTCTCCATCTATTTTCTTGAATAAATAATGCAAATATAACACCAAGTCCTAATAGGAAAACTAATGCCAAACTAAACAATCGTTTAGCACGGAATGTATATACCAAAGGTTTTTTTATTTCAACTTTCTTACGGGTTGTTATAGCATATAGTTGAAATACCATCCAAGCAATTGACAGTATAGGAAAGGTCCAATTACCATCAAGAAATGGAGGGTAAATAATTACAGGTATTGAGAATATAACTATAATAGATAAATCCTTGATTTCAATACATTGGCTAATGTGATTTGTAACCCATTTTGTATATCGTCCAGGTTTGTATCCATCAAGTTGTAAAATGTGTAATCCTTGATTTGCTCTAATAATTGCTCTAACTAAGCATATAATTAGAATACTAAGGAAGAGTATTTCGTTAACCATAATGTCCTAAGTTAGAAAAGCGCAATGAAGGAGCTGTCACAACTTAGGTACAGCAAAGGAATCATCGCGCTACTATGATTTGATATAATTCTACATTCGGGGATGCAGCTATTCTATTTATGAATTTAAATAAGCAAAACTTGCTATCAATTTTAATATTTCATTCTAAAAAAGTACTTACTAACTGTATAAATTGTTTAGATTGATCTAAGTAGGAGAAATGTCCAGCATTCTTTAATACTACCAATTCAGCATTAGGTATTTCTTTTTCCATTTTTCTTCCAGATGATAGTGGGGTGTCATAATCATCTTCACCCCATATCAATAATGTCTGAGTCCTAATTTTAGATAAGAAGGGACGCAAATCCTGATTCACTGATTTTACCATTGTTCCCCTCATTGGACCTGCCTCTTTATAATCTCTGGAACCAACTCTATCTGCAATACTGTCAGCTAAAGTATTTCCATAACTCCCTAATCTTCGAAATATACGTCCAATCTTTGCCAGTATATACTTACAATAGTATTTCATAGTTCTTCTCGGTTTTATACCAGCACTATTTACTAATATTACTTTCTGTATTTTTTCAGGTTCGTTAGCAGCAAATACAATTGAAATCCGTCCCCCGTAAGAGTGTCCTATCAATGAAGCCTTTACAATATTAAGCTTGTCGAGAAAATTGGAAAGCAATTTTGCATAATCTAAAGCATCCCATGCTATAGGTGGTATTTCACTAAGTCCAAAACCCGGTAAATCAAGTGCATATACTTGGTGTGAACTTGAAAGACTATCAAAGACACTTTGAAATGTTCCTGATTCTGCTCCCCAACCATGCAAAAGCACGACAGGAGAACCAGATCCACCAACACGGTAGGAAACCTTGAGATTATCAATCTCAATAAATTTAACCGATTGCATAACTCAGGTTTGTATGATTCAAATTAAAATTAAATATCAGACATAACATTTTGCTAAGTAATATATTGAACTTTAATAAATTAATATGATTTCGTATGTATATGTTGTAATATGTCTGATGCAACAGTTCTGTCATCAAACGGATATCTTTCGCCATTAATCTCTTGATAATCTTCATGTCCCTTACCAGCAATTACAATTACATCATTCTTTTCTGCCTTCAAAATTGCATGTTGAATAGCTTTTCGCCTATCTGAAATACACATAAATGCTGCATCATGTGGTAATTTTGACACAATATCAGAGATGATTTCATCAGGATTCTCTGTACGGGGGTTGTCAGAAGTGATTACACTAAAATCGGCAATTTCAGTAGAAATTTTACCCATTTTTGAACGTTTACTCTTATCTCGATCACCCCCACAACCAAAAACAGAAATTAATCGACCATCTGATATATCTCGTGCAGCAGTTAACACATTCTCCAATCCGTCAGGTGTGTGTGCATAATCAACAATCACTGCAAACTCATTGATTCCATTACCTGTTGATACACGTTCAAAGCGTCCAGGCACAACAGTAGTTGCGAGACCATCTGAAATAGCACTTTCGCTGCAATTATACCGAAGTCCAACACCAATGGCAGCAAGAGCATTATAGATATTATAAGAACCGAGTAATTGTAATGTGGTATGAATATGACTACATGAGGTATTCAGAAAATCTCTTATATTTTCCTTTACAACGGTAGAAAAAACTAATTGTCTTAATGATATATCTATATTCTGTGCTGTTAGATCTGCATCAGTCTTAATTCCGTATGTTAGAATGGGTTGATGCGACAGATGTTCTTCAATCTGATGTATGACTGAAGAATCACTATTCAGGATTGCAAGTCCATCCGGTTCTAATTGGTCAAATAACATCAACTTTGCAGCAAGGTATTCTTCCATTGTGTTATGGTAATCAAGGTGGTCTTGTGTGAAATTAGTGAAAACTGCAGTGTGGAAACTTAATCCAGCTAATCTATGTTGAGCAAGACCTTGCGATGAAGTCTCCATGACAACATATTCCACACCAGAATCAACTAATTCCTTAAAAATTGCATTGAGTTTAAATGCATCCGGTGTCGTGAGGAGTGCGGGGATTTCGATTTTTGCTTTGGTGTTTTTCTTATCGGAGGATTTTTGAGTGTCGTAAGAATGACCCACTGTACCAAGAACAGCTGTCTTATATCCTTGCGTTCTAAGAATACTATATGATAGATGTGCGGTAGAAGTCTTTCCGTTAGTCCCAGTGATACCTATTAGTTTTAATTTTCTTGTGGGGTTTCCATACCAATTTCCAGCACATACGGCTTGTGTTTTCCTACCATTTGGGGTAATTACATTGGTAATGCCATCGGGGAGTGAGTCAATAGGTTTTTCAGAAATAATGACCGTAGCACCATTCTTTATCGCTCCTGGTATAAAATCATGTCCATCAACATTCAATCCTTGATAACAGAGGAATGCATACCGTTCTTTTACTTCTCGGTGATCACTGACGACACCTGTTATATCCGAATTACAATCACCAATCCATTCACTAATTTCAACACCTTCAAGAAGATTCTGTAACTTCATAAACCTTCTCCATTCTTACGTAAACTATAGTCCAGGTTATCTTGTTTTTGTGTTAAAGACTGTACTTGTTTATTAGAAGGAGATACTGATGTATTGTTTCGATTATTTGTTGGAGACCTATCTAAAATGGATGATCGTAGAGTTGAAGCTTGAGTCGTTTGATTTGAATTTCGATTATTTTGAATATATCTTGGCTTTGGAATTGAATCGAAGAAGGCTGTTTGCTCAATATATTTTATTGTTTGGGTTGCAATTCTTTTGAATATAGGTGCAGCAATCGTACCACTGAATCTTGCGCCAGAAGGTTCATCAAGGGTTACGATAATAGCAATTTTAGGATCTTCTGCGGGAAGGAATCCCATAAATGACATTACCTCTTTACCAGCAGAATACCCCTTTCCCTTTTCAGCTTTCTGAGCAGTTCCCGTTTTACCAGCAACTGTTACACCTTCAATTCTTGCGCGCCTCCCACTTCCATTCTCGACAACTCCTACAAGGATATTTGACATTTGCTTGGCAATTTCAGGTCGTAATACTCTACGTATTTCTGTTGGGTAATTCATCTTAACAAGTTTACCATGATCATCACGTATCTCTTTGGTAATATAGGGTTTTCGTAATACGCCTCCATTTGCTATGACAGTTAATGCATTAACCATTTGTAAGGGTGTGACTGAAATGCCCTGACCAAATGGGACAGAAGCAAGAGAATTCACATCCCATTTTCGAAGTGAATACAAATTACCATTTTGCTCATAGGGGAGATCAACACCTGTCTTTACTCCAAAACCATAGCCTTCCGTATATTCTCTGAATAATTCAGGTCCTAACCTTTCAACTATTTTAATCATTCCAATGTTACTTGACTTTTGTATAACTTCAGTAAGAGATAAGTGCCCCTTTGCTGATACATCCTTTATCGCTCTACGATTAGGAAGACGGTAACGACCATACTCACAGAAAACTGTTGATTCTTGTTTCATTATTCCTTCATTTAACACAGCAGAAGAGGCAACAATTTTAAAGATTGAACCTGGTTCGAACATATACCATATACCGAGATTTCGTTTTGCTTCTTCATCAGCATTAGTCTGGTCATTTAAATCATAAGAAGGGTAACTTGCCATTGCTAAAATTTCAGAAGTAGGAACTGACAGAACAATTGCTGTACCTTTAGATGAGTTCCAATCCTTACAACCTTGAGCAAGTTCTTTTTCTGTAACCCTTTGTATATATTCATCTAATGTAAGTACAATATTACATCCAGTGTTTCCAAGACTTACGGTTGTTGATTGTGATGGTGAAGTAGAATCATTTGAAATAAAACTTCCTTGAATAGTGGGTTCAAGTTTTTCAAGATATGTATGATATTGGAATTCGACACCTTCACCAATATCTAAATCATTTAGATAACCTATTACTTGTGAGGCGAGTTTCTTTTTTGGATATACACGTTTTGGATCAACTTCTATCTTAAGACCTCTATGTTTTTTTGTGATCGCCCGAATTTCGTCTAATTTCTCAAAGTCTATCCCTTTTTTCAAATAGACAAATTCAACATATTTATCATTCTTTTTCTTTTTTAACAAGGAAAGAAGTTCTGTTTTTGGTGTATCTAATATAGGTGATAATTCCGATGCAACCGTATAGGCATTCGATTTTCTGTTGAGAGTCTTTGGGTCTGCAGCAACAGATAACCTATCCTGACTAATACCTAATACAGTACCATGTCGATCAAGGATTTTGCCTCGTTTAATGACTCGGTTTCTTCTTGTTCGCCAATCAATTCGAGAGGCGGTTCTTCCATCCGAATCAGTATTTTGTAATATATATAACTTCGTAAGAAGGACGATAAAACCTAATTGTAGACAAATTAGGATTAAAACAAGCCTTCGTATTGAGAGTTTATTTATCTGATTCATTGACTCTTAGTGATTTGCATGTCTCGTAATTCAAGTATTGATCCTGTATATTCTACAAGTCCAAGTTCATTTGAGATTCTTCGAATTCTCTCAACATCAGTTAATGTGTTTTCGACCAGAATCAACTTATGAATTTCATGCTGAATCTTGCTCTGTTGCGTATCAAAAGCCGGTCTTATACGGATATATACTCTCTTCTGATAAGATGAAAACCATATACTTGCACCGAATACACATAAAGATAAACCTAATACCAAGTATACAAAAAACATTGCAACTTTCGGTTGAGAGTCTTCTTCCTCTATCAATAGGTTTGAAAATGAATTTGAATCACGCATTGTATAATAAAATATACGTACTATTGTTAATATTGATACACATTAATGTCCTTTTAACACCGTTCGACAAAGATAGTCATACTTTAGTTGCTACCCGCAATTTAGCACTTCTTGCACGTGGGTTATTTTCTATTTCATCAACAGAAGGAATCACAGGCCGTTTTGTTATTATATTTAGTGCTTTTTTATGATTACAGATACATATCGGTATCTTTGGAGGACAAACGCAATGCTTACTAAGTGATTGAAACCTTCTTTTAACTATTCTATCTTCAAGTGAATGAAAACTAATTATACATAGACACCCGCCGGGATTGAGTAGAGAGACTGCAGCGTCCAACCCCTCTTTTAGGTTGTCAAGTTCATTATTTACTACAATTCTTAATGCTTGAAACACGCGGGTGGCAGGATGAATACTCCGACTATTAAACCTACTGCTTGGATTTACTTTTTTAGGATATGAATTTTCAACAATGTTCGCAAGTTGTAGTGTAGTTGTTATTCTTTCATGTTTACGAGTCGAGACGATTTCTCTAACAACCCGTTTTGAATACCGTTCTTCTCCAAATTCCGCAAAAATACTTATAAGTTCTTCTGGTGGACTGCCATTGATTATATCCGCAGCAGATATACCTATGCCAACATCCATACGCATATCCAGATCACCCAACTCTTGAAAACTAAATCCTCTATTTGGGGTATCCAACTGTAATGAGGATACACCTAAATCCATCAAGACTCCATCTACACTATTTACACCAATTTTTCCTAATATATTACTAAGATTGGAAAAGTTATCATGAACTAAGTTAATTTTATCTTTATACTCACATAACTTTTCTTCTGCGATAGCGAGGGCTGACTTATCTAAATCTATTCCAATTAAACGATTAATGGAATTAAAATGTTTAAGTATATTTTGACTGTGTCCACCTAATCCAACAGTTGTATCAACAAAAATCCCTACTTGATTATGATTTAGATAATTGAGAATTTCCTTTGACAAAACAGGCACATGGTTCACAGACATCTCTATGTTACCTCATAATAAACTATTTATGCAATAATTGTGCCATAAAATATTCCGTTATTACAATTTTATTTTTTCAGGCTAACTTACCTTAATTTGTCAATTTATTCTTCTCTACCGAATTTCCTTTTACCAAAGATAACTATAGTTTGTACAGTTTCTGTCGGTCTCATGTCGTGTTTCATGGGTTTTCTGTTTTCCTGATAGTTTTGGGGTCGGTATAACCCACTCAAAAAAGACATCTTTGCATAGTACTCCGCTGGAGTACGGGGCTGTCTGACTTTTATTTGTATAGACAGATCACCCCGCTGGCTTGAGGAGACATCGTAAGTTCGGTGTAGTTAGTTCTCTATTGATTTCATCTAACACACACAGATATGTTGTGGGTTTTGCTCCAGCGGAGCAATATATCTATAGCAGTGAAGCATAGCAATCCCGCACGCCAGCGGAGTGCTATCTCTAAAATTGTCCAAACTATAGTAAGATAATGATATGGTAAATTAATACAGATTATCACTATAAAAATGGATGGTTTTGTTCAGACCATCCATTTTTATAAGATTAACCGACATCAGCAAAACCTAATTGGCTTGAATTTTATACCCTAAATTGATATACTCTTGATAAGAATAGTTAGTGTCCATTTTATAATTATTGAACGGTTTCAACAGACGACAAATCCTTACAAAGACTGTAGTCTATCGGATTTAATGTGAAATAATTAAATGAAAATCGCAATTATGGGAGGCACTTTTAATCCAATTCATTTTGCACACTTGATGAGTGCCGAACAGGTAAGAGATGGTCTAAATTACGACAAGATTCTTTTTGTTCCAGCTGCTCGTCCTCCACATAAGTCACAACCTGATATGGTGTCTGCGGAACATAGGTATCAGATGGTTAGGTTAGCAACTGCACAGAATCCTTATTTTGATGTATCACGAATCGAACTTGATCGAAACGGACCTTCATACACTATTCAGACAATCAAGTTATTACTTCAAAATCTAAAGGAGATAACTGAACTTGCTTGGATAATAGGTGCTGATTCCTTAATAGAATACAAAATTTGGAAAGATTTTGATGATGTGTTAAAACTATGTACTTTGGTTGTAACGACCCGTCCTAATTACGATTTGGAACAAGTTCCATTAAAAATTCGTAATCAAATTACAATATTTAAAATTACTGGATCAGACATATCTGCGACAGAGATTCGTAATCGAATTAGAGAAAAACACTCTGTAAGATATCTTATTCCTGAAGATGTCGTTAATTATATTAATGAACATCATTTGTACCGGGATCATTCAAAATGAAAACAATAAATTAGATCCTATACAATTTCTGATTACCAATATTCAATAGGTTGATTTTTCATGGAGTGTTTATAATGAAAATAAAATGCAGTCAATGCGGAACAGAATATAAATTTATATATCAGAAGGGTATTCCACTCCCCCCAAATTTTCCATTCTGTAGTAAAAGGTGTAAATCAATTGATTTAGGAAAATGGCTTAATGAAGAATACCGTATTAGTACACCTATATCTGATGATGAGGATTTAACCAAGATAGAACAAAGTGAAATTCAAGAAGACACTCTGGCTAAATTACTTAAAAAGCAGACTGATAATCAGTAAAAAGATAACCATTTTGAATAAATTATTCAATTTCATCAATTTTAATTTTTGACCATTCTTAATGAGAGAATAGCATTGAATATACTTGATTCAGCCGATAAAATCCCCCACGTTTCATATCCTACACTCATAGAAGTCCGACAACATCCTAAGTCAATAGAAATCCAGAATTATCTTTCAAATAAATTAACTTCTGAACGACTCAGTCATGTACTTTCAGTACAGGAGACAGCAATTGATTTAGCCCGTTTCCATCAAGCAGATATTTGGAAAATTAATTTAGCTGCACTGCTTCATGATGTTGTTAAATGGATGGACGATCATCAATTATATGCTGCTGCTGCACAGTATAAAATAGAACTTGATCCAATTGAGAAAATTATGCCAGCTTTATTAAATGCGATTATCGGTGTGAAGTATGCAATTACTTTATTCAATGTCACCGATCTGGATGTACTTGAAGCAATACGAAACCACACAACAGGAAATTCCTCAATGGGTATTACAGCAAAACTGTTGTATGTGGCTGACTTTTCTGAACCAACCCGTGAATATTTAGAAGCAGAATATGTTAGAGAAATAGCACAAAAAAACTTAGATCAAGCTGTACATCACGTTGCCCGTTATAAAATTGAGTATCTATTAAAGAAGGGTTGGATCATTCATCCAAATACTCTTCGAACCTACAATCACACTTTGGTAAAATCACTACCTTGTTAATTTAGATATAAACTACCCAAGCAGGAAAGGTATAGATATCAGCACTTATACCTTCTTTTTTGTCAGGTAATGGGATTTAAAGTGTAATATAACGATCTTTCAACTAAATTGTCATATTTCTCTAAATTTTGCGTAAGTTCCGACACATTAATTAGGAGAATAATTCTATGGACAGCAATCAAACATTGGAAATCATAAAGGCAGCAGCATCTGCCGCAGTAAGTCATCGTGCACAAAATCCAGTAATTCTTGACCTTCGGGAGTTGGATTGCTTTACAGATTTTTTCGCAATTTTTAGTGGTATTTCAGATATTCAGGTTGAAGGAATTTCTGAGGCGGTATTAGAAGAACTGGAGGTAAATTGGGACCAACGACCTTGGCATCGAGAGGGAGCACAAAAAGCTGATTGGATTTTGTTAGACTATGTCGATTTTGTAATACACGTATTCTTAGAGGAAAAACGTTCCTACTATAGTCTGGAGAGGTTATGGGCAGAAGCACCACATGTTGAAATACCAAACATAGATGGAATTCCTGTCAACGATCAATCAGAGGATTTTGACGAAGATGAAATGGTATTAGGACTTGTTACTGATGACAATTAGTAGGAACAACGGTGTTTCATTTTCTCTAATGTGAGCCTGAACCAGATTTTGTAGAATTGGATGGCTTTGGATTCTTATGGGGGGAGATCACAAAATTTTAGTTTAGGTTACATGCTAATTTTTCTGGAATGCTGATTAATCGGTGGAGAGAATTGTCTATTTAGATCGGTTAAAAGTAGATGTTATTCTATTGAAGTTAAAAGAACTGTAACATTATCTGTTCCACCAAGGGTAAGTGCTCTATCGACTAAGTTTTCACTTGCAGCTTCAAGAGAGGATGAAGAAGATATGATGTTTTTTGTTTCTGTATCGTCAATAATTAAATCGTGCAAGCCATCAGTACAAGCAAGGATAGTATCACCTGCAGCAAGTGGATAGACATCTGTAGTGAAGTCTATTTTTTCTGCTAATCCAATAGCTTGGGTAATTATATTACGTTTCGCATGAACCCTACCCTCTTCTGGGGTGATCTCGCCTTTTTCAATCATCTTTTGTACTAAGGAATCATCGGTGGTAATCTGTGTTAGAATGTCGTCATGTAATACATAAATCCTACTATCACCTACATGCACATAAGTGAGGTAACTTGGGGTAACAAAACCTGCTGTAAGAGTTGTACCCATCCCTTGATATTGAGGAGAATTTTGTGACATAGTATAGACTCTACGATTTGCTTCTGTGGCTATCTCTTCTAATATTGTAAGTCTTTTGATAGGACCAAGATCACTTGCAAGATATGTATTTGATTCTGCCCATTCCTCAAATACTTGCAGCGCAAGTTTACTTGCAATATCACCTCGAGCATGTCCACTCATGCCGTCTGCAATTGCAAATAGACGATTCTTATTATCATAATAATAGGAATCTTCGTTTCTCTCTCGGAGTGTACCAATGTCCGTTTTTGCAACAAAATCCATCTTTTTGCCTTTCTTCACTGTGATTGTATACTATTAACGATAAAACAGAATTGCTGTTTCATTCTAAATCATTTTGTTATATATTAATTAGCTTCAGTGAAATTTGTCGGGAAACTGAACTTATACCATTTCTACAAATGTTTATCCCATGAACAGTTGTTACGCACGACAAGAATACCGCATAAACTGAAAGTGTATGCTACATTATAGAGAATTTAATTATCAGATATGGTATGACAGAGGTTGTGATAATTTCCTTTGACTCCGTACATAAAGACATACGGCAGATATATTGTATTGATTTGTAAATAGATATGATATTCTTTGGGACAAACTATATTTGGTAATACAAATTCACGCATAACCGTTATATTGAGAAAATCATTTCAAAGGAATAGACGAATGGTAGAATCAACATCAATTAATGATCTTCATAAACAATCTCTTGTTATAGATTCACATAATGACTCAATCGTTGCTCATATACGACGAGGCAATATAAGTCTCAAGGATGAATATACAAAATGTGGAAAAGCATATAAAGGGACAATTGCATATTTGCGCGGTCAAGTCCCACCAGAAGAAGATGCAATTGGGATTCAGCTTAATATACCCAAGATGCGTCAAGGTGGGATTGATGCCGCTTTTTTTGCTGTTGACGTAACCCGTGCATGGAAAAACCATCTTTCATACGCACTGGACGCTTTTGGATGGTTTGATATGCAGGTAGAACACAACCCATCCGATATCTGTATAGCCAAAAATAGTACAGATATACGTGCTGCTAAATCAGCTGGGAAGATGGCATGTATCTTAGCTATTGAGAATAGTGAGGGTGTAGAACGTAGTTTGAATATATTACGTTCTCTTTATTGTTTGGGGGTTCGGTCAATTGGATTAACACACAATCCTAATACTTGGGTATCAACGGGTGTTGATGAAGGAGAAACTGGTGGTGGGTTGACGAAATTTGGTATTGAGTTAGTTAAAGAGATGAACTTACTTGGAATACTTGTTGATGTTTCACATATTAGTGAACGCGGGTTTTGGGATGTATTGGATACATCAACTGAGTCAATTATCGCATCTCATAGTAATTGTAAAACTTTGTGCAACCACCCTCGAAACTTAACAAATGAACAACTGAAAGCAATTGCAGCGAATGATGGTGTTGTCGGCATTACCTTTGTACCTGGTTTCATTACTGAGGATGGATGGAATAATCCTCCACCTTTTGCTAAACTCTTGAATCATATTGAATATGCAATTGATGTTGCTGGAGTTGACCATGTAGGAATCGGTTCGGATTTTGATGGTGGCGGGGATCTTCTTAAGGATGCAACAGTATTTCCAAAAATCACCGAAGGTTTAATTGAACGAGGATATTCTGATGAGGAAATACAGAAAGTGTTGGGTGGTAATCACCTTCGTGTTTTTGAAGCTGCTTGTGGATAAGAACTCATTTAGTAGGATTTCCTCCGCCTCTACCATCAACTAAGGATCTGACAAATGGATTCCCATACATCATCAACAGTTATTCCCTTCATACAGATATTATCTTTACATTTATCAGTAAACTGTTTACATGGGCTGCAAGGAACATCAAATCTTATAAGTGTATGAATTTCGCCAATAGGTTGAAATCGTATGTGATTTCCTGGTCCAAAAAGAGCAATAGTTGGTGTACCTACAGCAGTTGCAATGTGCATTGGTCCTGTATCATTTGATATAAAAAGGTCACACTTTTCTATACATGATGCTAATTCTCGAATATTTAGTTTTCCGGAAAAATTATAGGCATTTTCATTCATGGTATTAGAAATATAATTCACGAGTTCTACATCATTTGGTCCACCGAATATTACGACTTTAGCGTTGAAATGACAGACGAGTTTGTCTCCAATCTCGGAAAAACGTTCAGGCATCCATTCACGCAACTTCCAACCTGCCCCGGGGAATAATCCGATAGTTAAATTCTCATCATTTACTCCTTTCTGTTTGAATAATTGGCTTGCCTTAATTCGTTCTGACTCCTCAAGATAGATTTCCAATTCTCTATTTTCAGTAGGTATCCCAACAGCATGTAACAGATCAAAATAGTGTTCTGTGGCGTGTTTGGTACCAGATTCAGGAACACGTACAGTAGAAAGAATTCCCTTACCCACCCGTTCTGTTGCTCCAGATAAATACATAAGGAGTTCAGTACGGAATTTGCGTTGAAAATCAAAGGATAGAGAGAAATCTCGTTGCCGTAATATACGCAGAATCCGGTACATCTCTCCTGTATCTTTATTCTTAGCTAATCTGTCAAAATGTATAATTTCATTTAGATGAGGATTATGTTGCAATATATCAGCAGATTGTTTTGCTACCAACATTGCAATATATGCATCCGGATAATGTGATCGTATCGCTCGAATAGCAGGTGTTGTTAATACAATATCTCCGAGAGAACTCAGACGAATCAGTAGTATCTTTTCCATGGTTCTTAACCGAGTATTACATTTGACAATCTTATAATTACGACTTGTGCCAGTTAACTAATTGTTTCACGGATTTTGAGATTTGTACTATAAACAATTCGTCCCTATGAGACAAAAAACGTCTCAACTAATGAAGGATATTTTTTTCAAACCTAATATATTTGAAACTATTGATTACTAAAATTATTCTACACAACTCGTTATATAAGCATATATAAGATCATTTGGAGTTAACAAATACGTTTCCTTTTGGATTTCTCTACATAATGAGCAGCTATACTTAATTTTTCATCAAGAGGTGTTGCCAGTGGTGTTTTAATTATATCACAGAAACTTATTTATTGCGAAATTACAAGGTTGTTTAGTTTTGGTATTTTCTGCTATACATTTCACATTTATATATTATACCATTTCTAAGAAATGATGATACATTCCAAGTTTATTTGGGATGTCATCTCATGCTGCACAACCGAAAAGGTTATTCTTTAAAAAAGAGACATTTTCTAAAAAAGAGACATTTTCATTTAGAAATGGGATTAAAACTAATAATCGAAAATTGGAGATTTAATCCTAATATCCAGACAAACTAATAGGGTGCAAAAACAGACCTTTAATCCTAAATTCTTAGATGATTAATCGTGAAAATGTTGATTTTTCCCTGTGCCGAATAAGTGTCGAAAAAGTGAAAAAAGTTACACTTTTTGACACATTTTGTGACATTGAAATTGGTGTAAATTACCCCTCTAACCTCTGTCATAGACTGACTTTACTCCACTTTGAATTAACTTTATAAGAATTTTCAAAAAGTGTAATTTTGTGTTTTTGTTGTCCTTGCTGATTTTGATAATTCCAA